>CAZCZP010000001.1:0-31572 GCA_964502895.1 uncultured Bifidobacteriaceae bacterium
CTGAAAATCGCCCGACGGCCATCGAAAGTCAAAGAACGACTAAGTGACGGCCGATCGAACCACTTTGTCGCGAAAATTTCAGTCAACCCCGAGCAGCCCTGGCCGCTTTGACAAACTCCGCCGCGCGCCTTGTCAGTTGCGGCCAATCGTCGTGCTCCAGAATTTCTCTGCTGATCAGAAATGATCCCGCGCCGAGTGCCGGGCAGCCTGCCTTCAGAAAATCCCCGATTGTGTTCAAGTCCACGCCGCCCGTGGGCACGATGCGCAAGTGGGGCAGGGGAGCTCGCAACGCCCTGATGTAGTTCGCCCCGAGGCCGTCGGCGGGGAAAATTTTTACGAAGTCCGCGCCCACTTCATGGGCCAGTTGCGCCTCCGTAGGCGTGTAAGCGCCGAGCATCACGGGCTTATGCGCGGCGTTGGCGATGTGCGCCAGTTCCGGGCGGCAAATCGGACTCGCGATAAACTGCGCGCCCGACGCAATGGCCGCGCGGCAGGTGTTCCCGTCGAGCACCGTGCCTGCACCCACCAACGCGCGATCGCCCAGTTTTTCGCTGACCTCGCGAATAGCCGCGAGCGCATCGGGCGTTGTCATGGTGATTTCGACCGCGATCACACCACCGGCGAGAAGGGCTTCGGCGATGGGCATGGCTTGACTGGATTTCCTGGCGCGGACGACGGCGATGATTCCCGGGTCGGTTAGCTGGGCGATGATTTCGGCTTTCGTGCGCATGAGCGTTTATCGAGACGCGGTTGGAAACAATTGCTCAGTCTGATGATGAAGGTGAATGTTGCCGATAAGCTTCAGCCAGCAAAGTAATTGGATGCGCCACCCGCAAGGGCAAACCAATCTTCTTCGCGCCGTTTATGAGTTGGAGCAAGCAACCGGGATTGCCCGTGGCCACAACCGTCGCGCCGGTTGAGCGAATGTGCTTCAGCTTCCGGTCGAGGAGTTGGTCCGCCATTTCTGGCTGGGTGAGATTGTAAATACCGGCACTGCCGCAACACCACGTGGCTTCCGGCAGTTCGACGAGCTTCAAGTTCGGAATCGCCTTCAATACCTGCCGTGGCTGGCCAACAACTTTTTGTCCGTGGCTTAAATGGCAGGACTCGTGATAGGTGACAACCAAATCATGGGTGACGCCAGCGTGTGACTTCCCTCTCCCCTCAACGGGGGGAGGAATTGAGGGTGAGGGGTGAGCATTCTCCGTTGGGCGCCCACCTGAAGTTGTATGTGCCGTGACATTCTCACGCTTCACGCCGACCCGCTCCTTGTTGAGGGGAGCGGGAGAAGCTGCGGGTGGGCGAATGCCGATTTCGGCCAGCCATTCGTGAATGTCCTTCACCTTTTTATCCCACAAGTGCGCGCGCTCAACATAAACAGGGTCGTCCGCCAGCAGCTTGGCGTAATGCTTTAGATGCGAGCCGCAGCCGCCCGCGTTCGTGATGATGGCGTCGAATTGCTCGGGCGGAAACTGGTTGATTTGCTTTCGGGCCAGTTGTTGCGCCAATGTCCACTCGCCATTATGCGCATGCAACGAACCGCAGCATTGCTGGTCGGATGGCGTCACAACTTCGCAGCCGTTCTGCGCCAGCACCTCGACCGTGTCGCGGTTCACATCGCTGAAAATCAGGTCCTGCGCACAACCCGTCAGCAGCGCGACGCGATATTTCCTCTCACCGCCGGCCGGCGTCACAGGCGAGATCATTTCCGAGGAAAACTGCGGCTGGATTGGAGGGGTGATGGCTTCGAGTTCGCGAAGTCGTTTGGGCAGCAACTTGAGAATGCCACTCTTGCGGATCAGTGCTTGCAGGCCGAGTTGCTGATAAAGCCTCAGAAATTTCCCGAGCAGTTGCAGGCGGGCATGCTCCATGAACAGCCACTTCACGGCAAACGCGCGGATGAAATTGCGCTTGGGCGAACTTAACACACGCTTTTCCTCGACCTCGGCGCGAGCGTGCTCGAACAATTCGGCGTAGTTCACGCCCGCGGGGCAAGCCGTCATGCATGCAAGACAGCCCAGGCAAAAATACATTTCGTCGCCGAAGGTCTTGGTCACGTCGAGCCGGTCATCAGCAATCGCGCGCATCAGAGCGATGCGACCCCGCGGGCTGTTGCGCTCCAACTTCGTCGCGTCGTAGGTCGGGCACGTGGGCAAACACAAACCGCAGTGCATGCACTGCTGCACGACAGAATAGTCGAGAGCCACAAGCCTCGACGGGCGCTTTGCGATTGGAGAACTTACCAGCACAATTGCCGGCGACATCTAAACATGATTGGGCGCGGATGGATACAAGAAGATATTGGAACATTGGAACCTGCGAGAAGCTGCGAGAAGCCTTGAGAATTGACAGGCCAACACTTTCAGTTTTAGGATTTTTCCGGACGGGCAAACCTTTGAAAACGATGAAGACTCCAAGTGTTTCGTTTCTCCTGTCGTTGGCCGTGCTTCTTTGTTCACTGTTCACTTCAGGCTGCGCATTTGGCACGCGCCACGCCAAGGTCACGTATCCTCCTGCGACCTCGAAAACCAACAAAGTAGCGCTAATCAGCGCCCCAGCGGGTTCACAAGGCGAAATTGTACTGGAACCATTCACGGATGACCGCGCGGACAAGCGGGTTGTGGGCCATGTGCGCAACGGGTTCGGAATGAAAACCGCCGAAGTCGTGGCGGACAACGACTTGGCAGAAGTATTGAATCAGGCCGTACGCAGCGAATTGACGCGGGCCGGTTATACGTTGCTTAGCGCCACTGATAGCGCGGCGACGCAGAAGGTTCCCGCCATCGGAGGATCGCTCGTCAATTTGTATTGTGACGCGTACATGAGCTACGAAGGCAAAGCGTCTCTTCATGTGCGAATCCTCCGCGATGGCCAGGAAATCTTCCGCAAAACTTATCAAGGCGAGGGAAGCGTGGGGATGAATTGGGCGGCGACAAGCGCGAGTTATGGGACTTCGCTTTCGTTGGCGATTCAAGACGCACTTGAAGCACTGAAACGCGACTTGCCCGCAGCCCTAAAAGGGACATCGAATTCTCCAGCCGGGCGTTAGTCAAACATCTTTCCCGGATTCAGTATGCCGTTCGGGTCCAGTGCGCGCCGCACTTCCTTTAGCACCCGCATCTGCGCGTCGCCGATGAACTTTGGAAGGATGCTTTTCTTGGCCAGGCCAACGCCATGCTCACCGGTGATTGTTCCGCCCAGCCGGATGGCTTCGTCAAAAATTTCCTTAAATGCCTCCTCGACGCGGTGCATTTCCTCCTTGTTCCGTTCGTCGGTCAGAAACGTGGGATGCAGATTGCCATCGCCCATGTGACCGAATGTGCCGACTTTGAGGTTGTATTTTTTCGCGGTGATTTCAACAAAGCGAATCATCTTGGCCAGTTCGCTGCGTGGCACGGTCGCGTCTTCGAGGATTGTGGTTGGCGCAACCCGGGCCAGCGCGGAAAAGGCGCTCCTGCGCGCGGTGGCCAGTTTCGTGGCCTCGGCTTCGTCCCTGGCGACGCGAACTTCTTTCGCCCCGTTCTTACGGGCGAGTTCTTCCATCTTAGCGGCTTCCTCGGCGACCGCAGCCGGGTGTCCGTCCGTTTCCATGAGCAGCAACGCTTCGCAATCAAGCGGCAGGCCGACCTTTGCAAAATCTTCGACGCAACGAATCGTCGTGCGGTCTAGAAACTCCAGCGTGCAGGGAATGATCTGGGCGGCGATGATGTCGGACACGGTTTGTGCCGCCTGGTCCATCGCCGCGTAAGTGGCGATCATGGTTTTCTTGGCCTGCGGCTTGGGGATGAGCCGGAGCAAAACCTTCGTGATGACGCCGAGCGTGCCTTCCGAGCCGATGAACAAGTCGCGCAGTGAATAGCCCGCCACGTCTTTGACGCATTTGTTGCCCATCCAGCAAACCTCGCCATCCGGTAGAACGACTTCCAAGCCCATGACGTAATTGCGCGTGATGCCGTATTTCAAGCCCCGCAGACCTCCAGAGTTTTCCGCCACGTTGCCGCCGATGGTGGAGATTTTCATCGAGCCGGGGTCGGGCGGATAAAACAAACCAGCTGCTGTGGCCGCATCCGAAATTGTGAGCGTCGTGACTCCGGCCTCAACGAGCATGGCCAGATTCGCGCGATCCAGCTCGAGAATTTTATCCATCCTGACGAGGCAAAGCACGATGCAATCGGTCACCGGCAGGCTGCCGCCGCTCAATCCCGTGCCTGAACCACGCGTCACAACGGGAACGCGACTTTGGTTCGCGAATTTCAAAACGCCCGCAGCCTGTTCGGTGGAGCCGGCGAAGACAACGCAGCCGGGCATCTGTTGCAGCGCTGCTGTGCCGTCGAACGAATAGGGGATAAGGTCTTCCTTCTCGGTGAGAACGTTCTGCGAGCCGACGATTTCCCGGAGTTTTGCGAGCGTGTCGTTACCCAATGGCATAAGCGATCCTGCGCGCAGCATGTTCGAGCGGCAGCGGTGTGGTCAAGAAAACTGGTCGCTGACGAGGCGGGTGCATCGCCACACACGACCACCAGCAAACAGAAGATTGCCCCGAAGGTCCGGGATAAAAAGTCTCGAAACCGTTTATTGGGCCGCGCCGACAAACTTCTCGATTTGATTCAGGAAATCCTGGGTTTCGATTGGCTTGGTGATGTAACCAACGCAACCCGCCTCGCGTGCTGCGGCCCGGCTGGCCGGTGTGTCAAACCCCGTGATCGCAACGATCGGCACGCCGCGCGTGTCCTGGTGGGCTTTGAGTTCGCGAACCAGTCCGAGGCCATCCACGACGGGCATCCGAATATCCGTCAGGATCAAATCTGCGCCGGCTCGCACCATGGCACAGACCGCGCCGAGCGCGTGTCCGGCTTCCTGAACTTCGTAGCCAGCCTTTCGCAGAGTTCGGCTGAGGATTTCGCGCACGTCGGAGTCGTCCTCCACCAGAAGGATTGTTTTTTTGACCAAGGATGTCGCCATACTTCAGGGTTCGATTCGAGTTGTCTGGATTCTGTATTTGGCTGTGTCGGCACATCGTCGCCCGGCAATATGAAGTCCGTCAATGCGATAATGCGACGGGCAAGGCGGCGCGCGGCTCGAATTGGTCAGAGTCCCATGTGTATCGTGGAAGCTGCACAGAAAAGGCGTGACCGCGTTCGCTTTGCCGACTAACCATGTCGAAAGCACACGAAGCCTTTCCCCTGGAAAGGGACAACGATGAAAACTTACCCGGTCTATTTAAACGGCAATTGGGTGATTACCGGCGATTCCATTCCGGTCATGAACCCCGCGAGTGCCGAAGCCGTCGGGCGAATGTCCGTCGTGGACCGCGTGCATGTAGCCCAGGCCATCGCCGACGCGCACGCTGCGTTCGCCGGGTGGCGCGACGTGACGGGCAAGGGCCGGTGTGAGTTGCTGGAAAAGATCGCGGACGAGTTGGAACGTCGCCGCGAAGAGATTGCCCGGATCATCACGCTGGAGAACGGCAAACCCATTGGCCAAAGTCAAAGCGAAGTGGCGATGGCCGTGGACCATTTGCGCTGGTTTGCGGCGGAGGCCCGGCGGACTTATGGCCGCGTGGTGCCGCAACAAATCGAAAGCAAACGGCATTTGGTGCTCAAGAGGCCGGTGGGTGTGGTGGCCGCCATCAGTCCATGGAATTTTCCGCTCATGCTGCCGGTCCGCAAATTGGCGCCCGCGCTCGCGGCGGGATGCCCGGTGATTCTCAAACCAGCCAGCCGCACGCCTTTGTCGGCCGTGGCACTGGCCGAGTGCGTGCACAAGGTCGAGTTGCCGCAGGGTGTGTTTCAACTGATTGCGGGCACCGCCGGGGAAATTGCCGGCGAATTTCTGGAGAATCCGTTATGCCGGAAAATCACCTTTACCGGCTCAACTGAAGTCGGGCGGAAACTGATTGCCGGCGCCGCAAGACACGTGAAGCCGCTTTCGTTGGAACTGGGCGGGAACTCGCCGCTGTTGGTGTTCGATGACTGTCCGGTGGAAGAGGCGGTCGCCGGCACCTTGCTGGCAAAGTTCCGAAACAGCGGCCAGTCTTGCATTGCCGCAAACCGGATTTACGTGCAACGGCCCCTGTATGCCGAGTTCCTTCGCAACCTCAAAGAGAAGGTCAAGGCGTTGCAAGTTGGCGATGGGGTGGATCCGCAGGTGCAAGTCGGCCCGCTGATTGACGAAGATGCGCTGGCCAAGGCTACTGAGCACGTGCATGACGCGGTGAAAGGCGGCGCGGAGTTGCTGTGCGGCGGTCGCCGCATGGCGCGAGTCGGATATTTTTTTGAGCCCACAGTGCTGGCCGGCGTTGGCCACAACAGCTTGTGCATGTTTGAAGAAACGTTCGGCCCGGTCGCGCCCGTTACGGCATTCGATACCGACCAGGAGGCGATTGAACTGGCGAATCGTTCCATTCACGGCTTGAGCGCCTACGCGTTTACGCGGGACGTTAGGCGCATGTTTCACCTGGCCGAAGTGCTGGAAGCCGGGACGATTGGAATCAACGACGGACTGCCAACGACGTCTCAATGTCCGTTCGGCGGCATGAAGCAAAGCGGCTGGGGCCGCGAACTGGGTGCAGAAGGAATGGACGCATTCCTGGAAACGAAGCACGTATCGTTCGACCTTGGGTGACCAGGCGAGGGCGCGAAAGTTAGCCTCAGAATTTTCCGGACTTCCGGCGGACTCGGCGGAACTGGCGGAGAGAGGGGGATTCGAACCCCCGGTGGGTTTAGCCACTCACGCTTTCCAGGCGTGTGCATTAAACCACTCTGCCATCTCTCCGTCGGCTGCTCCAATCTGCGGTCGCGCACAGAGGCAGGCAATCTTTTTCAACAGCCAATCGCACGTATCACGAGCTTTCAGCTCACCGGCACCAGGCTCACGCGTTCGCCCGCGTCGTTCCGGGTAATTCCCTGAGCGCGCGGATCGAGCGTGAGATGGCCGTCCACAAGGAACGCATAGCGATGATGGCCGTGCCGAAGTTCCATCGTGAGAAACCACGCGCCGTCGGGCATTGGTTTCATCGGATTTGACGCAGGATTCCACTCGTTGAAATCGCCCACGAGGCTGACCGATTTGGCCTGCGGCGCGTTGCAGACAAAATTCACCGCCCGCAAAGTCCGATGCGCTCCGTAACGAGTGGGGTTCATACTCAACTTGACATCCTTCTGCTTGAAACGTCACGCCGCGACTCAACCCAGCACATGCTTGAGGATGATGACGGCGCTTTGGCGGACCTGTTCCGACTGGGTTTCGAGTGTGCGGTATTGTTCGCTCCAATCGCGCCGGGCGGCGTTGCGTTCGCGCCAGATGGTTTTCAAGACGCGCTCGGTGCGTTCCACCTGTTGCATGGACGACGCCAGTGATTCGCGCCCTTCGGGCAAGTCGGAAATCTGGCCCACGGAAAACCGGCAGATGCGTTTGTGGTTGAACACGGCTTGCAGCAGCATCACCACCGTTTGCTCGTAAGCGAACCAGCGTTGCCGCAGCACTTCCCGAAGAAAACCGTGCCGCACCGCGAAGAACTCCGAGCGCGGCCACTCCGTGTATTGGCGGATTTCGCGGGCCTCGGCCGGAAACCAGTTGTAGAGCAGCGCGAACGTACCGTAGGTGTCAATCAAACGTTTGGCGTGATTGTGGTCCGTCATAATCTCGCCGATGCAAATGTCCTGCCCGAGTTCGAGGCAGATTTCGGGCAAATCATGCAGGCGGCTCAAAACTTCCTTGCCCGCGCCGCTGCCGTAATTGAAGTCGCCGGGAATCAGCCAGTAAATATCCTCGGGCTCACCGCGTTCAAATGCCGCGCCCAAGCCTGAATACCACATCTGGCACGTGTCCACGCACCACGCGTCCAGAATGTCCGAGCATTTCGCGACCACGTCGTTTCTGAAATTTAGGAATTGCTTGTTACTTTCGAGCGAGGCGTGGGTCTTGCGATCCATGACCGTGATTGGCCGGCAAAATCTGTCCTTTGCAGCATCGAGGCTCGCGACCAATTGATAAAGCTCCTCCAAGTCCGAGTATTCCTCAGGCGGTTTGAACGGGTAGATAATTACGGGATGAATCTTGCCGCCTGGCGCGGCCTCCGCTTTTGGCCGAGTGGTTTCAGCCACGCCTGCTGATCCGCTTGTCGTGGCCTTTCTCATGACAGGACAATGAACCTGGCGCAGGAGGTTGCCAAGCCCTTTTGCGAGTTCGCTGAAGACGAGCGCGCTACTTGGCTGGGCGGCAACTGCGGAATCCTCATCGCCGGCGGCGTTTCAGTTCACGACGGAAGATCGGACGGGTAGGGGAGTGCCGCGCCACTTCCTTGAATCCGGCTTTCCGAAAAGCCGATGCGAGGCCGGTGTAAACAAATGCGTCCGCTTGATCGCGCTTCGGCTCGACGGGATAGCCCTCCAGAATTTTCGCGCCGTGCTCGTGGGCAAACCTGGTCGCCGCCGCCAGCAACTTTGCGGTCATGCCGCAGCGGCGATACGCGCGCGCCACGAAGAAACAGGTCACGGACCAGACGGGTTGATCGTCCACCGGCTTCAAGACGCGCGACGTATTGAAGCGTGGATAAATCGCGCGCGGACCAAGGGCGCACCAACCTACCGCTTCTCCGTCCGCGTAGGCCAGCAAACCGGGAACCGCGCCGGATTTGACCACGCGCCGCATCGCCTTACGATTCGCCTCGCCCTTCTGAGCGAGCCATTCGGCATGCGGCAATCGCCACCACATGCACCAGCAACCCGCGCACGCACCGTTTTTGCCGAACAACTTTTCAAAGTCCGCCCAACGCTCGGGCGTGAGTGGGTGGATTTGCAGGCTGCGTGTCGAGCTGCCGCGCGAGGGCAACTTGCTTTCAACTTCTTTCTTGGACCCTTTGTGGCTCATCTCAAGGACGATGCCGGAGCACCTGTCCGGGCGTCGCGCCGGTGTGTTCGTTGTCCTTGATCACCAGGACGCCATTGACCAACACGTAGGGGATGCCCACCGCATAATGGTGCGGATCGTTGTAGGTGGCCGGGTCGTTTACTCTTTCTGGATCGAAGATGACGATGTCCGCCCAGTTGCCCTCGCGAAGTTCGCCGCGTTGCGTTAGCCGGAAAGAATTGGCGGGCAGGCTGGTCATCTTGCGAATGGCGTCTTCCAGGCGCAGCACCTTGAGTTCGCGAACGTAGCGGGCCAGCACCCGGGCATTGTTGCCATAACCACGAGGGTGGGGGACGCCTTCGCCGAGTTTGCGCAAGCCGCTGTCGCAGGCGACCATCGTATTTGGGTGACGCATGAATTTCTGCAAGTCCTCCTCGTTCATGCCGTGAAACACGCCGCTCGCCCCACCGTTTTTCTGAATCTCCAGGATCGTTTCGATTTGGTCGTCGAGCGAATCCGAGCCGCGCAGTTTCTTGGTAGCCTCTACGATGTTCAAGCCGTTGAGTGAGCTATCATGCCGATAGGACGCAATGACAGCGTAGGCGTAATCTTCACGGCCTCGGTTGGCCAACATTTTTTTCATGCCCGCCACGATCCTGGCCTTCTCGGTCGAGATGGCGAGGCGCTCCAGGAATTTCTCACGCCCGCCATCGAACGCTTCGTCCGGAATCAACTGACTGATGCCGGTACTCGACGCGGTGTAGGCGTACTGGTCTTGCGTGATGTCGAGACCCTCGGCGCGCACCTTCTCAATGTAAGCGAGGACCTTGTCCGCCTGATGCCACGAGCGCTCGCCCGACAGCTTGATGTGGGAGATTTCCGCGCGAATGTTGGCCTCGCGCGCGATTTGAAAAACCTCATCCAACGCGTCGTAAATCCGTGAGTCCTCGTGCCGCATGTGGCTGACATAAATACCGTTGTAAGCTGAGGCAACCTTGGCCAGCGCGACAATTTCATCCGTCTTCGCAAACACTCCCGGGAGATAAATCAGTCCTGTGGAAAGCCCGACGGCGCCGTCCTTCATGGCTTTACCCACGAGCGAGCGCATCGTTTCAAGTTCCTCTGGCGTTGGCGGACGATCAAACGTGCCGCCCATCGCTTTGGATCGAACGGTGTTGTGGCCGATGAGCGTGGCGAAGTTTACGGAAATTTTCTTTTCCTCGATTTCGGCGAAGGCCTTGCTCACGTCGAGCGCCGAGCCTCCACAATTCCCGGCTACAATGGTTGTCACGCCCATGCGGAGAAAATTCTCGGCCCTCGACTGTTCCGCGACTTCGTCCGCGTGCGTGTGGACATCAATGAACCCGGGCGCGACGACCAGGCCCTTGGCGTCAATCTCCGCTGCGGCCTTCGCGGTCAGGCGTCCGATGGCGGTCACGCGCCCGTCTTTCACACCCACGTCGGCATGGTAGGCCGGATTGCCCGAGCCATCCACGATGCGCCCCCCGCGAATGATCACATCGAAGGCCTGGCTGGTCGCAACAACGGAGCAAACGAAAACGATCGAGGCGGCGAACAATTTCATCGCGCCCATTCATACCAGCCCGCCGGCTTTGATGCCAAGGCTGGCGAACTGGTTTTTGCCTAAGCTCGCAGACCGCGCGGGCGCGAATTCATTTCTGAAACAAATCGCGCCGTGACTGGGTATTCAACCGGAAGTCACGAAGGGAAGGGAGTGCGGGACCGCTTTGTTGAACTTTGAAATCGAACGAAAATGAAATCGCCGGCCAACCAGCCGGGAAACTGAAATCTGAACAATAACGAAATCGCTACTATGGAAACCTTGATTGATTCGACCGTGCCGGAGACACATGAGGCAGACGCCGGCCAAACTGAAACCCAACGGAATTCTGAATTTCGGAACCACCTGACGGGTTGGTTGATTCTGGCCGCGTGCGCAATTCTGGCGTTGCTAATCTGCAAGATCGTGATGCTTGAACTGGAGGTGCATGGACTTCTGGATGGCCTCTACGCTGCGGTCAGCCAATCGCCGCTGCCAAAAACCTGAAACAAATCCCGGTCTGCCGGGTAATTACCACAACGACAGATGAAAACGATTACTTTGAAATCCACGCTGAATCCGGTGTTCAAGACGACGCAGCCATTGCCGCTATTGCCCGTGGGCTTCGTCGCCAAACGGGCCTGGGCGGCCCGGCCATTCTCCGCGGCAGCAGCATCGTTGGCGGGGACATTCCAGATGGACGCGGCCTCAAGCCGATGCACGACACCGTTGCGACCGGAGATGGCCGTGACCAGCGCGCGGATGGTTGCCTGAAAGCTGCGGCCATGCGTTACACGAATCAATCACCGGCAGGTTATGCAACAACTTTGCGTTCACGCAGTGTTCCGCGTTAAGATCACCCACGGTCCCGCCGGGGCGGGATCGCCGGTCAATGACAGACGCGCAACAGTTCGAGGCATTCCTGCACAACTACCAGAACATGGTGTTTAGCACTGCCATGCGTTTGCTCGCCAACCAGGCCGAAGCCGAAGACATCAGCCAGGAGGTTTTTCTCCGCGCGTATGAGCGCTTCGGCGAACTCCGAGAAAGTCCGACGGCGGGAGGCTGGTTGAAAACGGTGGCCACCAATCTGAGTTTGAATCACTTGTCCCGGTATCGCGCGCGCTGGAGTTTTTTCTCGGACATGTTCCGCGGGATGGATGATGACGACGAGCAGGAAATTTCGTTCCCGGCGCCGGACGACACGCACGAGGCGATTGCTGCCGCGGACAGGAAGGAAATCGTCGAGCGCGCGTTGCAAAGTCTGCCCAGCGCGCAGCGCGTGCCGCTGGTGCTGTATCATCTTGAGGGGCTGCAATACGATGAGATTGCCGAGAAGCTGGGCGTTTCGATGGGCAAGGTGAAGACAGATATCTTTCGCGGGCGCGAGGCGCTGCGGAAAAAGCTCCGGCTGAAGCTGGCGGAGGAACCGAGCTAAGCCGGTCGAACCTGCATGAATCCCGAATACGAAAAGCAATTGGAAACGAGCGTGCAACGCGAGTTGATCGCGTTGGGCGACCTGCAGGCGCCAAGGGGGCTGGCGGCGCGGATCATAGGAACGATAGAACAACGCGCCGCCGTTCCCTGGTATCAGCGTGCTTGGCAAACCTGGCCCGTGGCTTGGCAGGCGGCTTCGCTGATCGTTCTGTTGGCGATGTCCGGGGCACTTTTTTTTGGCGCGACGGATTTGTCACAGGTGGCAAGCGCGTCCTCAACCGGCCAGCAAGTCAGCGGGTGGCTCGCCGGCTTCGGTGTGTTCTGGAAAACGGCGGGCGTCCTGGTGGACGCACTCACGACCGCGGTCCGGCATCTGGGCATGGGCGTGATTGTTGGGTTTGCGCTGGTGGTGGCGGTCGGCTATGCCGCGTGTTTTGGCTTGGGAACCGCGTATGTGCGCTTTGCGATGGCGCGGAGATAGGGAAAACGAATTTATGAAAAAAATGTGTTGGCAAAAAATCTGTGGGGCTGCGCTGGCGGTAGTGCTGGGAACGTGGATTGCCAGTACGACTTACGCGCAACAGGACCAGGACCCCGCTACGCCGCCGGCAGAGGCCGCGCCGGACGAATCCATCACCAACGCGCCGCCCACGGACGCACCCGAAGAGGCCGGGACGCAAACGGGCAATTGGAAACGAAGCCGCGAGGCGGTGGTGGCCATCGGTTCGACCGCCGAGTTGAAAGCCGGGGAATCAGCGGAAGCGGTGGTCGCGATTCTCGGTTCAGCCATTGCACGAGGGGAAGTAACCGATGCCGTCGTGGCGGTGGCTGGCGATGTTACGGTGTCGGGTGAGGTTGGCGATGCCGTGGTCGCGGTGCTGGGCGACGTGACAATCGAATCGGGCGCCACGGTGGAAGGCGATGTAGTGTCGGTCGGGGGCACGATAACGATAGCCGATGGTGCGACAGTGCGCGGCGAAGTTGTGTGCGTCGGTGGCCGCGTGGACCGTGCCGCAGGTGCGAAGGTGGAGGGTGGAATTCAGGAGGTGCCCGTTCCCGGTCTGCGTTCGCTGAAGGTTTGGGTGGTCGAATGTGTTTTCAAATTGCGCCCGCTGGCGCCGCAAGTCGGATGGGTCTGGGTTGTGGCGGGAATTTTCTTTCTGGTCTATTTGCTCGTCGCGGTGGCGACGCCCCGACCCGTGGCGGCTTGTGTGCGCGAGTTGACGCGGCGGCCGGCTACCACGTTTCTCATGGGCCTTCTGACGCTGCTGCTTGTGCCCGTAATCATCCTGATCCTGGTTGCGACGGGTATTGGCGTATTTGTTGTTCCTTTCCTGTTGGCAGCGCTGTTTTTCGGAGCGCTCATTGGCAAAGTCGCGTTTCTCGAATTTCTGGGCGAGTCAGTCGCGCGTGCTTTCAGCAATGCGACCCAACTAAAGCCGGCTTTGGCGCTGCTGTTGGGCAGTTGCATAATCACAGCAGTTTATCTCGTGCCGGTGCTCGGCGTGATTGCATTCATGGTCACCGGATTGTGGGCTTTGGGTGCCGCCGTGATGGGTATGTTCGGTGGGGCGCGCAAGGAAATGCCCGAGCGCGCGGCCTCGCCGCCGTCGCCGACCGTGCCTGCACCCGCTGCGCCTTTCGCACCGTCCAATTCAACAGGTATCCTGGGAGCGGCGAGTTACCCCGAGAGTCAAGGGCAACCTTCCGTTGGAAGCCCAACTTCAGTGTCCGGCGCAGCGAGCTTCGCTGCGGCCGCAAATCCACCGAGCAATCCTGAACCGGCGGCTGCACCGGGAGGCACGCCGCCACCCGCGCCGATGTTCGTTCCGCCAACCGCACCAGCGGCGCCTGAGGCGGTGATCTATCCGAGGGCAAGTTTCTGGGAACGCATGGGCGCTGGCTTTCTGGACGTTGTGCTTGTCAGCATTCTGGGTGGATTGACGGGACCATTCTGGCTGCTCGTACCGCTGGCTTACTTCGCCGGCATGTGGACGTGGAAAGGAACCACCGTGGGCGGCATCGTCTTGAACTTGAAAGTTGTCCGGCTCGACGACCAGCCCGTGACGATTACCGTCGGGTTGGTGCGTGCGCTGGCCGCGGCGTTTTCAATTGTGATGTTCTTCGTCGGCTTTTTGTGGATTGCCTGGGACAAAGAGAAGCAGGGTTGGCACGACAAGATTGCGGGCACGGTGGTCGTTCGCTTGCCACGAGGCATGCCGCTCGTCGTCCTTTAGCAAATGTTCCGACCGTTGCGTTGAGACAGGGTGCTGATGATAGGCCCCTGTCTTTTCGCTTTTTGAACGTTCGCCCGATGCTGATTCCCAGGTATTCCTTCACCATCGGCATCAGGACACCGTGTTTCTCGTTGGAAGGGCTTGGTCTGGTTGCTGCTTATTTCTCTCAACAGCGTGGCTACTTCCGTGAAACAGCCTCGATTTTCGATCCCGCGTACGCGGCGAAAGGCCATACGTCCAGAAGGGCGTAATGGCATGCCTGACTTGTGGACAGGCGGCGGGTCGCGCGATTAAACAAAGCACCTCTCCGAATTATGACTCCCATCCTTGCTTTGATTGGCGGCGCGCTGCAACTCACCGTGCCTTCTTACGCTCTGCGGCTCGTCCGGCGTTACGGGGCGCAGCGTGTCGGTTGGTTCGTCGTGATTGCCTTCACATCGCTGGCATTGCTGCATTTGGTCGGTCCATTAAAGCCGGCGGGAAGCGGTCAGGCCTGGCAATTCATGCCCGAAATCGTTTACGCGGCCGGGTCGGTGTTGTTGCTCATTGGCATGATGCATATCGAAACGATGCTATCCGAACGTGAGCGGGCGCGTGGTCGTGAAATGACCGCCCATCGCCAGTTGGAATCGAGGGTCGAGGAACACAGTCCCATACTGGCCAAGGGCAATGAAGAATTGCTTGCCGAAATTGCGCGTCGTGATCTGTCGGAAAAAGCCTTGCGCGAATCGGAAGCGCAATATCGCCTGGTATTTATGGAGAATCCGCAGCCCATGTGGATTTTCGATGTTCGTTCGTCTCAATTCCTGGCGGTTAACAATGCCGCCCTCCGGCAATATGGATTCACGCCCCAGGAATTTTCGGCCTTGACGGTTCGCGACCTTTTGCCGGGCGCGACCGTTGGCAAGTTTCTGCAGTACATTGCCGAATGCTGCACGGGAACGAAATCACGGGGACACTGGCAGCACTATAGAAAGGACGGGACGCCGCTCGATGTGGAGATCAGTGCGACGGATATCACTTACGCCGGGGCGCCGGCCCGACTGGTCCTGGCCGAGGACATCAGCCAGAGACGCCGCCGTGAACTCGAAGCACGCCATAAGGCCAGAACGGAACTGATGGGGCGCGTGGCTGGGGGAGTGGCTGATCATTTCAACAACATGCTCACGGTCATCCAGAGTCACACGTCTGTCTTGCTCAAGAAAACCAATGAGCCGGCGACGATCGAGCAACTGAACCAGATTTCATCGGCGACGGCGCGCGCGGCCGCGCTCACGCGCCAGTTACTCGTTGCTGGCGGCCAACATCCGGTTCAAGTCGAACCCCTGGACTTGAACGGGCTTGTCCGCGCACAGAGCCCGGTACTTCAGCGCCTCGTCGGCGAGCAGATTGCCATTGAAAACACGTGTGGAAGTTTTTTGGCGCCAACTTTGGCGGATCGCTACTTGGTGGAATACATCCTCGTCAACCTGGTGCTGAACGCGCGCGAAGCCATGCCCAACGGCGGTACCATCAGAATCAGCACCGCGACGCTGCGCCTCGATGAAACACAGGTGCAAGGTAATGTGGACGCGCGCGCGGGGGAATTCGTCCGTCTTTCCGTAAGCGACGCCGGATGCGGAATAACTCCAGAAATCCAGGCGCGGCTTTTCGAGCCGTTCTGCAACCGAGCAACCGGCAAAGGGCTGGGTCTCGGCCTGGCGGGTGTTTATGGGGCGGTACGTCAACTATCCGGTTGGATTGACTACACCACCGACATCGGCGCAGGGACGGAGTTTCGCGTCTTTCTTCCTCCGGCACCCACGGCTGAGGTTCTCACCCGGATTCAGGCGAAGGTCTCCGCACCTGCCATGAAAGGGACCGTTTTGCTGGTCGAGCCGGATGATCGCGTGCGTGCGCTGGCACGTTGCGTTCTCAATTGGAACGATTACAAAGTGGTCGAAGCAGACGACAGCGCCACGGCGTTGGTGTTATGGGACGGACAGGCGTCGAAGGTTGATCTCCTGCTTACCGAAATTAATTTGACGGGCGACACGTCCGGTCGGGAACTAGCGAACCGGCTTAAGGAGTCCAAGCCTGATCTTAAGGTGATTTATACTTGCGCCGCCGACTCGGATAAAGACAAGCAACTTCCGGCAACCCTCGAGCGCTTGGGATTCATTCCCAAGCCTTACACACCGGACAAGCTGATTCGGGCCGTGCAGAGTTCCCTGGCGAATTAGTTAAGCGCCAATTCATTGGCAGCCTGCGCTGAATTCTCTGGTTTAAGCCGATGGACTCAGGCAGAATGCGGCATGACTAAAACCAAGCCCGCGCCGCGAAGTCGCCTGCAACCACTGGAAACCGGCCAAGTCTGGCGCATGGCGGATATGAATCTCCAAGTCGGGCTCGTTGGCAAATTGCTGGTGCATTACAAACTGGCCAAGCCGGATGCCGTCAGAATTCCCAACTCGGTCAGTGGTAAAGCAGCCGTAGTGAAGTTTCTGAAAAAGAATAAAGCAGTCCTGGTTCGTGGCTAGTCAGGCGAAAATGTATCGGTTTCAATAATGCGCCGGTCCTGGGCAACGATTGAAACGGCAGAACTGGCGTTGAATCTGTAGTGGCGGAGCAGTGCATTCATCGCGAGCAAAGTTCGGGGGGAATTTTCTTTTCTTCAATCAAGCGACGTTTATTCTGCTGCGCTCGGATTTTAGACTAAGAGCCACAATTAAGAAGTTGTTCGGATGGACGCGGCACATATACGTAATTTCAGCATCATCGCCCACATTGACCATGGGAAGACAACGCTTTCGGACCGGTTGTTGCACCGAACGGGCACGATCGCGACGCGCGACATGGAGGCGCAGTTGCTCGACTCGATGGACCTCGAACGCGAGCGCGGCATCACGATCAAGGCTCATCCGGTCACGATGCTGTACCAGGCGAGGAACGGCGAAACTTACGAACTGAACCTGATTGATACTCCGGGCCACGTGGATTTCACTTACGAAGTTTCGCGCAGTCTGAGCGCGTGCGAAGGAGCCTTGCTGATAGTGGATGCAGCCCAAGGCGTCGAAGCGCAGACGGTCGCCAACGTCCATCTGGCCATGAAGCAGAACCTCATGATCATCCCGGTGATCAACAAGATTGATTTGCCGCACGCGGATGTACCGCTGGCGAAACGGCAACTTGAAGACATCCTGGCGATTCCGGCCGAGACGGCAATCCCCGCCAGCGCGAAGGAAGGGATCGGGATTGACGAAATTCTGGAGGCTATCGTGGAGCGTGTGCCGCCACCGAAACCCACAGGGCAGGGGAGTTTGCAAGCACTCGCCTTCGACTCGTTCTTTGATACCTACAAGGGGGTGGTGACGCACGTGCGGGTCTTCAACGGCGAGTTGAAGGCAGGCATGAATATCAAGTTGCTTCATTCGGGAAAGAATTACGAAGTCAAGGAAGTCGGAAGTTTTAATCCGAAGCCTTACCGACGCGACAAACTGGAACTTGGCGAGACCGGTTACATGACGGCCAACATCAAGACGGCCGCGGAAGTAAAGATGGGAGATACAATCACCGACGCGCGGAATCCGTCGGTGATGCTGCCTGGATTCAAGGAGATTCATCCGATGGTGTTCAGCGGGATTTACCCGATCAACACGGCGGATTACGAGCACTTGAAGCAAAACATGGCGAAGTTGCAGCTCAATGATTCTGCGTTCGTCTATCAGGCGGAAACGAGCGTGGCGCTGGGATTTGGTTTTCGTTGCGGTTTTCTCGGGTTGCTGCACATGGAAATCGTTCAAGAACGCTTGCGGCGTGAATACAACATGGACATCATCGCGACCTACCCAAGCGTGGTGTACCGCGTGACGTTGACGGACGGGACGCTGAAAGAAGTGGATAACCCCGCATTCCTGCCTGAGGTAACACACATCGAGAAAATTGAAGAACCGATGGTGCGCGCATTCATCATTTGTCCGAATGAATATATTGGCGACATGATGGCGTTGGTTTCCGAGAAGCGCGGCACGCTCGATCACACCGAGACGCTCGATTCCAAGCGCGTGATGCTGCACAACCTCGTGCCGTTGGGCGAAATCCTGATTGATTTTCATGACCGCATTAAGAGCATCACGCGCGGCTACGGCTCGATGGATTACGAGCACGCCGATTACATGGAGAGCGACATGGTGAAGCTGGACATGCTGGTCAACGGCGAGCCGATGGATGCCTTTTCCAGTATTGTCCATCGCTCAAAAGCAGAGGGCAGGGGACGGGCGCTGGCAGAAAAATTGAAGGAAGTCATCCCGCGGCAACAATACCAGGTGAAAATCCAAGCAGCCATCGGCGGCAAGATCATCGCTTCCGAATCGGTCAGCGCTCTGCGCAAAGACGTAACCGCCAAGTGCTATGGCGGCGACATTACACGCAAACGGAAATTGCTGGAGAAACAGAAAGAAGGCAAAAAGCGCATGAAATCCATTGGCAGCGTGAACATCCCGCAGGAAGCGTTCATCGAAGTCTTGAAAGCATGAAAAACGGGCGCGACTCGAAGGCACCGCGGCGAGAGTTAAAGGCGGAGGCAAAAACACACGGTGAAACGCCGTCGCCCGAACCACCCGCCTCAATCTGTCGTCGGTGGAAACTCATCGGCCGATGGTTTATCTCCAAGACTGTCCGCCACGCGACCGCCATGCGGAAACACGTCCACCGCATGGTCTGCGCGCAGCGCGACCTCCTTTCCCCGCAGGCTTTGCAAGCAGTTTTGAATTCCGTCCAAGACTTGCAGAGAGCCATTTGCTCTGGATCGAAGAAGGAGGAATTGCTGAAGCGGATGGAGGAGTTGGAAACCGCCGCTAACAAGTGGCTCAAACCCTACCCGAACGCTGCATGGCGTGAGAATGTCGAGGTATTGCTCGTCGCTCTAGCCGTGGCAATGGGTATTCGGACTTTCTTCCTGCAACCATTCAAGATTCCCACCGGTTCGATGCAACCAACCCTGTTTGGCGTAACATCGGATAACCTAATAGAGACACCCGATTTCAAAATCCCCACCGGCCTCACGCGTGTGCGGGAGTGGTTTCAGGGAATTTCCTACATTGATCTGAAAGCCAAAAACGACGGGGCCCTAAGTCGGGTTGGCACACCTCTTCGGCTGTTAGTTTTTAACATCAAGCAAACGCTTTGGATTGGCGGCGTGCCTCACACCATTTGGTTCCCGCCGGATTATGGCGCTCCTCCAGGCGGCACATTGGAAGCCAGAGCAGAATTGCACCCGGGTCAACAATTCAGGAAAGGCGAACAAGTGGTGCGTCTTAAGGTTCGCAGTGGCGACCATCTTTTCGTTGATCGCGTCACGTACAACTTCCGCAAGCCGGTGCGCGGGGAAATTATCGTCTTTGAAACGACGGGCACACCGATACCGCAACAGGACACATTTTACATCAAACGCTTGGTTGCCCTTGGAGGCGAACGCGTTCAAATCGGTCCCGACCGACACTTGGTTATCAACGGCCAGCGGTTGGATGCTGCCACGCCTCACTTCGAAAATGTTTATACTTTTGATCATGAACGCCCGCCTCGCGAAAGCGAGTATTCCGGCCACGTCAATAACTCCCATCTAGCTCCATATTTCAGCGGCCAACCTGAAGGAGTTATTGTGCCCGAAGGCCAATACATGGTTATGGGGGATAACACGGTGAACAGTCTTGATTCCCGGAACTGGGGATCCTTTTCAGAGTCGAAGGTGATCGGAAAATCGTTTTTTGTTTATTGGCCAATCACAACAGGTCACCACGGGCGATTCGGTTGGGGGCACAGGTAACAATCCACAGTGTTTCCCGTGCTATAATAATATACTAACAATGTTTGTTATGCTCATTTAATGTGATAGGCTTTCTCGTATGCCCCAACCGTTCTGTCCCACGAAAAATCCGCCTCCATCGCATTCTGGCGATAATGGCTTACAAGTTTCGCATCGCAATAGATAACGAGTGCCTTTCGAATTGCCTTTGCCAAAGCCGGGGCGGAGTATTCCGCGAACTTGATACCGTTTGCACGCGAAGTGTCTTCGGAGGCATCCACGACCGTGTCATCCAGACCACCCGTTACCCGAACGATGGGAATCGTCCCATAGCGCAGGCTGTACATTTGATTCAAACCACAGGGTTCGAATCTTGAGGGCATGATGTAAAAATCAGCCCCGCCCTCGATCCGATGAGAAAGCCCTTGGTCGTATCCGAGTCGCACCGCCACTTTCTGCGGAAAGCGATGCGCCAGTTTTTGAAATGCACGCTCGTAAGCGTGATCGCCAGTCCCCAACAACACGAACTGCATATCCGCGTGTAACATTTCCTCCAAGGCACCCAGTTCGATATCCACACCTTTTTGTTCGGTAAGTCTCGTGATATTGGCGAAGAGCGGGACATCCGGCAGCACGGGCAGTCCCAATTCTGCCTGGAGCGCTGATTTATTGGCAGCCTTGCCAACCATGTTGTTGATGGAATAAGCGTGTTGAAGATTTGGGTTACGGTCGGTATTCCACTCATCGTAGTCAACGCCGTTTAGGATACCTATGATAGGCGGCCTGCGTTTACGCAAAACACCGTCCAGCCCACATCCGAATTCCTCGGTCGTGATTTCGCGGGCGTATCGCGGACTGACGGTGGTGGCGACGTCTGAATAAACGATGCCGGCCTTGAGACAATTCAACTTGGCGAAATACTCCGCTCCCTCCGCATGAAAAAAATCTGCCGGCAGATTCGTCATCGGGAATGCGGCGCGAGGAAAGACACCTTGGTAGGCGAGATTGTGAATGGTGAGGCACGTCCGGGGAGGATTCCCCCACCCTTCCTTGCGGGATTGATGCAAGATCAGCGAGGGCACGAGGGCCGTTTGCCAGTCGTTGACGTGAACGACGTGCGGCCGCCACGGTAAATACCGAGCCAGATGCGCGACGCATTTGGAAAAGAAAATGAATCGCTCTCCATTGTCGTGATAATCCTTCCCGTGCTCGTTGTAAAGCGACGCCCGGTCGTAGTATTCGGGTCTATGAACGAAGTACATGGTCAACCCGCTGGTTGGCTCGAGGGTCCATAATTCCGCGCGTGCGCGCCAAGTCGCGAGCGGCAGGTCAATTCGCCAATCTACCTTCCGAATCTCCGGAAATCGCGCTGCAATACCGCGATATAACGGGGTCACAATCCCCACCTGATGTCCCGCACGAGCGAACGCCTTACCCAATGCACCGATCATGTCGGCGAGCCCGCCGGTTTTCGAGTAGGGGTGAACTTCACTGCTGGCCAGGAGAATTCTCATGTATCACATTTGGCGCATTAAGGTCGATCTCCTGATGGGCCAGGGCATTGGCTGGTCAAACAGGCGTCAGGCGGAAATTCGGTCGGCCCCCAAATAAGCCTGCAACGGTTGAGGAATCTTCACACTCCCATCCACTTGCTGAAACGTCTCCAGCAAAGCTACAAAAAGCCGCGCCAGCGCAGTGCCACTGCCGTTGAGGATATGCGGGAATCTATTCTCGGTTTCCGACTTGAATCGGAGGTTCATGCGCCGGGCCTGAAAATCTTCACAATTCGACACGCTTGAAACTTCGAGGTAACTCCCCTGCCCTGGCGACCAGACTTCGATGTCGTAAGTCTTGGCGCTGGCGAATCCCATATCACCGGTGCAAAGTAGTACGACGCGATAATGCAACCCCAGCAATTGCAGCACTCGCTCGGCGTTCGTCAACATCTTCTCCAATTCGTCGAAACCGGTTTCAGGCCGGACAATTTTTATCAACTCGACCTTGTCAAATTGATGCACACGAATCATGCCGCGCGTGCCGACGCCCGCTGCGCCAGCCTCGCCACGGAAACAAGGCGTGTAAGCACAGTAATAGACGGGCAATTGGCTCTCCTTGAGAATTTCCTCCCGGTGGATATTTGCCACCGGAGTCTCGGCCGTCGGAATCAGATACAAATGACCGAGTTTGTCTTTATCATCACCTTCTGCAACCCCGTAATACTGATCTTTGAACTTCGGAAATTGGCCGACTCCTTCAAGGCATTCTCGCCCGACCATGAAAGGCGGTGAAACCTCCATGTAACCATGCTCAAGGGTGTGCAGATCGAGGAGAAACTGAATTAACGCCCGCTCGAGTTTCGCCCCCCAATTCGTATAAAGGATAAATCCGCTCCCCGAGAGTTTTGCAGCGCGCGCAAAATCCACCAGCTTCAGACTCTCGCAAAGCTCCACGTGCGACTTCGGTTTGAAAGTGAAACTGGGCGCTTCGCCATGGGTTCGGACTACGACGTTGTCTTCCGCACTTTTTCCGACCGGGACCGACTCGTGCGGTAAATTTGGTAGGTAAAGGAGTTGTTGATTTCTCGCAATTTCGAGGCCGTCCTCGTCTTTCAGCTTTTTTTCGAGCTCGGCGATCCGGTCTCCGAGCTTTCTCATGTCTAGTTTTCTCGTTTCTGCGTCATCCAGTTTCTTCTGAGCAATCAGACCGCCGATTTCCTTGGACGCTCTATTCCTCTCAGCCTTGAGCGACTCAACTTGGGAAAGCAAATCTCTTCGAAATTGATCTAGTTTAAGGATCGCATCAATTCGCGTCTCATCCCCTGCCCCACGCGTTGCCAGGCGTTGGCGCACAAAATCCGTCTTCTCACGAATCAGTTTGATGTCGAGCACGCGCGGATTATAGGAACGCACCGAGCAGCGGCAAGACCGAAGCCCCAGTGAAATGTCCCATCAGACTTCCTCCGTCACCTCGTCAATCGGCGTCCACGTTGTGCCCTTCTTCCCGATACCGTTGGAGCTTGTAGATGAGCGCACGCCGACTGATACCCAGCGCTTTCGCCGTTTCTGTCCGGTTGAAATTGTGGCTGCGCAGCGCTTGAAAAATCGCCTGCCGTTCGATTTCCCCCAGGCGTTCAGTGTCACCGCTTTCGACCGCAGGCCGGGCTGACGTCTCGCGTACCCGATTGGGAAGGTGATCCGGCAGAATCAGCTCGCCTCGGGATAACAATGCGGCTCGTTCCATCGCGTTGCGCAGTTCACGCACGTTGCCCGGCCAGGAACATCGCACCAGACAATCAGTAGCAGCCGAGGACAAACGCGCCTTGCCTTGAGTCAACTCGGCAAGAAACGCATTTGCCAGCGGCAGGATGTCCTCGGGCCGTTCGCGCAAAGGCGCGATGTTCAATTCAACCACGTTCAAGCGATAGAACAGGTCTTCGCGAAAACTCCCGGCCTTGACGACTTCTTCGAGGTTTGCGTTCGTCGCCGCCAGGATGCGGGCATTGGTCTGCAACTCGTGGTTGGACCCCACGCGACTGAAGGTGCCGTTCTGTGTGACTCGAAGCAGCTTGGCCTGAAGCGGCGGTGACATGTCACCGACTTCGTCCAAGAAGATCGTGCCATCGTTGGCCTGCTCAAAACGGCCTACTCGCTGCGCGACCGCGCCGGTGAACGCGCCCTTCTCGTGGCCGAAAAGTTCACTCTCCAACAACGTCTCTGGAATTGCGGCACAGTTGACCTTGACCAACGTGCCTTTCGCCCGCGCGCTCCAGGCATGAATCACATCGGCCACCACCTCTTTGCCGACGCCGCTTTCGCCAGTGATGAGCACGCGGCTATCCGACTGCGCGATCAGTGAAGCATCGTGAAACACAGCCTTCATCAGCGGGCTCTCCGCAACCACATGCGCGGGCAACAGGCGATCCGTTGCGAACTGCACCGGCGTGGCTTTCGATAGACCGGTGACCTGTTGCACCGTGACGAGCAATTCGTCCAGGTCAATGGGCTTGCTCAGGTAGTTGATGGCGCCATCCCGCATGGCGCCGACGGCTTCGCGAACGTCAGCGTAGCCTGTCACGAGCAATACCGGTAGCACGTGGTGTTCTTTCCGGGCACGCCGCAGCGTTTCCAAGCCTGACAGGCCCGGCATCCGCACGTCCGAAATCATCATGTTGATTTCCTGAGTGCGGAGAACGTCCAAAGCCGACTCGCCCGAGGAAACCGGGACTGTGTCGAAACCCTGGCTGCGGAGGAATGAATTGAGCAAACTGCGCTGGCCGGCGTCGTCATCCACGATCAGGATGCGGGGCGCTTTGTCGCCGTTCTTGCGAGATGTGGATGCCACGAACGCGAGTTTATCCCGGTCAAGCCGCCAGTTTCAAGTGAGTGATGCGAAAGATCGCGCCTTGCGGTTGGTTGGCCAGGCATTCGATTTCCCATCCGTGCGCCAGAACGATCTGTTGAACCACGGCCAGGCCCAGACCCGTCCCCTTCTGTTGCATCGTGAAGTAAGGCTTGAAGATTTCAGTGCGCCGGTCGGGAGGCACGCCCGGGCCGTTGTCGCGGACTTCCAAAGCCGCTTCGGATGCGTTTTGTTTTTCGGCAACCACCTGTATCTGCCCACCGCGGCCAACCGCCTGGACGGCGTTGAGGAGCAAGTTGAACAATGCCTGGCGAAACATTTGTTCATCCGCCTGAATGACGAATTGGTCTCCTTTGATCTGCAAATCAACGTTTTTTTCATCGAGGTCGTAACTCAACGCTCGCGCCACTTCGCCGAGAGCGGCGTTCAAGGGCAGCGGCGTGCGCCGGACTTCGCGCGGGCGGGAGTAATTGATAAATTCGTTCAACTGAGCTGTCACCCGGTCGGTTTCATCCACGATCTCAAGCGACCGCTTGCGAATCTCTGGGGCCGCCTCTTGCTGTTTTGAAATCATCTGGGCCAACCCTCGGATGATGTTGAGCGGATTGCGGGTTTCGTGAGCCAAACCGGCAGCGGCCACGTTCATGCGCTTAAGATGGGAATTCAATTCGCTGGCTCGAACGAGTCTAATTTGCAGTTCGGCGGATTTTCCGACGTGGCGCAAGGCCAGACCAATACCGAGGACCGAGACCGTGGCAAAAGCGACCACGAGCGATCGCATCCAGAAATCCGCGGTGCTGACCGCTCGCATGGGACGCGTGGACATTGCCAGAACGAAGCTATGCACGCCTTGCTTTTGAATCATCGTCTTGTATTCCTCTTCATCCATCCAGAATGGCCGGGTGAATCTAAACCGTCCGTCGGGTCCGCCACGAGACCTGCCGCGGTTTCGCGGAGGCGACCCTTCACCGCTGCTTTCCCCTTCGACGCCTTTATCGCGTTCGTCGCGTTTGAATTCATCCGGCGGAGGTGGCACGCGCTCGCGCTGGCGATCTGACTCGGGGGGCCGGACAAAATCCTGCCGGGACAGCACCACCGGTGGATTAGTTGGTTCGATGTCGCGCGGAACGCTCGTTCCCAAATCCACCAGATTCATCAACGTCACTGTTTGGTCCTCCCATAATTCGGCAGGCCCGAGCGCGGCTTTGGATTGGCTGTCGAACGGGACGCCCGCCGAGGCGACGACCTCGCCCGCCGCATTTCGCAACGCGACTCCGCTAAGTTCGCCCTGGTTCACCAGTTCGGTGAGCGCGGACTCCAGACGTTCCTTGGAAATGACGCCGAAATGCCTTTGCGAGCGGATCACGATGCCGAGCGTGCTGGAAATGTCGCGTGCGCGATTGATCAACGCCGCGCGCGCCGATTGGCGAACCCGGGCATGCTCGGCTACCTGCCACGCAAGGACAAGCACCCAAACGGCCACCAACACCACGTAAACCAGTTTTCCACGCAAACTCATCGCGATTTCAACTCCCACTTGCGAAGGAATGTTGCCTTCCGCCTCTAATGGTTACTTTTGCGGATTTGCGGACGAACCATCCTTGGCCGGTAAACTGTCGAGGTAACGATTGAGTTCCTGTTCGCTGAAAGCCTTGCGCGAGATTTCTGCTTTCGTCCGCTCACTGGCCGTATGTGCCGCGAGTTCGCTTGGACGCTTTACAATGTGCGGCGTCATGAAAATCAGCAGCTCCTTCTTTTCATCGTCCGTAATCTTGTGTTTGAAGAGCAGACCGATGAGCGGTATGTCTCCCAGAATCGGCACCTTTCTCTCCGACTTGACCTTTGAGGTCTGCATCAAGCCGCCAATGACAACGGTTTGTCCGTCCGGCACGACTACGACCGTGTCCGCCGAGCGAATGTTGATGATGGGCGCCGTGGACCCCAGGTCATTTGTCCCGGTCGCGAAGCTCACCGACGAGTCCGACACCGAAGACACCTGGGGTGCGACAATCATTTCCACCATTCCGTCTGAGGTGATAAACGGCGTCACCTGAAGGATGATCCCGACATCCTGGTATTCGATCGCGTTCCGTTGGTTTCCAAAATTGTCAAAGGTCACGCCCTGGATCAGAGGCACTTGTTGGCCGATGGTAATCGTCGCCTGCTGATTATTGCGGGCCAGAATGGATGGCCGAGAGAGGATTTCTGTTTTGCCGGCTCTCGCGAGCGCCGCGAGGTTGATGGTGAGGTCCTGGCCCACAAGCGTGTAAAGTCCGCCGCTCGTCGCGAGATCGAACGCCGTGGCGGCGCTGCCGCTCCCGTTAAACGCGTCAATCTTGCTGCCTGAGATGGTATGCGTGTAGGTGCCGTCCACGCCAATGTCCGTTCCCTTTGTGTAGGTGGCCTCCATGAAAACGCAGTTGATCAACACCTGGGGCGTGGGGCGATCCAACTGGCTCACCACGTTGGTTATGTGCGCGGCAGTCTCATCATCCGCGACCACGATGATACTGCGCGTTTCTGCGTCGTAAGTAATGCGCGCCTGACCGATGTCGGTGGCACTCGGATAGGTGTCCGTGCGGGTGGCTGAGCGCTGGTTGGCCCCGCCGCCAGCCTGGCCGAATCCGCCAAAGGGTTGTGCCTGGAGCAGAGTTGCCCCGAAGAGGCAGCCCCACACCAACGCCAATGCCAGTGACCCACCCAGGTCGAATTCGAACTTGTTTTTGATTCGCATGTGATGATTTCCTTTATCCCCAGCTTTCAGCGGCCTGTCCGCGTTCCGGTGTTGTTGCCAAACCCGGTGTTGAATCCCGAATTATTCCCCTGATTTTGCAGGTTGTTTTGTTGGCGCGTGTTCAACTGACCGGATTGGTTGTTGTTGTTTCGCGTGTTCACGTTCGCGCTGCTGTCCGCAGAAATCACGCTCTGCAATTCCTGAACGACTTCCTGGGGATCGCGATTCTCCACCTTGATCACATAGACCTTTTTCTGCTTGGAAGGATCGGAATCCAAATCCTGGATGATGCCGGCGATCTGCCCCATCATTTGTTGGGAGGCGCTCACGATCACTGATCCGGTTCGCGGATCGGGGACGGCGGTGACCCGGGTTTGCTTCGCGCTGCGGGAATCCGGGCTCGAATTATTACGATTACGATTGTTGTCGCCACCTCCGGCGCCGCCGAACGGGCCGAAACGGAAACCAAACTGCTGATTGCGTGAGTTCTGCTGCGTGGTCGGGTCCGGGAACAGGTTTGTCAACAAGTCAGCGGTTTCTTGCGGGTCGGCGTAGCGCAATCGGAACACTCGTAATTCAGTCAACTCGTCCACATCCACGTCCATCTTGTCAACCAACTCCGCAATCTCCTCTATCTGATCCGCTGGCGCGCTGACCACCAGCGCATTGCTCCGCTCGTCGGCCACCGCAGTCACCTTGGCCGCCGCGACTCGGCCGGCCTGCGTGGCGCCAGCAGAATTGTTGTCGCCACGCCCGCGATCGCCTCCCCCAAAACCGCCGAAACCGGGAAAGCCGCCGAAACCGCCACGGTTGCGCCCGCTCTGATTCGAGTCCGTCTGGAAAAGCTGCGTCACAATCTGAGCCAGCGCGGTGGCGTCGGCATATTGCAGCGGGATAACGCGCACTTCGGAAGCGCTGACGCTGGACGTGTCCAACGCCTTGACCAATTGCGCCATCCGGCGAATGTTCGCCTTCGTGTCGGTGATCAGGATGGCATTCGCCCCCTGGTTCGCGCTCATCGAAGTACCCGCCGGCATAAGCGGCTGCAACGAAGCGATCAACTGGCTGGGCTCGACATTGCGCACGTAAACGATCTGCGTGACCAAGTCCTTCGTCGCCGGGATTTGCCTGTAATCATCTGGAATACCCACCTCGATTGGCGTCGTCGTGGCATCCACCACGTAGATGTTCAAGAGATTGCCTTCGACCGTGGCAGCATAACCGCTCGAATTCAGCGAGGCGTTCAAGAGACGAATTGCTTCGGTGCGGTTTACCAACTGATTTGACCAGACCGTGACGGCGCCCTTCAAATCCACTTTGGAGTTGGCGCTGATGACCAGGCCCGCGGCGTCGCTCAGATAATCGAGCACGAGGCTGAGGGGCGCATTGCGGAAATTGAGGCGCAAGCCTTTGCTGTTGTCGTTGGTGGATTGACCGTTGAGCAACGAAGCCAGCGGCTGGGCGTTGGTTGAAGAACCCATGGTGCCGCGCGTGCCCTGCCCGCGAATGGGCCGGCCTGTTCGCGCGTCTTGCGGTGTCGGATTCTCGCCATCCGGCCGGTTTTCGCCATTTGCCTGCTGTGCCTCCAGCGCGGCCCGGAGCAATTCAGCCAGGGCTTCCTGCGTGGCGCCGTTGGTGTCCCCGTTCTGCGGCACGAGTTGCCGCAGTAGTTCAGCGGGCGTGGGATTTTCCTGGGGCTGATCCTGGTCAGCATCGTCCGGTTGTGGTTGCTGCGCCATTGCGCTCAGGCAAAACGCCAGAGGCAGAAGCAGAGTGAGTGATTTGGTTGCGAGTGTTTTCATTGGGATTCCTTTTCTCGACGTTCCATGAGTCGTTTGAGGACCTCATCTTCGTTGGCGCTCGGGGTGGGCGTACTGCTGGTTGATCGGTTGCTGGATTCAGAATTCTCATTGCGGCGTGCGGAGGAATCGTCGCGCCGGGAACGCGATGAAGATTCACCGCGGTCAGAACGGCTGGAGCGGTTTGAAGAATCCCCATTGCCGTTCGACGAGGCGCTCAATCCGGCGCGAGCCTCCGACACGTGCCACGCGCCCTCGTCCTCGCGGCGCATTTGCGAACCCACGGGCAGTTCGCACTCCTTGCCATCCGCCAGCAACTTCACGCCGGTGGGCGAAATGCTCACCAACTTGTGGCCAGCAATGATGTCGTCCGTCTTCATGACTTTGGTGAGTTGCGAACTCGATCCGTCAAAAAACGCGAACGTTCCCTTCTCGTAATCCATTGTCCCCACCAGTGAAAAATACTCGACGCTCGATGGTCGCCGGGACGGTCCGCGCACTTGTCCGCCCGAGCGGTTGGCGTTGAAGATATTGCGCTCGGCAACGACACGGAACGCGGACTCATCGAATCTCGGGACCGCCCGCGGGGCGGCCGATTCGACCGGGGACGCCGCGGGCCCGGCGTTGTTCGTGGGTTGGGCCACCGCGGCGGCTAGGCCGCAACCGCCTGCCAACAACGCGAGCAGCCACGCTTTCCATGAGCGGCTTGTCGTGTTCATACAGCCACGTTCGCACAATCCGCCTGTGGTTGGAATGCTCATCTTGAAGAATTCCTTGGCGGGTTGAGCAACAGGCCGCTGACCTGCACAACCAGGGCCAGTTGTGATCCGTCGTTATTGCGCGATGTCAATTCCATGGAATCCACTTTCACCCCAAGCGGATCGCGCTCGATGAGGTAAAGGAAATTGGCAATCGCCGAAAGGCTGCCGCCCACGTCGGCCCGGCATTCGAGGGTCTTGTAGGCTTCCTCGGATTCCTTCCATTGCGGGCGAAGGGAGCTTACCGACACGCCGCCGTCCTTCGACCAACGCTCGAAGGCCTTGAGCAACTGACTCTCGGCGTCCGATTTGACCTGAGTCAGCGTGTTGCTCCGCATTCGGTTCCACTGCTCGCGCAACGCGGTCTCGCGCTTGAGGGTTTCGTTGCCATCGCGAACCTCTGCCTTGAGTTTCACGATCCGTTCGGCGCGCGTCTTCCAGCTTTTCGTCAACGGCGTAAACACCAGCTTGTCGGCCACGTAAAGGCCGACAAGCCCGATGGCGAGAAAGGCCAGAATCTGTTGGCGTCGGGTCAGGTTCATAACCGGCTCCCTCCGGTCCATTGAAAGTTAAAGGTGAATTCCAAAGGCGCGCTGCCCCGCATGCCTTCGATGCGAACCTCGGCGACCTCGTTGGTCGCCGCGCCCAGCCGATCAAGCGCGCGGATCAGTGCGTCACGATTGAGCGCCGTGCCGCTGCACGTGACGGTGGACGGCGCGCGCAGTTCGATGGTTTTGGCGGAAACCGCGCCATCTTCCGGAAAGGCCTCCGTGAGCCGCTTGAGGATGCTCAGCGTGCGCGTCGAATCGTCGTACCACGGACGATATTGCCGGATCTGGTCGCGGATGGCCGTCAATTCCTTGACCTTGGGTTCAATCTGTTTCCATTTCGATTCCCAATGCCACAGGAAAATCTGTTGAACCAAGAAGGCGATCAGAACAATGGCGGCCACGGCGCCCGCGCCCGCGCTGGCGTAAGCAAGCTTGCCCGAGGAGTAGCGTTCCGTGAATTGTTTCCACGCGCTGACCTTCGGTGGCAGAAACTCCATTCCATGCTCTCCCGCCAGCCGGCGCACAGCCACGCTCAACGCCGGTGAAATCGCCGTGCCGTGGGGGAGTTTGATTCCATATTCCTGCGCGCCGTGGTCGCGAACCAGCTCAACCTTCAGGCCGAGCGATTCCTCCCGCGATTGAAGTTCCTCCGCGAGTTCGCGGGCGATCTCGTCCCGACCAAACACGCGCAACTGCCGCACAGCATCGCGGACCTCGGGCTGCAATTGTCCCATCGTGATGCGAATCTCTCGCGCGATGTGGTCCAATTGCAGTTCACGCTCCGCGCCAGCCTGTTCATAAGCGCCATCGAGCGTCCGCAAAACTGTCACGCCGCCGCCGCACGTGATTTGCATTCCGACATTTGTTTCGCCGGGCAACAGCGCAAGTGTCCCCCTGCCCTGCTCGGTTCCGGCCGGTTGCAACGCAGTCAGCCCCAGTGAAAAAGTCACCGGCCGGAGTTGCGCCGCATGTAGAACGGCCTCCAAACGCGCGACCTGTTCACGCGGGATGGCTACGAGCGTCGCGTAATTCTCGCCGCTCACGCTGAAACGCGAGTTGGCCAGTATCAATTCGTCAGGGCCGTAAGGAAAACCGCGCTCGGCTTCGATCTGGAGAAAATCCGTCACGTCTTCTTCGGGAATCTCCGGCAGCTTCACCGTTTGTGTCAGCGCCCAACTTAGCGGCAGGCAGACCGCGCACCAACGTTCACGAATCTGTTCGGCATCCAGTTGATTGCGAATCTCGCGACCGGCAAGTTCCACCTCAGCGGTTAAAGGATCGAGCGACAATGACAATCGGAACGATTTCTTGATCTCGACCGAGCCATTTGTGCGCCGGACATGAACGCCATCCAGGCGGCTGCCGTCCAGCGACAATCCGAGCAACGAATTGCCGGGCTTCCGCTTGAATAGTTGGTCCGCTGTTTTCAAGTCAATCATCGTGTGTCTTTCAGTGCCAGGAGTTCCGTGCGAGTGTCCGGGCCAAGCGCCCAACCCAAATGTGT
>CAZCZP010000001.1:31672-40906 GCA_964502895.1 uncultured Bifidobacteriaceae bacterium
ATCGGTTCGTAACTGTGAACCGTAAAATACTCCATCAATCCGGGATCCAACCGGCCATCGCGATTGTCATATGGGGCGGAAGCGTCCGCGTCATTCTCATTGGCATCCAGAATCCCGTTCAAGTTGGCATCCTCGCCGTAAAGAATTTCCGACGTCATGCCAGCCACCAGCCGCAACTCCTCCACAGATTCGAATGGCGCGTTCTTGGCTTTGTACGACTGATTCAAGCGGCTGTAGGTTTCGTCCTCGGCGCCATCCGTCGAAACGGTGCTGTCCGAGTCGCGCCAATCCATGATCGCCGCCGCGATTTGCGGTGTCATGCCCGGCAGATATTGGATCATCTCGGCCGTCAGCCAAGGCGCGTTCAAGTTGATCTTCGATGCTTCATCCACCAACCCGAACGCCGGGCGTGTCAGGTTGATGGCCCAGTCGTTGGTGTCACGGCCAATCACCCAAAACAGGGACTCGCCGACCGGGACGGCCTCGCAATGAAATTCCGCCGGCTGAAGCATGACGCCGGGATAATCCACTGACACGGTTGCCAGCAGGTTGCTCAGGTAACGCGCCGCGCCGTCAATGGCCTGGTTCGCCTCAATCGCGGCCACGCGATTGTCCGAGGCGCGCAACTCGAGGCTCATCGAATGCGCGAAGTACAAGGTCAACGCCACCAAACCGAACGCGATCCAGAGGACGATGATCAACAAGGACCCCTCTTCGCGCCGGACATTGGGCCGGTTCTCGCGCCGCTTCAACGCACGATCCAGCAAATCGGCCCGCAGCTTCATTTCCTGGCGGTTCGAATCGGCCATGAGATTCAGCCGTTTCAACGCGTTGCTCCGGGCCGTATCGGTTTCCACTTCATGCAGCTTGGGCTCGACAAGGAGTTTCATGGTGTCACCCCCGCGATTTCCGCTGTTACGTTGGTCCGAGCCATCACGACGACTGGTACAATCAGTTGAACTGGTGCGGGCGTCCCGAACGAACGATTCCCGTCGTAAAGTGCCAGCTCCAGTTTGATGGCGGTCGGCAGGTTGTTGGTCAAGCCTGTCGCAGAATCCACCTGCGTCGAGTCCCACGTATCGCGCCAGGCATTGCCATCGTAGTATTGAAACGCGATCGTTTCGACTCCGCCCATCAGAAACTGGTCCTCCGATTCGTCCTGGGAAACGGGCAATAGATTGCGCGCGACCGAACGGAACAGGTCCAGCCCCGGTGAGTTGTTGGTCGGTGCCGCTAGGAAATATGATACGCGGCGCATCTCGCTCCACGGCGTGTAGTCATCTACGATGCCGGTGGCGGTGTAAAACTGCGGCCCGTTCCGGCGGTTTGCCGACCCGGTCATCCCGCCCGTCGTTGAAATGGTAGGTGTGCTTTGCAACGCGCCTGAAAGCGCGCCGCCGGGCGGAACAATGTTGGCCAAATCGCGTTTGATGATGGTAAGCGCCTGCTGCAACGGCAGCGAGCGTTCGATGGCTTCGGCCGTCCGGTTGCGCAGCCGGAAAGCGCTGAAAAACACGACGTGGATGGCGCTGAGCACAATGGCGAACACGATGACGGCCAGGAGAAGTTCAAGCAGCGTGAAGGCCCGCCGCGAACAGCCTGATTCCGAATTCCGGATTCCGAATGGAGGTCGAAACCCGAAATCCGATACCAAAGTGGCGCCGTTTCCGTTGCGGATTTCGGCCTTCGGATTTCTTCCGGATTTCGGATTTCGGATTTCGGATTTCATTGAGTCGCATCCACCAGCGTGCTGACTTGCACGTCGTAACCCTGCCCTTGCACCGGTACCGTCACAAAAACCGTAACCAGCCGCATCGCCCCATCCTCGCGCCACGGCGCGGCCTGCACGCGCCACGAGTAACTTTGCAGGCCCTCTTCAATCGTCCCCTTCTGCGCGGAGGACTGCCATTGGCCCGTCACGACCAGTTCGTTCAATTTGTTTTCGGCCAGCCGCGCGCCGATGGCTTTGCGCTCACTCACCGACCCGGCCCGACTGGCGATCTGCAGCCCCTGTAACGCCACCGGGATCACGATGGCCATGAACAGCAGCGCCGCCAGCACTTCCGCCAGCGTAAAGCCGGCGCGAGCGCACTTAGCGGCGCGCGCTGGCTTGTTTGCCGGGTTGAATTTCATAGTTCAGCCGATTGCGGCTCTGCGCCACCCACAGCTCGTTGTCTTGACCCTGACGAAACACCACAACTTCAGGACTGCTCAGGCTCACAAATCCGTCGGGATTGAACCGCAGCGTATGCAGTCCACTCGTGGTTTGTTTCTCGTTCTTAAACTGGCTCGCCTGGCTCGCGGTGACCGCGTCCGACGAAAGCCGGACTTCAACTTCCACCGTTTGATCCACGTTGAATTGCTCGGCGCGCGGATCTTCTTGGATGAAGGATTTCTCGGCGTTCAGGCCGTAAAGCCGTTGCTTGGTTTCCAGCCACAGCACCATCGGAACGCCTTCGGAAACCGCGCGGCTTTGGGCATGGCGGGTCAGTGCCATGAACCGCCGCGCTTCAAAGTCCAGGCTGCGGCCTTTGAAGAAACGCGACAACGATGGCGACGAAACCGCGAGCACGATGGCCAGCAAGGCCATGACGAGGATCAACTCGATCAAGGTAAATGCACTGCTGTAGCGAGCCGGCGATGGCGGCTTCCCTCTCCCCTCAACTGGATACAGCAAACAATTCTCATTTTCATTCTGGGACCGGTTTACACTCTCACCCCTCACCCCGGCCCTCTCCCCTTTGAGGGGAGAGGGGGACCAGTCGCGCGCATCACAACGTAGAACGGCTCCACGCCAATGCTCGCGCGTCCGACGTGCTGCAAAAGTTGTCGCGCCAATTGTCACGTTACTTTCCTTGCTGCCAGTTGGTCACGTCGTCTTCCGTGCCTTCCTTGCCATCAAAGCCCATGGACGAGATGTCGTAGCCGCTGGTGTTGCGTTTGCCCGGGCACTCGTAAATGTAAGGCCGCCCCCACGGGTCGTTCGGGATGCCGCCCTTTTCTTCGAGATACGGCCCGCGCCAGTTTTGTGCGTCGTTTGGTTTTGTGATGAGCGACTGCAAACCATCCTTGCCCTTTGGGTAGTAACCATTGTCCACCTCGAAAGCGCTCAGCGCGGTGGAGAACGCGCCGATCTGAGTTTTGGCTGCGGTCTGGCGCGCCTGTTCGCCACGATTGGCGAACTTCGGGACAACAATCGCCGCCAGGATGCCGAGAATGACGAGCACCAGGAGCAATTCGATTAGCGTGAAGCCGGAACGTCGAACCTGGATTTTGGGTTTAGTAGTTTGGAGTTTCATGAGTGGTCGTTTTACTTGATGTAATCCTGCAAGGTGAAAATCGGGAGAACCATGCCGATGAAAATCGTCCCGATGAACGCGGCGATGAAAAACAACAGCAGCGGCTCGGCCATCGAGACCGCCATCTTGAGCTGCCGGTCCAGGTCGCCCTCGGTCACGTTGGCTATGCGCACCAATTCCTGATCCAGCTTGCCGCTCTCCTCCGCGACAGAAATCATTTCCAACACCGAGCCCGCGAACAAGCTCCGGCATTCGGAAAGGCTGACCCCAAGCGCCTTGCCTTCCTTCACGTAATCAATGGACTTTGACACGGCGTCCACCAGGATTTGATTTCCAATGGAACGCCGCGCGACGTTCAAGCCGTTGATCAGCGGCACACCTGCCCCCAGCAACGTGCCGAGCATCCGGCAGAATCGAGACATCGCAAATTGTGCCACCAAAGTGCCGATCACCGGCACGCGGAGAATCAGTCCCTCCCACGACCGCCGGCCGACGGGTGAGACGATCCAGGCTCGCGCCAGCGCAACGACAATGACGACTACCACCGCGACCAACAAGCCGTACGAACGGACGATCTCGCTCATCCCGACAATGATCTGGGTCAGCAGAGGCAGCTTTCCTCCGGCAACTGTGAATAACGTTTGAAACCGCGGGATGAAGAAGACCAACAAAAAAACCAATACCCCCAACGCCAGCACCAACAGGATGGCGGGATAAAGCAGCGCCGCCATGACTTTGCCGCGCATCTCCTTTTCGCGCGCCTGAAAATCCGCGATCTGGCTTAGCACCACGTCCAGAAATCCGCCCGTCTCGCCAGCTTCAACCATTGCCGTATAGACTTTGGGAAATGTTTCAGGAGATTTGCCCATCGCGTCGGCCAAAGACATGCCGTCCACGACCTGGTCGTGGACTTCCTTCCACTTCGTCTTGGCGGTCGGATTTGCGGCTTCCTTTTGCAGAATCACCAACGCGCGGCTCAGTGGCACGCCCGCCGCCAGCAGGCTGGAAAGCAGGCGCGTAAAATTCTCCAGGACGCGGGAGGAAATTCTTCCAGAGCCTAGTTTGAACTTTTGGTCTGACGAGTCGGACTGGTCCGACTGCGCTGCCGCAACCGACTGCCTTGCCTTGCCGTTTGCGCCCTCCTTCAAACTGATGGGTCTCAGACTCTGGCCTTCGATCACGCGAAACGCTTCGGCGCGACCGCCGGCTTCGATCTGCCCTTCGGCAATCCTGCCGTCCGCGGCGAGTGCTTTGTAAGAGAACATCGGCATATCAGGAAGCTCCAGGCTCCATCACGGCCGCTTCAACGCGATGCTGTGCGGCGCGTTCTCGCCGCTTTCCTCGGCTGGCTGGTCCATTGCCAACGACACTTCCTTGGCCGTGGTCACGCTCAAAACTTCATCCACGGTCGTCACGCCCAGCCGCACCAGCCGCCAGCCGTCTTCAGCGAGTGTTTTCATTCCAGCCCGGCGCGCGGCGTCGCGGACTTGATCGCTCGATGCGTTGCGCAACACGAGTTGCCGGATTTCGTTGTCTGAATCCATCCACTCGAAAATCGCGCGGCGTCCAAAGAAGCCCGTGTTGCGGCAGTCGCGGCAGCCGACGGATTTGTAAAGCGTCGTTTCCGGCGGAATCCCGAGTTGCACTTTAAGCGCCTTGGTCGTGGGTGAATCGTCCACTTGCTTGCATTGCTTGCAAAGAACACGGACGAGCCGTTGCGCAAGCACGGCCTCAAGTGAAGAGGCGACCAGGTATGGCTCAACACCCATATCCACCAGGCGCGTTACGGCTCCCGGCGCGTCGTTTGTATGCAACGTCGAAAAAACCAAATGGCCGGTCAGCGACGATTGCACGGCAATTTGGGCCGTTTCCTTGTCACGAATTTCACCGACCAGAATCACGTCCGGGTCGTGGCGCAGAATGGAACGCAAGCCGCGCGCGAACGTGAGGCCGGATTTTTCGTTCACCTGAATCTGATTGACCCCCTTGAGTTGGTACTCCACCGGGTCTTCGATGGTGATGATCTTGCGAACGGAATCGTTGATCTCGTTGAGCGCGGTGTAGAGCGTCGAGGTTTTACCGCTGCCAGTTGGCCCAGTCACAAGAATGATTCCGTGCGGCAATTCGAGCACGTGCTGAAAGCATTTGTATTCGCGCGTGTCCATGCCGAGTTCGCCCATGCCCATCAGGGTGGCGTTCTGCCTCAGCAAGCGCATCACGACCGCCTCGCCGTGCAGCATGGGAATTACCGAAACACGGATGTCCACCTCGGCGGCATCCAGACGGATTTTGATGCGGCCATCCTGCGGCAGACGCTTTTCGGCAATGTTGAGATGGCTCAGGATTTTTACACGTGAAACAATGGCGGGCTGAAAGCGTTTCAATTGTGCGGGCACCGGCACGTCTTGCAACACGCCATCAATGCGGTAGCGGATGCGAAATTCGTCCTCGAACGGTTCAAGGTGAATGTCCGAAGCGCGAAGTTCAATCGCGTCGCGCAGGACTTGATTGACGAAACGGATGATGGAAGCGTCTTCGGCGGCACTGTCGAGGTCGGTGTCTTCGAGTTTGTCTTCATCCACGACCTCGAATGGCTTTTCTTCATCGAGGGTGCCGATGGTATCCGCGCCGACGCCGAGGCGTTTCTTCATCTCGCGCTGGATGGCTTCACTGGGCGCGAGGACGGGTTTGAGCCGCAAGCCTGTCAACGTTTTAAGCGAGTCCAGTCCCTGAGTCGCAAAGAGGCGGCTGGTGGCGACTTCGACGGCACCGTTGACGCGGCGCAAGGGCAGCAATTCCTCCTTCAACAAAACCCGCGCAGGGAACAAGGACAAAAGTTGCCGATCCAGTTCCACATCGTCCAAAGTCGTGTAAGTCAGCCCGTATTCCTTGGCGAGCCAGCAAAGTACTTCTTCCTCCGACCGAACCGCGGCGTTGCCAGGCTGCGACAAGGAACGGGCGTCGCCGGCGGAGAGTTGCTTCCCGGCAACCATCTTCTCCAGCAGTTCGTTCGTTGCGGCAGTGCTTGATTCCACAGCATTCATGGCAAACGCGCGCAGTTCGTATCGGCGGCGGTGACCTTCAATTCACAAGGCCCATCGAGAGGGCCACGGCTTCCTGCTCGGTGTTGAGGACTTTTTTCAATTCCTCCTGCGCCGTCGCGAGCTTGGTTTCCTTTTCCTTCTTGGCCGCGCGCACTTTCGCCATGGCGGATTTCAATTCTTCCTTCGGCGCGCTCGAATCAATCGCCTTGTCGAGGGCTTGCTGTTCAGCGCTGGGTTCGCCGAAACCACCGAAGCCGCCGCGGCGACGGCCGCCATCCGCGTTGTCCCCACCGGGACCTCCAGGACCACCCGGTCCTCCCTGGCCGCCCGGACGACGGAACATTCTGCCGAAACCACCACCGCCAACGCCTACTTCGCGGCGGGCCTCCATGACTTTTTGAACACGACCTTCAATCAACTTCCATTCGGTGTCGTCCTTGACCTTCATCTGGTCCCGGATGTTCTCCATCATGCGAGCTTGCATTTCTGCGGGGTCGCCGAAGCCGCCACCACCCCGACCTCCGCGGCCCTGTCGGTCACCGGGCGGGTTGTCTTGGGCTACAAGTGTACTGGCGGTCAAACAGGTTGCTGCGGCGATGCCAGCCATCGCCAACCAACGATTTAATTTTGTCATAACGGTCATTTCTGCTGTGGTTGCGGTTGATTTTAATCTAGTTCAGAGACGCGCCACGCGGCTCTGTGTGCTTCGAAATGATTCTATTGCAGGGCATGTGCCAAGCGTTCAAAACGGCCTAAATCACAACACCTTGGAAAAAAGCTTGCGCAGGATTTGCGCGAACTGACATTGCGCTCGCGCAGAGTTTGCGCAGTGCATCGTCTTGAGGATTGCTTCAAAGTCGCGGGCCGATTCGCGTCATATCAATCGGTTGAAAACTCATTTTCAGTGCGGGAGAACCAGCCTTCAGCCGGAAATCATCCTGGCTCGGAGCGACGAACTGCGGATCAGCGATTATCGAGTTCAGATCGTGGCCGCGCGCGCGCCATTGTTCCAGGCTACTGTTTGAAAATTTCATATCCTCCGGTTTCGCAACCTGCCGAGTGTCCCAGTAAACATTTCTGTCGAGGATGAAATTGTCATTCTTCCAAGTGCTGCCCAACAAAACTCCCTTGTCGAACAACACAATGTTATTGCTGAAACTGAAACTGAAATGGTCTTCCTCACGAGAGCGTTGAAGCTGGTGATCGCGTGCGAAGGCGAAAATGTTGTTTCGCACAATGTTCGTCGCTCCGTAATGCTGATGAAAACCCCCGTGGGTCGTCCGATAGACCAGATTACTCTCCACGCGAATGCCGCTGCTGCCCTCGTCGGTATAGATACCCCAGCCGCCATACCGAAAGCCCGCGATGTCGTGCCAGAGATTATTGAGGATGCGCGTCCCCGGCTGCATGCCCAGCGTGTAAATGCCGCCCATGTCACTCAAGATCGGGCCGTCGCCGTCGGACATGACGCCAATGTGATGCACGTGATTGAACGCAACCAGATTGTTTGTCGCCAGCGCACGCGGGTCATAGCCCCACGTCCAGCCGATTGAAATGCCGGTGTAGTAGAAATCGTGAATCTCGTTGTGGAGGATGCGATTGTTCGGCGATTGGCCGATCCAGATTCCGATCGCGCTGTGAAACGTGCGCCCGCCTTCGCTCAGGCGACAGTCGGAAACCTCGTTCGCCCCGGCCAGTTCAGCGGGATTGTCGCGAATACGCGTCTCCCCGATTTTGATTCCGCCGGCGCCGAGGTCCACAAATTCGCAGCGCGAAATCCAATTCGACTGGCAGCCACGTCCCAATTCCAGCGCATACGCTCCAAGGTGAAGAAATTTGCAATCCTCGAACCTGCTCTGCCGCACGCCTTCACCCCAGACCGCGCCGCTGACTCCGATGGCGGCCTGTGCAAAACCGCCGATCTCGGTGGAAGGCGCGGGCCATACCATGGCCGAGCGCTTCGCCAGTTCTGGATCGCGCGGGAAATCCCACTCGGCATGCGCAAAAGTCAGTCCCAGCAAATTTACGTTCTCGACAAATTTCCCGGCCTCCGGCTGCCCTTCCAAGCGAAGAACAGACGGCAACGCCGGCGCGATGACCTCGGCACGCTCCAGACTCTCACCGGGCAACGGCGCGTAGAAAACTCTGCCACTCGCAGCATCGAGATACCATTCCCCGGGCGTATCGAGCAACTCGAGCGCCCCTTCGACATAGTAACGGTCACCCGGCACGAGTTGGAACACGGATCGTTTGCCAAACATCACCAGTCGCTCCTTCTCATCCACGGCCACAACGGGCAAGCGAGATTCGACCCAGCGAGTCATAACCATCACGTCCGCGTTGGTGATCGTGGGCCATGCTTTCAGATCGCCCTCCGCGTATCGAAATCGAGAATGGCCGTCGGTCCAATTCGTTGTCTTGTCGGGCAAATCGGCAACTTCGAGGTAGCCCCAGTTTGGCAAACGAGCCCGCACCGCGCGGTGACCATTCACCCAAAGTTCACGAAACGGCCCTTTGCCCTGCCGCGCCTGCGGATAATCGGCGGCCCAAACGACCCGGCCGTTCAAGGTCGTCTGCCGCCAGCCCGTAATGAGCCGTCCTCCGCTGAGAATTGGACGCGCGCCCGGATAGGCCACGACCTTTAAGTTCGAGTCTCGAGGTGTTAGAATGATCGGTTGGCTGAGGAAATGGTTGCCCTCGCGAATGACGATGCTCGTGAATGATCGTTCACTCCCCTGCCCCGCTTTGAATTCACGTGTCGCTGTTAACGCCCGCTGCACTGTGGCGAAGGGGCCATCAGTGCCGTCGCGTTTAGGAGTTGGGTGGCGACCAGACCAGGCGTCATTTCCATTGGTCGCGACAAAGAAAACTCCCGGTCCACGTTTGGGCGC
>CAZCZP010000001.1:41006-58674 GCA_964502895.1 uncultured Bifidobacteriaceae bacterium
CAAGAAAGCCCGAGAGAACCAAGCATCCAACGATGAGGAGTTTCATCGGCCTCACCTTACTTGCCTTTGGCACCCAAGCGCAACACTGCACGCGTTCTTCCGTGCGCGCTCCGCGCGAACGTTCAGTTTCGTCCTTCATCCGACGGCGCGACTGAGTTGAAGATTATCGGATTGTGCGCTTGTGGTTCTGAAAAATCTGTTAAGCTGTCCGCCCATGAACATCTTGATTGAAGACGCCGAAACTCTGGAATACCTAACCACCGAAGGCCAATGGACGAAGAACGTGGCTGATGGCAAAAACTTCAAGGCCACCGTGGCCGCGTTTGAAGTCGCGAAACGGGAACCCATCCGCAAATTCAACATTGTTTGTTACATCGCGCAAACGCGACAATTCATCAACCTCGACCACGGACGCGGCAAAGGCACTGAAATGGGCCCGGCTTAAACCAAGCTCGGATCAGGTGGCGTCGCGGCCTGGCTGGTTTTCTCTACTACGAACGCGGCGACGCGCCGTTCCGCGATGGCCACGTCCGCGTGAGTCATGCCGAGGATTACTGGTGTGCAAGCGCTAACCGACCCCCGGTAGCCCTGCGCCGCGGCCAAGTGAAGCCACTTGTAAGCTTCGATCCGTGATTCTGTGGCTTGCTCTGGCACGCTTCGGAAACTCGCGCGATGGCAGCTTTTGCCAAGGTAGAATTGAGCGCCCGCGTCCCCTTGCCGGGCGGCTTTACCCAACCAGATTACAGATTCGGCTTCGTTCCGGGAAAACCCCTGGCCGTTGGCGTACATCATCGCGAGGTTGAATTGCGCCAGGGCATGGCTCTGGTCCGCCGCCTTGCGATACCATTCGGCTGCCTGGACAAAATCCTGCGCCCCGCCGTCGCTCGCGAACTTCAAACCCATGCCGAATTGCACGTCGGGGTCTTCGTAATTGGTGTTCGCGGCAGTGGTGATTTCAGAAACAGGCTTTGGAGCATCAGAAAAAAATCTTTGATACCAAGGTTTATCCATGGTTGTGATCATAGGCTGACCGTCGCCGAACACAAGACGTGTTTCTGCGAGAGTGTGGAAAGCTTTTTCCCGCCTACGATCAATTACGTGCCCGCAGGTGCTGGTGCAGTTTTCTTGCCGCCGGGTGAACCGGTCGGAATTGCCGGCGCGGTCGCCCGGCTCTGGAAACTCTTCCAGACGCGAAGGGGTAACAGACCCAGCAGGATGAGGCAAATTTGGGTCGCGTTAAACAGCATCAGCCAGCGGAACGCGGCGTCCATAAAACCATAGCTGTGCAGGCCGATGCCGAGCATGTTCACTCCGAACCAGGAAAAAGCCGTCACCACGTTGCCGAAGATTGCCATCAGCATGAGGCCGCGTTCGCTGACAAGTTTGCCCCAGCGCGCGTGCAGCATGATGGCGCACCAGATGACGATGAGCAGCGCGCCGTTTTCCTTGGGGTCCCAGCCCCAGAACCGTCCCCAGGATTGGTCGGCCCATATTCCCCCGAGCACCGTGCCCGTAAAGCTGAACAACGTGGCGAAGCAAACGATGCCATACACCATTTTGGCCAGCACAGTGCCGACTTCGGATTTGCCTGCCTCGTCACCTGATGTTGAGGCAGCTTTCGCTGATGTTGGAGCGGCAGCCGGCTTTTGCCCAAGCAACGGCGTGAACAACCCAAGCACGATGTAGAGAATCGCCAGCAAGCCAGCGACGAACATCGAAGCGTAGCCTAGCGTGATCACGACGACGTGGGTGGCGAGCCAGAAATTGGTATCGAGTACGGCTCGCATCATTTCCATGGTGTCACCCGAGACGGCCAGGTTATGGGCGATCACGAGCGTTACAAAGCCAACGACCGACGCGACGATCAATCCGATACCCACGCGGTAAAACCGTTCCAGCACTAATCCCAGAATCACCGCGGCCCAGCCGATGAAAACTGCGGAGGAATAAAGGTTGGTTACTGGAGGCCGGCCCTCCAGCACCATGCGGAAGACCAACCCGCACGTATGCACGACGCAAGCCAGCACAATCAACCAGTACGCCGAACGCCGGAGCGTCTCCGACAGTCCGGGAGCCAGGGCAAAGGCCAGCAGCGATACTAGCCCGAGCACCAGCGCCAGCACGTAAATCACCATCGCCTTGTAGAATGGTTGAAAAGCATTGAGTCGAAATTCCCATTCAGCTTTTGATAATTCCGGAGCGAACCGTTCTGTCAGCCAGGTTCGATAGTCGGCCACCGCCCGGTTAAACGCCTCCGGTTGGTCCGCGCGATACGCCGTGACCATCGCGGCATAATACTTCGCCGCCGGGTGAACGCCATCATGGTGCAAGGCGTCAATCAGGCTTGCGCCCATGTTCTGCCAGTCGTGGCGTCCGTTCTCCGGATGCGCCGACGGTACTACCAACGGCAACGCAAGGCGTGAAACCGATTCGAAGCCGTTCATCATTTCGAGGAATTTTTCCAACGCCACCTTGTCGTAAGTCTGCCCGGACTCACGCGCGCGCCAGGCTGCTGTGCCGGCGGCCCGGCTGTTTTCGTACGCGCTGACTTCGGCGGCAAAATCTCCCGACTTCAATGGTTTGAGGGTGAGTTGCAGCCGCCGATAAAGCGCGACGGCGTTGTAGAGCTTCATGTGTTGCCGCTCGAAGGTTGACCGATTCGCCGCCTCGATCTTGGAGATGCGTTCGGCTTGCCGGTCAATTTCCTCGGTCTGCGGCGTCAATTCCGCGAAGGAGTAATATTTCTGTTCCTCGGTCAGCTTGAGCAGGCTGACCAGTTCCACGTTATCAATGCGGAAAATCTTTCGGCTGTCGGCCAGCTCGGGTTTCATCATCACCTCGACCAGCCAGTCGCGAGCGCTCAGCTTCTGGTATTTGCCGTCTTCCTTCCACACGACGTTCTGGCGCTGGCGAATCTGAAGCAGAGAATTCCGCGCGACGGAGTCGAACGGCTGAAAGCGGCCATTCATGAGCACGGGCAATTCGCCAAATTCGCTCGTCCGGAATCCGACTGCCGCTTTCGGGCGCAAGGTGGACAAAATCCAACCCGCCATGACGAGCACGAGAATCCAAGGAAGCCATTTTTTCATGTCGCCATTCTCCGTTTCATAAAGGGCACGAGGTGAATCAAGAATTGCACGATCATTCCCAACGCCACCAGGACGCAGGAAAAATAAGGCGTGAGCCAGCTTGGATTGCGCACCACCTGAAGGATGCTGCCCTGGTCGTCTCGATCGAAGCTCGCCTGATAATAGGTTTCGCCCGCGTAACGCAACGGGCTGTTCATATAGATCAACACTTCGCGCTTCTCTCCGGTGTCCGGCCGGTTCAACAGCACGCGGCTCGAAAAGTTCTTGGGGATCTCTGTCCCGGGATATTTGTCGTGGTTAAATTCCTTGAGGTGCAGGCTGAACGGTTTGTAATAGCGCACCGGACGCAACGTGACTTCGTAAGACCGGCCATCGTGCGCGAATCGCTGTGGCCGCTCGATCATCGCGGAAACCAGAAACGAGCCCACCGGACCTTGCTTGCCCGTGAATTCCACGATGGCCGTCGGTGTATCGCGGCGATCCATCACGGTTTCGTGCGGCAATTCCTTCATCCACACGCTCCCGACAAACTCGTTCACACCAGTCACCGGCTCGAAACCTTCCTGCGCTTTTTGGGTCAACGCCGAGTTCCCGTAAAAAGTCGTTGCCTTCAGTTTGAAGGGCAATTCGGGATGCACGATGTAATCTTTCGCCGCGAGCCGATGCTGGCTGATGGCGACGACCTTGTCCGCTTCCTTATCCGTGACGTCCACGACCGCCAGTTCAAAACGGCGGTCTGCTTCCGAGTAATTCTTCGTTCCGCCAACGCGCAGGTGCATGCTGCTTTCCACCGACAAAAAGTCGGTTAACAACTGGCCGACCAGCAGCAGCACCACGCCGACGTGGATCAGCACAATGCCGATCTTCTTCATGCCCGGCTGATAGTAGCGCAGGTGGGCGGCGAAAAGATTGATGAGCAAGAGTCCGCCGATGAGATAGCCGCCAGGGAAAATCGGGATTCTCAAGGCGGAACCGTCCGGCTGCCAGTACACAAAGAAGCTGCGGAAGAATTCGTTCTGGGCGCGGTAAAGACCCATTGGCACCTGGGCCAGGGTTCCCCAGAAAACGAGAATCAGCCCCAGCGTCAACAACGCCACTGTCAGTTTGACCGAAGTAAAGAACTTAGTCAGGCGGTCCAGCATGTTAATACCTCACGGTTTGAACAAATTGTGTGAACGCTTCCTTCTGGGTCTCAACCAGTTTGCTTTCTCCCATGAGTTTGTAAAACCAAGTCTGGCCGGACTGGGGAACGATGGCCCCAATGACACGCGCCGGCTGGCGGGTGCGCGCATCCGTTCCGCTCAGGTCCACCAGCGTGACCTTGCCACCGGCGAGATCAACAGATTTTGCCGAGCTGGCCAATTCTGTATCGGTGGTCACAGACAGCCCCAGTTGTTGCCTCCAGCGATTCACATTGGCCAGCAACCCGCCACCGTCGCCAGAAGACATGCTCACGTTCACGTCGGCCTGGGCGTTGCCCTCGCCCGCAATGCTGAACTTCGCCACGAGAAATTGTCCGCCCGGAACTTCGCGCCAGCCGGAGGGAACATTCCACTTAGGCTTGCCCTCGGTCGATGGTGGCGCGGCCGGAGTCTGTGCCAACGCGCCCGCACCGTCAATCGGCGGATGCGAAGGCGGCAATCCAGCCTGCTGCGGCGACTCCAGCTTCAAGGATTTCAAGAACTCGATGTACGTGGCTTTTTGTTGAGCCACGAGTTCAGCGTCCCCCGTCATTTTGAAAAACCAAGCCGTGCCATCGCGATGCTGAATCACCCCGAGAATCCGTGTCGGGTCATCGCTTCCCGCGGCCTTCCCCGAGAGGTCGTATAGTTCCGCCGGCTGGCCCGCGACCATCGCGCTTTGGGCGAGGGTCTTCAACTCCTCGGCGGTGACCGGTTCAAGCCCGAGTTGACTGCGCCACCGGTTTACGTTCGCAAAATCACCGCCGGCTCCGCCAGGGAGCGGAAAGATGCCCAAGTCAGCTTGCTTGCCGTTTTCGCCTTTGATGTTGAATGATGCCACGCGAAACTCGCCCGCCTTGGCTTCGGTCCATCCTGCGGGAGTCGTCCAGGTCAGCTTGGGTCTTGCGGCAGCCACGTCGGGATGGCCGGAAGGCATTTGTGCATGGGCAGCCACCGGGTGGGCTGTGCTCTCTTTGGCCACGTGGTAAACCTTGATGTCTTTATCGCCGCATCCGACCAAGGCCAGTGCCGATAGCGTCGTCGCGATTCGTTTGGCGAATTGATTTGAACCAGCAGCGCCTGTGGCTTGGCGTCCGAGGTTGATTGCCCGTCTGTTCGCAGTTTGGAAATCTCGAATCATGTGAGGATACTCTTGCCGGCCCGGACGGCATCTGGCTTCACCTTTTTCGCCTTTTACCCACCCTATTTTGCCATCGCCAGAGCCATTTTAGAACATACCGGGCTTGACCCGTTGACTGGGCTTGGCCATTCGCGAACGATCAGACTAACGGCCGCGTCGGTTCAGGCCCTCGCTGGCTCGGGCGAAGCTTTCTTACCGCCGCTTGAGTCAACTGCCGCTTCAGATGGCGGCACGCGGTTTTGAAAGCTCTTCCACACGCGCAATGGCAGCATTCCGAGAGCAATCAAGGCAAGCTGGCTGACCACAAAAAGCATCAGCCATCTGAAGGCCGCGTCCATGAAGCCGTAACTATGCAAACCAATGCCGAGCATATTCACTCCGAACCAAGACCAGCTTGTGACGATGTTGCCAACAATGGCGCAGGTCATCAGACCGCGTTCGCGGATGATGCCGCCCCAGCGCAAATGCAACACCAGCGCGTTCCACAGCACGATAATCAGCGCGCCATTTTCCTTTGGGTCCCAGCCCCAGAACCGTCCCCACGATTGATCGGCCCAAATCCCGCCCAACACCGTTCCGACGAAACTGAACAAAGTGGCGAAACAAATGATGCCATACACCATGCGCGAGAGCGATTTGCCGGTCGTTTCGCCCAGGGTCTTCGTGAACAAGCCGCGCACGATGTAAATCGACGCAAGAAAACCTGCAACAAACGTGCTCGCATAGCCCAGCGTGATGATGACGACGTGCGTCGCCAGCCAGAAATTGGTGTCGAGCACGGCGCGCATCATTTCCATCGTGTCCCCGCCCAGTGCCAGGTGATGCGCGACGATAAGAGTGAGAAAACCGATCACTGCGGCTACCACCACGCCGATACCGTCCTTGAAAAAAGTTTCCAGCACCAACCCAAGCACAACCGCGCCCCAGCCGATGAAAATCGCCGAGGAGTAAAGGTTCGTGACGGGAGGGCGTCCCTCCAACCACATCCGAAAAATCAGTCCGGTGGTGTGGACGATCAATGCCAGTCCGGTAAGCCACACGGCCGAACGGCGGAGAGTTTCCGATGTGTTAAACCACGACACGCATGCGAGCAACCCCGCGAGAACGTAAATCACCATCGCCTTGTAGAACGGCTCCATCCGGTTGAAGAAATCCTCGCGGCTCGCCTTTAACATCGCGCGGTCAAACTTCGGCGACAACGACGCGCGGTAGGTGACAACTTGCTTGTTGAACTCCGCCGCGTCGCCGCGCCGGAACGCACCAGCCATTTCGGCGTAGTGACGCACGGAGTCGGGCAGCGGTTCACCGCGCGCGGCCTGCAACAACACGTCGCCGACGCGCATCCATTCGGTGTGCGCGTGCCCTTCGTGCGCCGGCGGCGGCACCAGCAACGGCGGCTCGAAACGCAACATCACGTCCAGCTTGTTCAAGTAACGCATGAGCCGCTCGAACACCGCTTTGTCGTGTTCGCGACCTGCCTGCTGCGCCCGTAGCGCCTCGACGCCGGGCGGAATGAGCGCTTCATATTCCTTCAATTCGGCGGGCCAGTCCCGGGCGTCCTGAGGTTGCACCGTGTTCTTTAGACGCATGTAGAGAACGAGCCGCGAGTGCAGCTTCATCACCGCTTTCTCAAAGACCGTGCGATGACTGGCATCCGACTCCTTTTTCTCTTCTCTCTCGGTGATGCGGCCAACTTGTTCCTGCATCACGCCCAATGCGGGTTGGATCTGGGCCCACGAAAAATGTTTGCCGTCGTGCTGCTGGTTCAGGTCTTTCTCGGGCAGTTTGAGCAGCGTGATCAATTCCGGATTGTCCACGCGAAACACCGGCCACTGATCAGCCACCTCGGGATTCATCATTACCGTGCTGAGCCATTCGATGGCAGGGATCAATTTCGGCTTCTCGTACCAAGACTTCCATGGTTCGAGATTGGCGCGTTGCTTTTCGCGAATTTGCAGGAGTGAATTGCGCGCCAGGGAATCCATGGGTTGCAACCGCCCGTTGAACAGCAGCGGCAGTTGGCCAAACTCGGCGTAATGAAAATCCTTTTCCTTCGGCGCCCGCAGCGGGCTGGCGAACCACGCCGCCATCAGAATGGTCAGAATAATTGGCAACCATTTCTTCACGCGACCCTCCGTTTGGAAAGAAATCCCACCAGATGAAACATGAACTGAAAGGTCAAACCCGCGGCTACAATGATGCAACCCGCGTACGGCGTGAGCCACGCGGGATTGCGCACCACTTGCAGCGTGGAAGAAGGCGTGGCGCCAACCTGCTGCGCCATTTCACCCGCAGCCATCTGGTATTGATAAAACGTCAGCCCCCCATAGCGCAGGGGCGTGTTCATGTAGATTTCGAGTTCACGGTTTTCGCCAGTCTCGGGATTCTGCAATCGAACTCGGCTGCGAAAATCCTTCGGGATGTCCGGGCGACCCGGATAAGTTGTGTGCGTGGCCTTGAGCAAGGTCAGCGAAAACGGCTTGTAGGAACGAACGGGCCGGAGCGTGAGAGAATATGCCTTGCCGCCAACCCCAACCGTTTGCGACTGGCTCAGGCGACTGGCGATGGCATCGGCCATCTGCCCGCTATTCATTCGGCGTGCGTAGCTCGTCCGGATTGCTGAAACCAATCCCTCGTCCCCGGCCCACCCGGAAACGACCCAATCGCCCAGCGAGTGATCCGGGCCAATAATTTCCAACAGCGCCGTCGGAACATCCTTTTCATCCATCGTCTTCGAGCGCGCGGCGGCGCGGAAATCAAAATGCTGCGCGATGCCGTTGGTTGTCAGCGGCGGCGCGTTTTGCTGCATGGGCGCGCGAAACGATGGCTCGGAGTTGCGCCACAGTTCCTTGATCCGGACGGCGAACGGCAGTTTCTCGTGCCTGATTTCCTGGCCACCGGTCAAGGATCGCTCGGGAAACGCCACCACTTCCTCGGTGTCGTTGCCCGCATCGCTGACAAAGGCCAGTTCGTAATCGCGCCCGGACTCGGAATAGTTCTTCGTTTCACCTTCGTAAAAATGAAGTTGTGTTTCCCGCGAAAGCAAATCGGTGACAAGCTGGCCGACGAGGAGGAGAATTATTCCGGCGTGCGCCAGATGGATGCCGATTTTTTTCCAGGTCCACTGAAAGCGTTGGATATGCGCGGCAACAAGGTTGATCAGCAACGCCGTCCCGAGCAAATAACCGCCGGGCAGTGGAATCGGAAGGTGGTAGCCGAAAAAGCTGATACCAAACACGAACCAATGTTTGAAGTAACGCGCCTGCGCACCGTATAGCCCTTCATCCGCCTGCGCCACCGTGCCGACAAATACGAGGAGAATGCTCAATGCCAGCAGCACGGCGGTCAAACGCAGCGAGATGAGAATTTTCCAGAGGCGACGCGACATGCCTAAGCCCCGGATTTCACGAACGCCACGAATGCTTCCTTCTGCGGCGCCACGGCGTCCGCATCCCCCATCATCTTGTAGAAAAACCATTGGCCATCTCGCGGCACTATTGCGCCAATCAATTGCCGCTTCGTTTCCGGATTGCTCATGTCTACCAGAACCATGTCCGGGTTTTTGTCATCCAACGGCGTGCTGATTTTGGCGAGGTCGGCTTCGCCAATCGGCGGAAGGGCAATCTGCCCGCGCCAACGATTCACGTTTCCCAGTGTGCCGCCCGTCGAATTCGGAAAAACGCTGACCGTGACCTCCGCTTTGCCTGAACCACTTTCCGTCACCTGATATTTCGCCGACTGCATCGGCCCGGGTGGGACGCTTTTCCAACCGGCAGGAATCTTCGATGGCGACGATGCAACTGGTGCGGCGGGCGCGGCTTTTGGCGGCACAGCCCCCACCGCAGCCTCAGTGGAAGCCTCAGAGATTTTAACTGACTTGAGGAACGAAACAAAGGCCGGCTTCTGCGCTTCAACCAGGTCAGCGTCGCCCTGCAATTTGTAAAACCAGCTCGCGTCCGCGCGATGCACCATCGCCGTGACGATGCGCATGGGAGAATTCGTGCCTTCTGGATTGCCGATGACCTCAAACATCTTTCCCCGTTCACCTGCGATGTCCACTTCCTGAAGCTGCTGCTTGACTTCATCCTCGGTCAATTCCGGCAACCCGACCTGATGACGCCACATGTTGACAATCGGTATTTCCTTTCCAGCCAGACCTTGCAGCGGCGTGACACTAACCTGTGCTCGCAGACCGTCCTGACCGGTGATGCTGAAATTGGCGAGGCTCATGGAACCTGCTCCGCCCTCAACCCAACCGGCAGGCAACGTCCAGGAAAGCTCCGGCTTCGCTGTATTGATCTCAGGATGCCCATGCGGCATCTGCTGTGTCGGCGAGGCGCCGGTCGTTTCCTTGGGGACGCGATATACTTTTGGCTCTTCGTGTCCGCAACCGGCAACGAAGGCCACAATAACGCACAAGGCCCGGCAGAATTGCAATGCAGGATTCAAGCGTTTCATCGGGCAATCATAGCAGTGTCGCACGTGCCGCTGGCAAGGGAAGATTCAATCGCAAATGGGAAAAGGTGGTTTCGGCTCCACTGCAAATCCGAGGCGGAACATCAACTCACACTCATGCCCAGCAGGAACTCGATGTTGCTCTTGGTCTTCTTGAGTTTCCCGAGCAGCAATTCCATCGCTTCGACCGGCGGCACGCCCGTCAGCGCGCGCCGCAGCAGCACCACGCGGTTGTATTCTTCCGGATGATAAAGCAACTCTTCCTTGCGCGTGCCGGAGCGTTCGATGTTGATGGAGGGGAAAATTCTGCGATCCACCAACGCGCGATCCAGATGCACTTCCATGTTACCCGTGCCTTTGAACTCTTCAAAAATGACTTCATCCATTCGCGACCCGGTATCCACCAACGCGGTCGCCATGATGGTGAGCGAGCCGCCTTCCTCGATGTTACGAGCCGCGCCAAAAAATCTCTTGGGCTTGTGCAGCGCGTTTGCGTCCACACCACCCGACAGGATTTTGCCCGAGTGTGGCTGCACTGTGTTGTACGCGCGCGCGAGGCGGGTGATGGAATCCAGCAGGATGACGACGTCGCGCTTGTGCTCGACCATGCGCTTGGCTTTCTCGCTCACCATTTCCGCGACTTGCACGTGGCGTTCCGGCGGTTCGTCGAACGTCGAGCTGATCACTTCCGCGCCTTTGCAGGTGCGCTCCATGTCGGTGACTTCCTCGGGCCGCTCGTCAATCAGAAGGATGAACAGGTAGGACTCGGGATTGTTCTTGAGGATGGCGTTGGCCAGCTTTTGGAGCAACACGGTCTTGCCCGTGCGCGGCGGCGCGACGATGAGGCCGCGCGTGCCTTTGCCGACTGGACAAACGAGATCGAGGACGCGGGTGTTTACTTCTTCAGCCACCGTTTCCAACAGGAAGCGTTTGTCCGGGAAGAGTGGCGTGAGGTTGTCGAAATGAGTTTTTTCCTTGGCCTTGTCGGGGTCTTCACCGTCCACGCCTTCGACTTTGAGCAGGGCAAAGAATTTTTCCTTTTCCTTCGGCGGGCGGATCTGGCCGGCAATCAGGTTGCCCGTCTGCAAATCAAACCGGCGGATTTGCGATGGCGAAACGTAAATGTCCTCGGGGCACGGCAGGTAATTAAAGCTCTGTGAACGCAAAAAGCCGAACCCTTCGGGCAACACCTCCAACACGCCTTCGGAGAACAACACCCCTGCGCGCTCCGCGTTCTTTTGCAGGATGTGGAAAATGACCTCGTGCTTGCGCATCGTGCCGAAATTTTCCACGCCCAGTTCACGCGCCATGTTGTTCAAATCGGTCATGGACATCGCTTGCAGCTTCGCGATGTTCAGCGACGTGGCGATGTGATCCCGTTGTTCCGTTGCGCGGGCGGCCGGCTTGGCTTCCCGCGGCTCCTCCACGGCCTCGACCGGAGTGGTGGGCGGCTGCAACTCGACGGAGGGCGGTTCAGCGACGGCGGTGGCGATGTGAGCATCCTCGGCTTCGATGCCCGGCATTTGGTCGTCGGCCCCTTTCACTTTTCTGGCGCGGGGCTTTTTCGTAATGGCTCTTGGCATAAATTGGCTTGGTTCAGGTCTGGTGCCAGTCTGGCAAATCACCGCGTCCCCGGAAGAACGCACGAATGATTGGACGACCAACGACTTGATTAGTTCAAACTGGAATGGCTACCCATCGCACGTGCCGAGAATGTTGTGCGTCAGTACGGCAACGGGAATCTTGCAGTTAGCTCACGAACACGTTGGCGCACCTTCGCGGTAGTGTCAAGATTCTTGATGTCGAGCAAAACTTCGCTGATCATGTCCGCGATGGCGGCCATCTCGGGCTCCTTCATGCCGCGCGTCGTCACCGCGGGCGTGCCCAGACGGATTCCGCTGGCCTGGAAGGGCGAGCGCGTCTCGAAGGGAATGGTGTTTTTGTTGACCGTGATGCCCGCTTCATCCAGCGCCAACTGACAATCTTTGCCCGTGACGCCACGCGCGCCCACGTCCACCAGCATCAAATGATTGTCCGTTCCACCGCTGACCAGGCGGAAACCGTTGCGCTTCATGCCCTCCGCCAAGGCGCGCGCGTTGCGGACGATCTGCGCCTGATACGCAGCGAAGGTCGGCTGCATCGCTTCATGGAAACACACTGCTTTCGCGGCAATGACATGCATCAACGGCCCGCCCTGAATGCCGGGAAAAGCCTGCGAATCAATCTCCTTGGCGTACTTCTCCTTGCACAACACCAGGCCGCCGCGCGGGCCGCGCAGGGTCTTGTGGGTCGTTGTCGTGACAAAATCCGCGTGTTCGGTGGGGCTGGGATGCAATCCCGTCGCCACCAGGCCGGCGATGTGCGCAATGTCGGCCAGCAAATAAGCTCCCACCTCGCGCGCAATCTCGCCCATGCGCTTGAAATCAATGAGGCGCGGATAGGCACTGGCGCCGACCGTGATCATCTTCGGCTTGTGTTCGCTCGCCATTCTCGCCAGTTGGTCGTAATCAATACGCTCGTCCTCTTTGCGCACTCCATAATGGACGATCTCAAAAAACTTTCCGGAGAAGTTCGCCTTATTGCCGTGGGTCAAATGCCCGCCGTGGCTCAAGTCCATGGTCAGCATTTTATCGCCGGGTTTCAGGAAGGCAAAATAGACCGCCATGTTCGCGCCGCTGCCGGAGTGCGGTTGGACATTCGCGTGTTCGGCTCCAAATAATTTCTTCGCGCGATCAATGGCCAGTTGCTCGACCACGTCCACGTTTTCGCAGCCGCCATACCAGCGTTTCTTCGGATAGCCCTCCGCGTACTTGTTGGTGAGCACCGAGCCTTGCGCTTCCATTACGGCCGGGCTGGTGAAGTTTTCGCTCGCAATGAGTTCGATGTTCTCCTGCTGGCGAAGCCGCTCATGCTCGATGGTCGAGGCAATCGCCGGGTCCACGTTCTTCAAGCGCAATGCGGGCGGCAGAACGCGCGTCTCCAGCTTGTTCACACGACGCTCGTGCCGGCCGCCTTCAAAATGCGCGTCCAGAAATGCGTCCAGAATTCTTTTTGCGCGGTCGGGCGACGTGGTTTTGCCGCCCAGGCAAAGCACATTCGCGTGGTTGTGCTGCCGCGCCAGCGCCGCCTGCGGCTCATCGCACACGAGCGCCGCGCGCACGCCCGGGACTTTGTTTGCCGCGATGCTCATTCCGATGCCAGTCGTGCAGATGAGCAGGCCCGTTTCCGCCTGGCGCGAGGCCACCGCCTGCGCGACGGTTTGCGCGTAATCCGGATAGTCCGTGGATTCGGGCGAATAAGTGCCGAAGTCGTTCACGCTCACTCCGCGCTCCGTCAGATGGCGCTTGAGGGTTTCCTTCAATTCGTAGCCGCCGTGGTCCGCGCCCAGCGCAACCGTCGCGGTTTTGGCCCCGCCACCTGCTCGTCCGCCGGCGGTCTCGGTTTGTTCGACAAATCGTAGAATGGACGCAATTCCCTGTTCAATCTGATCACGGCAATTGAGATAGACATCGTACGAACCGCCAATGGGGTCACTGATGTCTTTCTCGAATGGGTCGAGGGTTTCGTCAAACTCGCGGAGGAGAAAAGTTTTTTCCGCCGCGTGTGGGTAGAGCAACATGACTGTGTCCACATGGCTGTGCGTCATTCCAAAAATGAAATCCGCCTGCTGCACCAGCTCCGCCGTGAGCATCCGGCTGCGTTGTTGCGAGATATCAATCCCCAGTTCCTTCATCGCCTGCACGGCATACGCGCTGGGTGGTTGTCCGTCGGCGGCGCCCAAGCCGGCGGATAATGCACGGTATTCGTTCCGCCCGCCCGCGTGGCGCAGGAGTCCCTCGGCCATCGGACTGCGGCAAATGTTACCTGTACAGACAAATAGAAAGGTTTTCATTCAATCGGCGACTACACGCACCGGTGGAGTTTGGGGCGCGACGGCAAATCGTCAACGGCGAAATAAACGTGCAACGGAAAGGCCGCAGATTAAGACCGTTCGGATGGATTCCCGCTGGAGCTCAATCAGGCTAGAATTCCCTTCACTGGATGGGCCTCCTCCACGCCCGTCAGGCGCTGGTCCAAGCCTTGGAATTTGTAAGTCAACCGGCTGTGATCTATCCCCATGCGGTCGAGGATCGTCGCGTTAATGTCACGGATATGTACGGGGTCCTTCACAATGTTGTAACTGAAATCATCCGTCTCGCCATAAACGGTGCCGCCCTTCACACCGGCGCCGGCCATCCACATCGTGAAACAGCGGGGATGATGATCGCGGCCATAGTTGTCCTTCGAGAGCGCGCCCTGGCAATAAACCGTCCGGCCGAATTCGCCGCCCCAGACCACAAGGGTCTCGTCCAGCATCCCGCGATTCTTGAGGTCGGTGATCAGCCCGTAACAAGCCTGATCCACGTCGCGGCATTGCAACGGCAGGTCGCGCGTGAGGTCGCCGTGGTGATCCCATTCGCGGTGAAAAATTTCGACGCACCGCACGCCGCGCTCGGCCAGCCGACGGGCCATCAAGGCGCTGTGGGCAAACGTGCCGGGCGATGTCACCTCCGGTCCGTATAGGTCCAGCGTGGCTTTCGCTTCGCCGGAAATATCGGTCAGGTCCGGAACGGAGGATTGCATCCGAAACGCCATTTCGTACTGGGCGATGCGCGTGTTGATCTCGGGATCGCGATATTTCCTGTACGAAATGGCATTCAGTTTCGCCAAGCCGTCGAGCATGTCGCGGCGGGTTTCCTTGTCCACGCCGGGCGGGTCGTTCAGGTAGAGCACCGGGTCGCCCTGCGCGCGCAAGGCCACGCCCGCGTGTTTGGTCGGCAAAAAGCCCGCCTCCCAGAGCCGTTGATAAAGCGCCTGCGCGTCGCGCTTGGCCGACCAACGCGGTGTCATCACGACGAACGCGGGCAGATTGTCGCATTCGCTGCCAAGACCGTAAGAAAGCCACGAGCCGAGGCTGGGGTTGCCGGGAATCTGCCGGCCCGTCTGAATGTAAGTGACGGCAGGATCGTGATTGATGGCTTCCGTGTGGACGGATTTGATGACCGCGATGTCATCGGCAATTTTCGCGGTGTGCGGCAGCAGTTCGCTAAACCACATCCCGCACTGGCCATGTTGCTTGAACTCGTATTTGGACGGGCAGATGGGAAAACGCGATTGCCCGCTCGTCATCGTGGTCAATCGCTGGCCCATGCGGATGGAATCGGGCAGATCGGTGTCGTAAATCTTTCCGAGGCCGGGCTTGTAATCGAGCAAATCCATCTGCGACGGCCCGCCGTTCATGAACAAATAAATCAACCGCTTGGCTTTCGGCGCAAAGTGCGGCAGCCCCGCCAGCGCGGGATGCGGACGATCCGCCTTGGTTTTGGTGGCCGCTCGAAGCAACTCGGGAAACATCAGACTGCCCAAGGCAATCCGCCCGACGGCTAGGCCGGTGGATTTGAAAAAGTGCCGGCGGCTGAGATGCTGGAGGCGTTCTTCGACGGGGTTCATATAGCTCAGTTCTTGTTCAACGTTTCATCCAGGTTCAGCAACAGATTCGCGACCATCGTGTAAGCCGCAAGCTCGGGCGCGTCGTGCTTCTCGTTTACCGGCGATTCACCCACGGAAATCAATTTTTTCGCCGCCTCCGTGTTGTCCTGATACTTGGCCTGATATTTTTTCAACGCCGCTTTCAAAAGCGCTTTCTCGCTGGACGAAGGCCGCCTTGCAGTCACCAGGGTAAAACCAAACTCCAGCCGGGCCTCCGCTTCCGGGCTGTGCTCGATCATCCGTGCGCTCAAATGCCGCGCCGCTTCGACGAACGCCGGGTCGTTCATGGTGACGAGTGCTTGCAACGGCGTGTCGGTTCGCTCGCGGCGCGTGCAGTATTTTTCGCGCGAAGGAGCATCAAATGCCGTCAGGTACGGCGGAGGGGCCGTGCGCTTCCAGAAAATATAAAGGCTCCGCCGATACAGCGCGTCGCCATGGTCCTGTTCGAATTTTGCCGTGTTGCTGGTGGTATAGCCGACCGCCTCCCAAATGCCGCCCGGCTGGTATGGACGCACGCCGCGCCCGCCCATTTTCTCGTTGAGCAATCCGCTGACATACAACGCGCCGTCCCGAATCATCTCGGCATCAAGCCGGAAACGCGGCCCGCGCGCGAGCAAACGATTTTGTGGATCCACCTGCAACAGTTTGGCGGTGACGGCAGAATTCTGGCGATAGGTCGCCGACGTGACGATCAAACGCAGCAGTTGTTTCACGTCCCAACCACTGCCCATGAATTCCGTGGCCAACCAATCCAGCAGTTCAGGATGCGACGGCGATTCGCCCTGCGCGCCGAAGTCGCCCGCGGTTTTTACAAAGCCCATTCCAAAAAACTGTTGCCAAAAGCGGTTCACTGTCACGCGCGCCGTGAGCGGGTGTTCCGGACTGACCAGCCACTTTGCGAAGTCGAGACGATTCGGTAGTGGCGCGGGCGCCCCGTCCGTAACCAGAGTTTCGTCACCGCCTGCCGGCTGGAAGCCTGCGCGACTAACACGCAAGGGTGGCAACACCGCCGGCACGCCCGGCTGCACCGGTTCGCCCCGCTTGTCATACTCGCCCCGTTTCAGAATGAACGCGCCGCGCGGCTTCTCCAGCTCTTCGGAAATCATCGTGGCAACCAGCGACTTGTCGAGGTCATCCCGCTCTTTTCTGGTGGCCTTCAATTCCTTCATCAACGGCTCGAACGTGGGGCGCGCGGGCGCATAGACGTTCGCGATGTAATGCTCGCGGAGCAATTTCGATTGCTCGGGCGTGCGCTTTTCCGGCCCGGCTTTGATGGCGGCGATCACGTCTTTGGGGAGTTCCGATTTTTCCCTCCCCTTCTCCTGCTGCTCCCAAGCGAGTTGCGAGGCTCCGGAAAAATCCTCCTGCACCGTTTGCGTCACGATGCCGGCCTTGTCCCAACGCACCGTTCCGCCGAATTGGGTGAAGGCGAGGCCGTCAATTTTTGCGCCCGGCTTTAGGTCCAGTTTGTCTGCCTCGATTTCCAATCGCACCCATTCGCCGGGCTTGGGCAACGCGCCCATCAGCAATTTCTTGGGAGTGCCCTTCTCGCCGTAAATGATCGCGTCCTCGTCGCCCCAGTTGGCGCGACGCTGCCACTCGCCAGTGTGAAACTGGAGCATGATGGCTTTGGGCGGGTCCGCCGGATCAAGATAAACGTGGGCGAACAACTTGTCGCCCTTGCCAACGATGAGCGGTTGTGAGGCTTTGGTAAAATAATCCTGCGCCAACCCCTTGTCCGTGCGCTCCAACGCGCGCGCGCCGCTGTAGGCCTTCGCGCCTTCGACGATGCGCAAGGGATGCCCATCACTTTTGGCTTCCGCGCCTTTGGGCAATTCGTCGTCCGTCCAAACAAATTCCGCGGGCGACTCAAGCGCCGGTTTGATTTCGCGGTCCGGCTCCACGTATTCGACCTTGGCCGCTTCCTCCCGGATTCGTTCTTCCAAGGCTGCGACACTTTGTTTCAATTGAGCGAGTTTGTCGGCCTGTTCGGGCGTTGGAAGCTGCAACATCGGCGGCGGCAACAGCGCGTTTCCATCCATGGCCTTCTCGTTGAAATTGTTGAAGAAGGCGTAGAGTTCGTAAAACTCCTTCTGCGAAATAGGATCGAACTTGTGATCGTGGCAAACCGCGCATCCAACGGTCAGCCCCATCCAAACCGTGGCCGTGGTCTCGGTACGATCAACGGCGTATCGCACATAGAATTCATCATCAATCGCTCCACCCTCGCTGGTGCTGACGTTGCAGCGGTTGTAGCCCGAGGCAACTTTCTG
>CAZCZP010000002.1:0-2875 GCA_964502895.1 uncultured Bifidobacteriaceae bacterium
AAGCAGACGCCTTGCTCCAGCCATCCACCGCCGCGCGCGCCGCCACGACCGCATCGCGGAAATCTTTGCGCGAGGCCCAGGAAAAATTGTCGAGGTGCTCACCGCTCGCGGATTTCGCCGGCAGACATCGCCCGCTCTCGCTGCGCGGAAACTTGCCGCCGATGTAGAGCTTGTAGGTCTTCTTGACGTCGAGGCGAGTGCGGTTCATGGCTGGGCTCAGTGTGTTAGAAAGATACTGTGAAACAATCCAAAATTGGCTTTGTGCGCCAGCGAGCGTTCTCAATTCTTCAACCTTGATTTTCCCAGGGCCACGTATCGCGGCATCGCCGTTAATGTGAGGGTAAATGATCCGTTTTGGATATCCACGTTGTCCACCCGGCTCCAGCGCGTTGTGGTCCTTAACGCCTTCGGAAGCGGCGACTGCGACCAAAGACTCAGCGTGACGCTCTGCGAATCGGCGACTGTCCATGCCGCGAGTTTGGAGTTTCCGTTTGCGTCGGTCAAAACCAAGACGAAGTCATTCTCGTTTGCGGTTGCGTGCCGGCGCGCGATGCGATAACCGCTCAACTCTTCTGTTAGGGTCTGGATCGCGACGTATGCCGGTTTGGGTTTCAAATCCGGCAACACCGTGCCGAAGTTGTGCTCGCGTTCCTTGGGATCCTCGCCGTCGTTCTTCCAGTCGTACCAAATCGAGAGCGGCACGCCGTGGAGCAGATTGGCAAGCTGTTGTCGTGCGGCGAACGCCGCCTGTGTTTCCAACGGCACGCCCTTCGTGTGACTCGCGTAACCCCATTCGCCACTAAGAATGGGGATTGTGTCTTTCTTCGCAGCGGGCGCGTGGTGTTCGATCAACTCGCGTAGCTTTACGTAATCCGCCGCGGCGCTTTCCGGCGGCTTTTTGTAATCGCGATACGGATGCACCGTCACCGCGTCGAGATATTCCAACGCTCCCGAGGCAAGGAATTTTTCCATGAACGCTGGATCAAAGCCGGAAATCCCTGGTCCAACAATCGTTGCTTGCGGATCGGCCTCCCGGACCGCCTTCGCCGTAGCCCGCGCCAGCGTGATGTATTGATCCACGTCAGGTTTCGGCTGCCAGAAATGGATGTTCGGTTCGTTCCAGATTTCCCAGATGATCTTGCGCCCGCTGAAATGCTTCGCCGCCGTACCTGCCCATTTGGCGAAGGCCGCCACGCTTTCGGGACGTTGCGGGGACGCCGTCGTCTTGTGCTGCTGGCCATTGATCGGATTCTTGCTGGTGACCTCTTCTTCGTAGAGCGGATTGGAGTAATCGAGAATGTAAAGCGCACGGATGCCGCGCTTCTCCAGGTTCGCGGTCAGTTCCTCATAACCCGACCAATCGTATTCGCCCCGCTTGCGCTCGATTCCCGCCCATGTAAAGTCCATCCGCACGAACTTGAAGCCCGCCGCCGCGATCAAATCCAAGTCGCGCTCGTGACCCTTGACGAAGTGAATGTTCACGCCCACGCCAGCCGGGATCACCGGTTCGGGAATTTGCGCGGCTGACGACAGCGTCATCAAACAACCCAGAAGCAGCATCCTGTTCTTCATACCCCAATCCTCGTGTTCGAGTTTCCATTACTTGAATCCCCGCCGATAGAAAAGGCCAGCGTTTTCTGCCGCCAACGCAACCGGATGATTCGCGCAAGGACGCGGAAGGCCCTGGCTGCCTATGCCACTGACCAAACGCTTGAAGTCTTGCGAGCGAGGCCATCCGATTCGTGAGACCTTCATGGAGCTTTCCGACCGGGCACGTTTGACTCGCTCCGGCCAATACCGCGACGCATACTGAACTCGGGCATGAATCAACCCACAGCCATCCAACAAATTTGTGAAACGCTCGTTGCCAGCCTCGCGGACGGGACGTTCGCCAGGCTCGTGTTGTCCGCGCCGGTCGAAACGGAAAGTGGACCGCAAAAAGTTCTTGGCCGTTGCGTGGTCCTGAAAGGTGTTCCTCATCTCTCGCTTACCTTTCGGCATGCCACACGAGATGTCACCAAGAACCTGTCCACGAATGAATCCGCCGCCTGGTTGCGCGGGCAACTGGAACAATCATTTCGCAGCGCGCTGCTTTGCACCACGAAAAGAGACTGGCAATTCATCTGGAACGAAACGGGTGCCGCCCGGCTTGTCACCCATAAACCGTCCACAAAGAAAACGCCCCCGCGTGAGCACGACCGGAAGCGAGAAGGAATTCTTGACGCGAGCGCGCAGGATTGGCTCCACGGCTTGGGCGTCACAAACGACGCCGGTCACGTCCGCGTCTCGATGGCTGACAAGCACCGCCAGATTAATCGTTACCTGGAAATCCTCTCGCACCTCGCGAAGGATTGTGGTTGGTCCGGTTCGACGGAAGTTGTTTTGACACTTGCTGACATGGGCTGCGGCAAAGGCTACCTCACTTTCGGCGCGTGGCATTTGTTCCGACGCGTTTGGCAACAGCCCGTGCGCGTCATCGGCGTCGAAGCCCGCGCCGACTTGGTGGCAACGACCAACAAGCTGGCGAAGCAGATCAAAGCCGAAGGGCTCGAGTTTATCTCGGGCTCGATCGAATCGGCGAAACTGCGGCGCGTGGATGCGTTGATCGCGTTGCACGCTTGCGACACCGCAACCGACGACGCCATCCGCCGGGGAATCGAACTTGGCGCGAAGCTCATCTTGGTCGCGCCGTGCTGCCACAAGGAGCTGCGGCCGCAACTCGGCAAGCCCGATCCCCTCGCGCCGATCTTGCGCCACGGATTGATGGAAGAACGAATGGCCGAGTGGGTCACAGACGGGTTGCGCGCGCTGTTTTTGGAATGGGCCGGCTATCGGACGAAAGTGTTTGAGTTTGTTACCTCCGAGCACACGCCGA
>CAZCZP010000002.1:2975-13554 GCA_964502895.1 uncultured Bifidobacteriaceae bacterium
TGGGCCGGCTATCGGACGAAAGTGTTTGAGTTTGTTACCTCCGAGCACACGCCGAAAAATCTGATGATCGCCGCCGTGCACCACGGCGCGCCGTTTGCCGACCGGGCCGCCCGGCAGCGGATCGAAGAACTGAAGAATTATTTCGGCATCCAACACCACGCCCTGGACTCGCTCTTGGCCAAAACCGGGAACACTTCCCATCCACCCGCATAAACCACAGGCCACGCTGCAATCCTCCTGCAGCTTAAAAAAGAACGACTGGTTGTTCCGTCGGGGATTCGGTGGGAAAACAACTCGACACGTTCACGTTTCGTCAAGGCCGCGTGGCGACTGTTGTGGCCGAATCCCGTTGCCCGGCGACCCGTGACATGATGTAGAACATCTCGCGGGCGATTTCACGGCAGCGCTCGTTGTAGGCGGTGGTTTCGGTCGGGGTATCATCGCAAAGCCGCGGGTCCGCGTAGTGGATGGCGTACCGCGCGATGGCGCCTTTGACTTCCGGACAGGACTGGTCGGCGGAACTGCACGTCATCAACGCGATGAAATCGCGTTTTGGATTGGCGTCGGCATGATAGAGCTTGGAATACGCGCGGATGGGCGGTCGGTTCGCCGCGTAGGTGACCAGGTAAAGCGGGTTGTCTCCGGCGGTGGCGTCCTCGATGGCGAATCCAGCCCGGCGCATGGCGGTTATCGTGCGACAATTACAGGCAGTCGCCTGGGTGCCGCCCGAAAAAGCGGAAACCTTGTTGAGGCCGTAGTAATACGCCGCCGTTTGGGCCCAAATCTGGGACATGTGACTGCGCCGCGAATTGTGCGTGCAAATAAAGGTCAGCTTCGCCTCCGCTCCTTGCCCGAGACGGGCGGTTATGGCTTCGGAAATTTTATCCAGCACGACCCTTCGCTCGGCAGGAACCGCGTCCAAGTTGTTCGCGACTTCATCCACATAGGAACGGAGGGGAGGAAGCAGACTCGCGTTGGATTGGGGTCGGCGTGCCGTCGAACAACCCGCGCAGAAAATTCCGATGAGAGCAATTGCGACGAGCGTTTTCATAATCGAAGCCAAGACATTTTCCTCAATTCATTGCCAGGTCCATGCAAACCACGCTGGAGCCGCCGCGCACGTAAAGCCGTGTTCCGACCAGCGCCGGATGCGAATAAACTTCCGCCTCGTCCTCAAATAGCTGCAAGCGCGAGATGATGGCGCACTCGTCTGCTTTACCGTCCAACAAGATCAACTCGCCTCGCACGGTAATGATTAGCACACGCTCATCGTCTGCGATCAAGCTCGCGTAATCCCCCAGCGTGTCATCCTCGCGATGCCAGATTCGCTTCAACCCATCACGCGCGTCGAGACAATGCAATCCCGCGTGCGCCCCGAACACGCGTCCCCGCGTCACCACCGGCGTTGCTGTGTCCGGCGACAAGTCAGCGTACTCACTCGCCGCTTGCGGGATGATCCGGCCCGATTCATCAAAGCGATAGAACCGGGTTCCGTTGTTCTCAGTGGCGACCAGGAGGCCGCCGTCCAAAGCGATCGGTGTTGGCACGTTGAAATCGCCTTCGATGCGCGGCACGAGTTGCCACAAGCGTTCGCCCGTCTTCACGTCCCAGCCGCCGAGCGATTGTTGGTCGTAGCCCACGATCTGGCGTCGCCCGCCGAATTCGCCGCGGATGAAGGCCGAATAGGCAGCCGGGAGTCCCGGCGCAGTCCAACGCGTGCGACCGGTGAGACAATCCAACGCCACCAGCGACGCATTCGGGCCGCCGGGATTCACGATGAGCAAATCATCCACCACCAACGGCGTGGAACACATGCCCCACGTCGGCAACTCGGCCTTGAACTCGCGCGGCAATTGCCGTTTCCAAATCAACTTTCCGTTCTTGATGTTCACGCACCGCAGACCGCCAAACGCGCCGAGCAGATATGCCTTGCCCTCGTGAATGACAGGTGTCGCGCGTGGCGACTGGCCGTAATCCAACTTTCCGCGCGCCGGGAATTCCGCCCGCCAGAGAAGCGCGCCATCATCGGCATCGAGGCAGCGATACACATCATACTCTTCGCCAAAATCGCGCTCGGCCAGAATCAGCCGCCCGCCGCTGACGCTTAAACCGGCAAGGCCGCCAGTCATGGCGGCCTTTTTCCAGACGAATTTCGCCGTCGCCGGCAAACGCGGCGGAAGACAGGGGACATGTCCATCGCGGCCCGGTCCTCGCCAGTCCGGCCAATCCGGCGCGGCGCTTGCCTGCTTCCGGGCACCGACGGGCTTGAACCCATCTTTGCTTTCCATGGCCTTCAGCAATTTTGCGTCGCCTTTGATGCCCAACAGCACTTTGAGAATCTTCTGCTCCTTCTCCGCCGGAATGTTGTCGCCCACGAACACGGTGATGAACGGCACCGGTCGTGTCTGGCCGATCACTTTCAACTCACCGGGCTTGACGCTGCCGCAACCTTCGAGCAGGCGCATCCCATAATCGGGAATCACCGCCACGGGACGCGGCGATGATTTGCTGTCCAGCACGTCCAGCGCCGCGTCCGTGTAAGGCGCGCGCCTTTCAGACGCGGGCGATTGCACTCCAGCCGCCTGAAGCGCAGCTTGAACAGCAGACTGGTTCTCGTCGGTGTCTGCCAGGCCGATGAGTACTTTTCGCCCACCGAGGTCTTTGAGTTCCTTTGCCGGGTCGCCGGCTTGCGCGATAAACGAACCAGCGAGCGTGGTTTTGCCCTCGGGATCGGTCAATTCGCAGACCGGATGGCATTTCAACGCGGCTTGCTTCGCTCCTTTTGCCACTGCCGATTGCTCGCCCACAACAATGATCTCCTGTCCCGGACCCGCCAGCTTCAACGTTTCGGCAAGATCATCCGAGAACTCAATCGCGACGTGTTGCTTGACGGATGATTGCAGCCGGGCGGCGAGTTTGCGGTAATCCCGCTGGCCGTAGCCTTGCACGCAGGCACACGCGAGTTCCTTCGCCAGCGGATCCATTACCACCAGCATGATCGGATCGAGCTTTCCCTTGGAGGGAACGCCCGCGCCAATTCCGAAGGCCAGCGCCAGCACGAGCGCGCTGAACCTGCCAACGCTTTGATACCGGCGTTTCATTGGAGAACCTTGGCGGTCTGATTCGGCTCAACTCTTCGTTCCAAAGATACGAATGGCGTCCCGCGTGGTGTCCAACATGTAATAGCGGCTTCCGTCCGGGCTCATGGCAACGGTGACCCGGACGCAATCACCCTTTGCGTCATTCACAACGGCGACCACACCAAGAAATTTTCCGTCGGCCGAGAAACGCTTGATGCACGTGGGCGGGCCGGATTCGGCGGCCAGGATTTCTCCGTTGGGCAATACCCGCATGCATTTGGGCTCGCAGCACCCGCCAAAATCGCCTGGCTTCACCTTGCCGGACTTGCCGAATTTCGAGAGTTCCTTCCCGTCACGGTCGCGGGACTCGACCTGATGCCGGGCGTTGTGGGGAATCCAGAGTTTTCCGTCGTGCGATTGAACATCCATTTGCCCGCAACATCCACGCAGTTTTTCGACCACAAGCGCCGGATTTGCCAGCGCATGATCAAAACGATAGACCCGGTAGCTGAAATCGTTCGGGGCGCCGACTGCCATGAAAACATCCTGATCCGTGACCGTCAGACCCGTCACCTCCGCACGCCGCTTTTCGAGGCTGGTTTTCATGTTCGCCAGCTCCTCCTTGTAGGAACGTTTCGATTGCTTGACACTCTCCTTGACCATTTCCTCCAGTTCCTTGCTGATCGCAACCGCCTCTTTGGCCACGGGCGAATCTGCCGAACCTACCAGCTTGCCGTTGGCATCAAGCTTCAACACCCGGCCATCCCCGGCGGCAAAGATCGAACCGTCCTTCGCGACCGCGATCGCGCCAGGGTTGATTTCCACAGGCAAGGTCTTGAGCAGTTCGCCGTTTGGCGAATACACGCGGATGTTCTTGCCGATGCACGCCAGAATGTTGCCCTCGGCGTTCAGGCAGAAATTCTTCAGTGCCCCCGCTTGCTTGCTGTTGCCGACTTGAATCAGGCCCACCTCGGTACAAGCCGGCTTCCACGCGGGGTCCTTTGCCCGCGCGGCAGCAGCGGCCTTTTGCTGCGCCTCGTAACTGTCTTGGGCGCGGGTGATATCCCCGTTCAAACACACGCCCGCGATGACCGCGAGCGCAACCATCCATCGTGCATTCGATTTCATGTGTTCTCCTGTGCTTTGCTGTTTCAACCGCCAAACTGTGATCGTTGTTTCCGTCAAACCCCGCGCGCTGGCGAATGTTACGCGGGATTTGTGACAATTAGACCGGCTTCCCCCGTTTTCTGCACGAAGAAAGTTTTTCGCGGATCTGCCCCCGCTCCTTTCCCGGGGAAATGCTCAAGACTCGGACACCACGGGGCGGCGATTCTAAAGTGTGAATCGTGGCTTTGACATGGGCAGGGAAGTCCTGATATTCAGCAGGGCACAGCTTGACCCGAACCGACGAATAATCTCGTGGCGATTGTCCTGAAGGTGGTGGTTCGTTCGTCGTATCAATGAAACCGCAGAACAAACCGCCGACAAACCAACAAATTATGAGCGCATCAAACAACAACGGATACATGCTGATCTTTCGGGGCACGGACTGGTACAAAGGTCTTTCGCCCGAGCAACTGCAACAGGTCATGGACGCCTGGCGACAATGGTTTTATCGCCTCAAGGCGGAAGGCATTGCCCTCGCCGGGGATCCGCTCGAACCGCAAGGCAGAGTCGTCTCTGGTGCCAATGGGCGCGTCGTTTCCGACGGCCCGTTCGCCGAATCCAAGGAAACCATCGGCGGCTACTTCCTGCTGAACATTGCCACGATGAACGAAGCCGTGGGCATCGCGCAACAGTGTCCGGGATTGCCGCATGGCATCCGCGTCGAGGTTCGGCCCTTGGCGCCTGAATGTCCCATCGCCGCCGAATTGCGCGCTGACGCTCAACTTGCGCACGCCTGACGGAAGCTTTCGCTCAACCCTCAACCCTAAACTCACAACTGAACTATGCCCAACTACGTTGACGGATTCGTGTTGCCCGTGCCCAAGAAAAATATCGCCGCCTACGCCCGCATGGCGAAGAAGGCGAGCAAGATTTGGAAGGAGCACGGCGCGCTCGATTACAAGGAATGTCTTGGCGAAGACCTGGACAGCAAATTCTGTCTTTCCTTTCCGAAAGGCATCAAGAGCAAGCCCGGCGAAACCATCGTCTTCGCCTACATTGTTTACAAATCCCGTGCGCACCGCGACAAGGTCAACGCCGCCGTCATGAAGGACCCGCGCATCAACGAAATGTGCGATCCCAAGAACATGCCGTTTGATTGCAAGCGCATGCTCTACGGCGGGTTCAAGGCCATCGTCGAAATCTGAATCGAAGAGACTTACAGCGCTCCGGGTCGCAATACGCGGCCGGAGCGTTTTGCCCGAAAATGTTTCCCAATTGTGTCCTGACTCAAGTGTCCGTCCTCGTAGAATTGAAATCTGCAAACCAAACAAACAACAAACATCATGAGCAACAAAACCGACAGTCCATTAGTCCAGGCTTACCTCTTCTTCAAGGGTAACTGCGAGGAAGCCGTTGAGTTCTATCGCAAAGCCATTGGCGCGCAAGTGGAATTTTCCATTCGCTTCAAGGAAAGTCCCGAACCGCCGCCGCCCGGAATGATGCCGCCAAACTGGGGCGACAAAATCATGCACACCAGCTTCAAAGTGGGTCAGACGACCGTGATGGCCTCAGACGGTTGCGGCCCGGAGGCGCAAGGTTTCCACGGTTTCTCCCTGTCACTCTCGGTGGCAACGGAGGCCGAGGCGGATCGTTATTTCAACGCACTGGCCGCCGGTGGCAAGGTCACCATGCCGCTCAACAAAACCTTTTGGTCGCCGCGCTTTGGCATGTTGGAAGACAAGTTCGGCATCGGCTGGATGGTCAGCGTGCCGGGCAAACCGAGTTGAAAATAGTTGTCCTGAGCGCGCAGGCTCGTTCGTCGTCTTGATGAAGACGCAATAACAAACAACAATTCACAGAACGACATCAAACCATGAAGATGAAAATCACGACCCTCCTCACCGCGCTCATTCTCACCGCTTCACTGGGGGCGAAGGCCGGCGAAGCGGACAAAGCAAAAGCCAGGTCCGACTCCGCCGAATTCGCGCGCATGAAGACGCTCGTCGGCACTTGGACGGGCAAAGCCGACATGGGCCAGGGCCCGGTGGACATGACCATCCAGTATCGCCTCCTCGCTGGCGGCAGTGTGCTGGAGGAGCGCATGTTTGCCGGCACACCCAACGAAATGGTCACGATGTATTACGACCAGGCCGGCAAGCTGGCGATGACCCATTACTGCGTGTTTGGCAATCGTCCCGCCATGTTGCTCAAGTCGTCGGATGCGAAGACGATCAAGTTCGATTTCGACGCGACTTGCGGTATCAACCCGGCCAAGGAATCGCACATGCACGCGTTGAGCATCACGTTTGATGACGCGGACACGATCACGACGAGTTGCCAGGCGATCATTGACGGCAAGGGACAGGCTGAGAAACCCACGACGCTCAAGCGCGTGAAGTCGTAAGTCAACGAGGTGGGGTGCTGACAGCTGAATCGAAATCGCTCATGACCATGCGCTCAACCAACAGCAAGCCGAAGACGATTGACCAGTATCTCGCGCTCGTGAAACCCCAGCAGCGCGCAGTGCTGGAGAAACTGCGCAAAACCTTCATGCCGCCGCGCCCGGAGCGGTGGAATACCTCGGCTACGGGCTGGCTGGATTCAATCCAACGGGCGACCGCTCGTTCATTTCGGCGCGTGGGAAAGTCATTGGCGCTCTACGCCGCGAGTCCTGCGGTGCAGAAGAAGTTCCAGAAGGAACTGCAAGGCTTCGAGTGCAGCAAAGGCACGATTCGCTTCACGCCGGAGAAGCCGTTGCCACCGACGCTGGTGAAGGCTTTGGTCCGAGCGCGCTTAGCGGAGAACGCTGCGTAATTACTTGGCCAGTTCCAGACACCGCTTGGCCATTAGCGGGCCCTTTCCCTCTTCTTCGTGCTTGAAGAAAACGAAAGCGTCCGCCCAACCGGTCCGTTGCACGCGATCCACCCACGCTTTGAGTTCCGTGTCGCCGTAATCCGGTCGGCGCAACCGCAGGTAGCCCCAGTTCGCGGTGGACACAAAGGGAATTTCGAGATCGTTCTCGGCCTCGGCGATGCAGAGCACGGCCTGAAACTCGCGCAGCACGCCGAAGACTTCCTCGTCGAACCACGATTGATGGCGGAACTCGAACGCGGCGCGACTCCGGGGCGGCAGCAGCAGGAGGAACTCGCGGAGTCGCACGACATCCTTGGACAGATTTGGCGGCAGCTGAAACAGCAGCGGCCCGAGGCGTTCTTTCAGCGTGGTAGCGACGTTGACGAGATACTCCACTGAATCGCGCACATTCTTGAGGCGCTGGAAGTGAGTGATCTTCTGCGACGCCTTGAGCACGAATTTGAAATCCGCCGGAACTTCCGCCGCCCAGGCTTCGAGCACCGACGCCTTGGGCATGCGATAAAATGTGTTGTTGATTTCAACCGAACGAAACCGCTCGCCGTAATAGCGGAGCATTTGTTTGTCCGGAAGCTCCTGGGGATAAAACGGGCCTTTCCACTCCTTATATGAGTAGCCGCTGGTGCCGACGTAGAGGTTCATGAGAACAGAATTGGTCGAGTTTTATGTGGTGTCGCATTCTTGATGCGGGTCGGCTGCGCGGACCTCACCGATCCAGTTTGCCTTCGCATCCCGGAGTTCGGCCCGGCCATCGCCGTCCTTGCGTTCCGTCCGTGCGGGCACGTGAAACGAATGATCCGCATCCGCAAACAGCTTGAGCGCCGCGCGGTCGCCGAGTTGTTCGCGAAGAGGCTTCAAGTGGCGCTGCCTCGATTTGTTGGACAAGCGTTGGGTCAATTTCCCGCCCTGGCGCAAACGCGCAACCCGGTTTTCGCCGGTGCGTTAGCGAAGGACAAAATCCCTTTCTCAGACGTGACGCCGAGATAAGGGTCGTCTTTAATCAACACGTTTCCGTCAATGTCGAGAAAATCGCAAAGTTCAGCCAGGTGCGCCGCGGCACTGATGAGCACGCTGGTTTCGATCATGCAGCCGATCATGGTCTTCAAGCCGGCTTTGCGCGCGGCGCTCAACGCTTCAAACCCGCCGCTGATGCCCCCGGTCTTCGCGAGCTTGACGTTCACGCCATGAAAACATTCGGCGCAGCGGGCCGCGTCTCTCGCGTGGTGATACGATTCATCGCCAAAGAGCGGCAGAGGCGAACGCTCCTTCAGCCACGCCAAGTCCTTCGGATTGGTGCGGGCCGGCATGGGCTGCTCGACGAATTGAATCTTCGAATCCTTGGCGAGCCATTCGAGCCGCTTGAGCGCTTCTTCTTTGGTCTTCCAGCCTTCATTGGCGTCCAGCCGGAGCGGTTTGCCGGGCGCCGCCTCGCGCATCGCGGCCATGATTGCCTGATCCTCAGCCACGCCGACTTTGACTTTGAGCACGGGATACGGGGCGGCTTCCAGAACTTTCTTGCGGGTGGTCTCGGGCGTATCAATGCCGATCGTGAAGGACGTGACGTGATGGTTATCGCGGAAGCCGAGGCCCAGAAATTCGTAAATGGGTTTTCCCGCGCGCCGTGCGGCGCCATCCAGCAACGCGATGTTGAAGGCGCATTTGGCCGCCATGTTGCCCGGCGCCACAGCATCAAGGTAATTCATGCTGCCAGGAACATCCTCGAAATTGAGCCGGGCGACGTCCACCTTCCGGCAAAACGCTTCGACGGTAGCCACCGATTCATCATAGCGTCGGATCGGCGAAGCCTCTCCGATCCCTGAAACGCCGCTGGCATCGGACAATTCCACGAGCACGACGGGAGCGACATCTTCGCTGCCGCGGGCAATCGTCCAAGTATAACAGAGGTGCAAATCCTGGCGCCAGAATTTCAATTTCACGGGCGGAACGAAACCCGAAACAACGTGCGGAAGCAATACAGTTGTTCCCGTAGTGCTGGAGGAATTCCACGCAATGTGCGCGAAACCCACGCGGAACGACGGCAGCCAGTCCCAATTCTTGATTGAAAACCGCCCGGCATCGCGGATGCTTGGTGGCATTCGGCGCATGAAACGACTCCGACACCGCAATCCGGTCGGTGGCTTCACCTTGATCGAATTGCTCTGCGTCATCGCCATCATCGCGATCCTTGCCGCGTTGTTGCTTCCGGCGATCAGCCAGGCCAAGCAACGGGCCAAACGCGTCGTGTGCGTGAACAATCTGCGCGAGATCGGATTGGCCTTTCACATCTTCGCCAACGACCATCGCGGCAAGCTGCCCATGCAGGTCGCGCCGAGCGAGGGTGGTTCGGCGGAATTTGTCCAGGCATCTGAGTCTTCTGGAAATTCGCACTCCGCCTTCCGTCATTTTCAGACGCTGGCGAACGAACTGGCCACGCCGCGCATGTTGGTTTGTCCGACGGACACACGTTCTCCGGCCCGGGATTTTCCGGCGCTGAACAATGAGGGCGTCAGTTATTTTGCGAACGCCAGCGCCGAACATGGCAAATCCACGTCCGTCCTCGCGGGCGACCGCAATCTCACCAACGACCTGGCCGGCGCGCGCGATTTGTTGTCCCTGAACGCGAACAGTTATTTGCGTTGGACGCGTGAATTGCATCGGTTCAAGGGCAACGTGTTGTTCGGCGACGGGCACGTCGAAGAATTGAACCGCGCGCTGGTGGTGACCTCGGCCGATCCAACAGTCGTGGCGAAGTTGCATTTGCCGTTTCTGGACGCGGGATCGCCCGCCGTAAACCAATGGCAAGTTGCGGCGGACAATTCAGGGTCCAATGCCGCGTCGGCTTGGGCAACGCCTGAAATTCCATCGCCGCCGTCAGTGCCAGCAAGGCCGGTGACGATCGCGTCCGCCCGTCCGTCGTCGGGCTTCCACACTGTCGCTCCTGCCACGCTGGCCGTGAGTTGGCCGTCAAATCGGGTGAGACCAGCCGTCGTCGCCACCAACATGGCCGGACGCGCCGTTGCGCCACGCCCGGGCGAGGATGTGATGATGGGCACTTTCGATTTGCAACTGGTGAAGTTCCTTCAAGACACGATCAAATGGACATACCTCCTCTTGTTACTATTATTGCTCGTGTATCTCGCGTTCAGGTTCTGGCAATGGGAACGGCAACGCGCCCGGCAGCAACAGGCAAGGCGGTAAAGACTGCGAGATGTCCGCCTTCAAGTATCCGTAGGGCTACACAAATATCCTGCAATCCGCCTGCCTTCCCGCCACACTTCCAGAGTGAAGCTGTTTTACACGGGCCCGGTCGTGAATGCCGAGATGCTCCTGGTGATGCTGGAGAAACACGGCATCCTTGCCACTCAGGAATTTGTTGACCCAGCCGCGCCCGACGATGGCGATTTAAGCCGTCCGGCGAACGTGTTCGTTCCGGAAGCCGATTACGACCGTGCTCACCGGTTGTTCTACGCCGAACGGGAGGATGAGCTTTAGTCGCACGCAAACGCGTTGTGCTCGGACAT
>CAZCZP010000002.1:13654-19935 GCA_964502895.1 uncultured Bifidobacteriaceae bacterium
TTGACTGCCCCCAGGCCGAGATTTAGCCTGTGACCATGCAAGCCGTGCCGATGGAGCCGTTGACCTTGGAAGATTACCGGATGATGCCGGAAACGGGACCACGCTATCAGCTCATCGAAGGAGAAATGTTTATGGCCCCCGCCCCGAATCGTTTTCACCAGGACATCTCTTTGAATATCGTGTTAATGCTTGGCAGGTACCTTGAAAAACATCCCATCGGCAAGCTCTACGAAGCTCCGTTTGACGTTTACCTCGACCAGTTCAACGCCCATCAGCCCGATGTCGTTTTCATTGCCAAGGCCAACTATGGCATTCTGACCGATGCCGGTGCCGAGGGCGCGCCGGATTTCATCGTGGAAATCCTTTCGCCCAAGACCGCGTTTCTGGACAAGAAGGCCAAGCGCAAAGTCTATGCCCGCGCGGGCGTGAAGGAACTTTGGTTTGCGGACCCGGACACCAAAATGGTTCACGTCTATTTCCTGCAGAACGATCCCGACCATCCCGCCGCCGCCTACGCCGAAAAAGATTCGTTTGCTTCTCCGCATTTCCCCGGCCTGAAAATCCGGGCCGCCAGGATTTTCAAACGCTGACGCGAAATCTATTTTCACGCTTTCAGTCCGGACGTTCGGCAGGTACTCTACGTCCCATGTTCGAAACGATTGTAGCCGAAATCACAACCGCTGCCGACAAGCTGACCCACTTGCGGAGGTTTCTTTGACGTACCCGGCGCGCAAAAGCGCCTCGGCGAACTCAACGCGCTGATGGCGACAGACAATTTCTGGAACAATCGCGAGCAGGCCCAGAAACTCATTGACGAATCGAACTCCCTCCGTGGCCGGATTGACCCGCTCATGGAGGCCGAGAAGCACCTCGCCGATTTCCGCGTGATGGTCGAGCTTGGCCAGGCCGAACCTCCGGACGCCCAGCCGAAGGTCCAACAGGAGCTGGAGCGTGACGTGGCAAAATTCCTCAAGGACCTCGACGCGCTCGAACTCAAGGTCTTTCTCAACGGCCCGCATGATCGCAACAATTGTATCCTGAGTATCAATGCCGGCGCGGGCGGAACGGAAGCTTGTGATTGGGCAAACATGCTCATGCGGATGTATCAACGCTGGGCTGAATCGCGCGGTTGGGAAGTGGAAGTCGAGGACGCTCTTCCCGGTGAAGGCGCGGGTATCAAGAGCGTGACGATGTTGATCCAGGGTGAGAACGCCTACGGCTTTTGCAAGGCCGAACGCGGCGTGCACCGGCTGGTGCGCATTTCACCCTTCGACTCGAACAAACGCCGGCACACGAGTTTTGCCAGCGTGGATACCATCGCAGAAATTGAGGAGGCTTCCTCGGAAATTGTGATTCCGCCCAATGAGTTTCAAGTGGACACGTTCCGTTCCGGCGGCAAGGGCGGCCAGAACGTGAACAAGGTGGAAACCGCTGTCCGCATTACGCACATCCCCACGGGCCTGGTGGTGGCATCCCAGGCACAGCGTTCGCAGCATCAGAACCGCGCCACGGCGATGAATCTGTTGCTCTCGCGCATTTACGCGCAACGCCTCGACGCGCAGAAGGCGGAGATGGAGCGATTTTACGGCGAAAAAGGCAGCGTGTCGTGGGGCAATCAGATTCGCAGCTACGTGTTTCAGCCGTACCGCATGGTCAAAGACCTGCGCACGGGCGTCGAAACGAGCAACGTGCAAGCCGTGATGGATGGCGACCTTGATCCATTTGTGAACGGCTGGCTGCGCGCGGGCTGCCCGACCAAACGCATGCAGGGCGTCAAGGACGAGGAAGAATAGGCAGGTCCGCAGCGTCCGGGTACGCAGGAAGCGGTTACGGCAATGCCGAATTGCGGGAATACCCTTCTTAAGAAGCCCGCTGCTGCGTACCGGATTTGGCAGAATCCGGTCGAGGACCGCAAGCGGCATTTTATCGCTGGCGAAAACGTCTGAATCTGACAGTATGCGGACGTTGTGAGCAGTGGAGGTCTATCGAATTTGGTTTCGATGGTGTGTGCGCGGAGGATTCGAGCCTGTTGGGGCAGGCTAACAGGCTTGGCATTGTTGCTCGCGATGAGCGTGCATGCCGATCCAAAACTCGACACCCGCAATCCGCTTGGCTTTTTTACCAATCTCTCCTCGCGCCTTTTGCTTTCCGAATTCAATCTGAGCCTGACGCGGATTCAAGTCTGGCCGACCAATCAATACACGCCTGCCGTGCATCGGCTGCTGCAAGTCACGGCGAACATTCTTGACGCCACCACCAACCGGTTCAACGCCAGCTACCCTTATTTGCCGAGCGTGTTTCGTCCCGTGTTTCAAAGAGAGGGCAGCACTCTTTTCATTGCCGGCTATCGCAGCGTTGAGCAAGTCAATCCGCCGAGTGACCCGGTGTTTGTGAAGCCGATTGACCCCGGCAATCCGACGGAGTTCAACTCGTTGCCGGAGGGAGTCGTCCTGCCGATCAATGTCTCTGGCGTGCCGTGGATCATCGGCGCGAAAGAGGGCTGGCCGAACTTCAACGAGTTCGCGATGCAAAGTGTTTTCCAGATCACGCGACGGCTGCAAATCACGCGCGAGAGTTTGTCAGCGCCACGTTCCACTTGGCGGACCAACGTGATGTACCTGATCGGCATCAGCAATGTCCTGGGGGTCGAGTTCTGGAATTCCTATCGCAGTAATTTCAATCGCGCGGTGGACATTTACGTGACGGACGACTTGACGATGTCATTGACGAACGATTTCTGGCCCACGGGAATCCGGACCAGCGTAACGCTGCTTCCCCCAACGCCGGGTGGATTCGTTTCAATACCTTCAAACGGTCCGGAGCAATGGCGTGGATTTATCTTGGGCACGACGAATTCGTTCTTGGTCGCGATGCGGACAAACGTCGTGTTTGTGCCAGACGCAGCTTATTTCCACAACCCACCCGGTTTTACGACGAACCTGAACGGGGCGTGGGACACGAGCCAGACTTTTCCGCAACTCCAGTGGGGCCTAGCCGTGACCAATAATCTTCGTGTTCTGGTGGTGGACGCAACCGACCCGACGAACAAGCACGTGATAGATTACGTGCATTTGCGCGGACTGAACGGGCTGCGGGATTTGAGCGGGGAGATTCGGGATCCAACGAACGCGCTCGGATTCGAGGGCTTGTGGAGCACAAACCTTTTCTCCGGCTTTCTGCCCCAGGGAATTCTCAACCAGATTGATGTCTCACTCGGCAATCAAGACAGCACTTTTACGGATTGGAATGGCTACGGACTAAATCAGCCTATCGGGAACACCAAGGATTTCGTGATTGATTACTTCCGGGCCTTGTATGGGCTGACGCCTTTGAAGTATCCCGGGTTGGTGAATACAAACCTTGGTATGCTCGTTCCCTTCTCACCCACGAAGCGCATGTCGCAATACCTCACATGGCAAGCCAATGATCCGCTCGTGCATTACATGTCGAGCGAACTCGCTTACCTCTCGGCCACGGCCACAATCATCAAACACAGCCTCAAAGCTCCGGCGCAAACGATTAAAAACATCGGCCAACTGAACGATCGTTATCAGCCTTGGGGTGGAAATCCGTTTCAGCCTGGCGGTGGAGGCGGGTCGGACCCGCAGTCATACAATCTCGCACTTAAAGACCCCCTTATTCGAGGCTCGGACCAGTGGAGTCTTCCCGATTCCGAACCGTTGAACTTTGGGCTGCTTGGCCGCGTCCACCGTGGGACGCCGTGGCAGTCGGTCTATTTGAAATCCGAGGCAGTAAATCTCGCTGTCTGGACAAATTGGACCGGCAATGCAGACGTCACCGACGCGATGCGAACCATGCCCACCAACGACTGGCGGCTCGTTAGTCTCGTTGCTTCGCTGCTCAACACAAACCATCCGCGACAAATGCTGTCCGTAAACGAGCGGGATACCAACGCCTGGCTCGTCGTTCAGGATGGATTATCCGTGTTGACGAACTCTTCAACGGACGCGGAACTTACGTCACCGCTACCCTTGATTCGATTCGACACCATCCCCGTTTCGTCGAACTCGCTGCAGGCGGGCTCTGTCGCCGAAGCCATCGCGCACACGCGAGCGAATCAACCCGGCCAGCATTTTCGCAGGCTGGGCGACACTCTCTCGACCCCGGAACTGAGCGTGGCATCGCCTTGGTTGAACTTGAGCAGCGCGGCGCAGCTTCAGCGTGGCATCACTGACGAAGCCTACGAGAAAATTCCTGGCCAACTTCTTTCGTTACTGCGCGCTGATTCGGTGGGCTTCCTGATTCAGACGGGCGGAGTTTCGCGCATCGAATTCACCGGCTATGATGATTATCCCTACGCCGTGCAAGCTTCCTTGAACCTTGTGGACTGGTTCAACGTGAGCACGAATTATCCGACCAACGGGGTGATTCAATTGATCGCGGCGCCGCCTGAAAGTAATGGCAACAGATTTTATCGCTCGGCCCTGTTACCGTGAGGCGCTGCGCCGGGCAATCGGTTTGCGGTTCTATCGGGCGCCGATCTTCCAGCAAGAAGTCGTGATCATGCCGGGCGATTGACCGGCGGCAGGATTTCGACGATTTCCGAGAGTGGCCTCCCTTGCATGTCGGAAATCACCGCTTTGCGGCCATAAAGCACGGCGGGTTTCGCCAGTTCGAATTTCTCGCCAATCAACCCGTCGGATTGCACGCGCAAAAATGCCTTGGCCTCCGTACGGTGCTGTACCCGGCAGTCCTTGAGGATGCGGCCCAGCGGAACGTATTCCTGGAGGATCAAATCCTGCGCGTCTTCCGGGAAGCGGCCGAGGTAAAGCTTGTTGGCGCCGAATTCCACCGGCGATTCCGTGCGGTGCAGGCGCAAGACAACTTCGCGGAAATAAAAATCCCCGCGCCTCTCGCGGCTGACGATTTCAAGGTGGAGGTCCGACTTGTGGAACGCTTCCAACGTGGGCGTCATGTCGTTGTTATGCACCAGCAACGTGCGGAACGGCTCGGGCACGGCGTCGCCGGGAATGATCTCGATGTTTGGCAACGGCAGCTTCGCGTGCGCGTAGAACTCGGTGAGCGGATACGTGTTCGCGAGGGCGGTGTCCGGAGATTTTCCGGGCGTTGAAGAAACGGGTCGAGTCACAATGCACCTTTCGATCTTCGCTTTTGCAATTCGCGGCGGAGTTCGTCGTCGCGCAAACCGATTCGCTCCATGGGAATTCTCTGGATGCCGGGAACGGAAGTGGCCAAATCCCTCCGAAAGGCGAAATCTGCTGCCTTGGAATTGTCGCTGATGTCGGCAACGAGGCTGCCGACTGCGTTGGTCAGATTATTTTCCCGGCGCAACATCTCCGGCTTCGCATGCCAGCCCACTTCGAGCCATTTGCCGACGCAAACGTTGCGCGCGATCACGTTGCCCTCGGGCGGAAAGCCATTCGTCGAACTGTAGTATGGGTCGAGCGAATTGATCGCCGGGTAGCGTTCGCGATAAAGCGGTTGCGGTACGGCGGCGAGTTGTTGCTTCATGTAGTCATAGACCATGTTGTACCAGACCGGCGTCTTGTCGAGGCCGCGGCCATCCATGCGCACTGCCGGGTCGCAATCCACGAACAGATTGTTCACAACCTGATGATCGCGCCCGCCGCCGATGAACATCGCCCAGTGAACCTTGTAAAAAATGTTGCCGAACACTTCCGTGCCGCTGACGCAATCGTCCATGTAAACGCCCATCGAACCCATGCCCACACCGCCGGTGTGATGAATGAAGTTGTGACGAATTCTGTTGCCTCGAAAAGTCCAGTCGCGCCCCGAGTAAATCGCGCCCACGTCGCCGGTCTCCAAGGCGATGTGATGAATCTCGTTGAACTCAATCAGGTGTTCGTTCCCGGAATAGAGGATCGCGCAGTGCGGATGATCGTGAATGAGATTGTGCGACGCGCGCAGGCCGACGCCGACCATATGGACCGCGGGCACGTAACATTTCGACCAGCGGCCCTGACGCTGGAAATGGCAGTTCTCGACGAAATGTCCGCCCGGAGCGAGGGTTTGACGGTCGCCACCGTTCATGTCCACGCCCCCGTCGCCGGTGTCGAAAAAGTCGCAACTCACGACGCCGTGACCCAAGCCGCCGTTGATCACCACGCCGCTATTTCCAATGTTGCGAATCAGGCAGCCGGCGATGCGATTGCTCGCGCCACCACGGATTTCGACGGCGTTCGCGCGCGTGGCTTCGAGAATGAGGCCGTGGAAGGTGACATTGGAGACGCCGGCGAGTTTGAGCAAAGGTTGATCAAGGAGGGAAAGCAACGTCTCCG
>CAZCZP010000002.1:20035-27687 GCA_964502895.1 uncultured Bifidobacteriaceae bacterium
GAGACGCCGGCGAGTTTGAGCAAAGGTTGATCAAGGAGGGAAAGCAACGTCTCCGTAGCCGCGCTCGGCGGAGCGCCACTGATGCTCAACCGGCTGCGAAAAGTTTGCGGCGGACTGCCGTCCGCTGCTACGTCGGCAGGCGGCCAGAAGTAGAGCACGCCAGATTTGCGATCCAAAAACCACTCGCCCGGCTGGTCGAGCTCTTCGAGCACGTTGAGAAAATAAATTCTCTGGTCCTTCCGGAAGCCGTAATGGCCGTGCGGCGGCGCGGTCTTCACGAGACGTTGTTCGAGATCGAGAGACGCGACCTTCTCGTATGAATTCGCCCAATCGTAGGCCCAATAGCCGTGTGCCCAGAGGTCGCTCGTGTCCTGCCAGCGTCGCGGTCGGTCGCCGGCATAAAAAAATCCGTTGGCCAGCGGGCCGAGCTGGCCGCCGTGTTCGTCCCGCTGCCCGGTCGGATAGCCGGCAATTTTCGCGAACTCCCCTTCATTCGGCCAGCGGGCAATTGTCATGGGCCGGTTGTCGTAGAACAATTCGCAGTGCGCCGTGGCTGTAGGCCGACCGAAACCGCGTGATTTCATTTCGCCAAAATCCGTGATGCCAACCGCGCGGAGGTTGAGTTGGACGACTTGACCTCGCGCTTTTTCGTCGAGGCGCGAGAGTAATGCTTGATCAGCGACCGTCTGAAATCCCGTGAGTTTGCGCCCGCCCAACAGGCGAACGGTTTCATTTTGGTAAGCGCGCCAGACGATGGGTGACTCGGGCGGGCCGGAGTCGGCGGCGGTGAGTTCCAGCGCGTTGGTGCGGGGATAATCACCGCCACGCAACCAGATGGTGAGGCCGCGTTTGGGTAATTTGTCGTTGTTCTTCAATTCCCGGACTGCGTTGCGGGCGCGTTCCAACGTTGCGAACGGTTTCGCGCGGGTGCCAGGATTTGCATCGGTGCCAGAGGTGGAAACAAAGTAATCCGCGCGAGCGCACGGCAGCATGCCGCACACCAGGAGTGCTGCCATGTTGACTGAACTGCGCCGGAAATTGTGTTGCATGCGGAGGGTTGGTCAGACCGGCGCGATTTCAGGCATACCTTCCAACGTTGTGCTCCGGTTTGAAGAATTCATGGAGCAGCCGGTCAATTTGCAGCAAGCCTTCGCGCGTGACGCCAATGCGGTCGCCGTCCCGCCGTGCGGAATCGAGGAACCCCCAATCCTTGAGCCGGGCCAGCGGTGCGGCAAATTGCTGGCGCGGATCTTTGCCGAATTTCTTCGTGAAATGTTCCGCGCTGACGCTCCAGAGTTTCAGCCCGAGCATGAATTCGCGGATGTAACGCTCGTCCGCGGTCGGCGTCAGGGCGCGATACACCGGGAGCTTCCCTGCGTTCACCGCTTCCACGTAAGGCTGGAATTCGTGATGGTTCTGGTAATGCACGCCGTTAAGATGGCCGAAGCTCGCCACGCCGATGGACAAAATATCCGCGCCGCAGAACAGGCCTTCGCGATAAATGAATTTCACTTTCGCCGGATCACGAACGACGGTCGTACCGCTGGTTACCGTGTAGCCGACTTTTTCAAATTCGCGATAGGCGTAATCCACCCAGCGGCGTTTGGTTTCCCAATCGGCTACGGGCGCAACCAATTTGCCTTCGACCTTCATCTGCTGGTAGATGCCGGTGTTGTAGGGCACTTCCATCTGGTAAATCGTCACGGAGTCAGGCTTGAGCTCAACCGCTTTCGCAACGGCTTCCTGCCATTTTCCCTCCGTCTCCTCGACCATGCCGGCGATCAGATCAATGTTGATCTGAGGAAAACCGATTTCGCGCGCGTAAGCATAGGCGCGGGCAATTTCCTTGGAGCGATGAGCGCGTCCGTTGATTTCCAGGATGTGATCGTCGAAGTGCTCGATACCGAGCGAGAGGCGCGTGATGCCGAGATCGCGAATTGCCTTCAACTTGTGATCCGTGAGCGTTCCGGGCTCGGCTTCAAATGTGACTTCCTCGGCTTCATCCCACGGCAGCAATCGTTTCATGCCGTCGGTGAGAAACTTGAGTTGATCAGGCGAAAGATAACTCGGTGTGCCGCCGCCGAAGTAAATGAACTTCGGTTTGCGTCCGCCGATAACGGGCTTCTGCACATAAACGGTTAACTCCTTGAGCAGCGCATCGAGATAACCGCGAACTTCAGAAGAATCCTTGTCGGTATAGACTTTGAAGTAACAAAAGTGGCAACGCTTCCGGCAGAAGGGAATGTGCGAGTAAAGCCCGAGCGGCGACACGCTGGAATTTCGATGCTTGAGCGGTGGGCGTTCGAGCGCCTCAATAAATTCGGGCACGAACTCGGGTTTCCAGAAGGCGAACGGTGGATAGTTGGCGACGAAATAATTGCCGGCAGTGGTTTCCCTGTGCAGGGGCGGCGATTTTGCGGTTGGGGCTTGTGTGGCTTCGACGCTCATACTGGTACGTGACGGATTTCCACTTTGCGTTCGGATCATTGAGCCTTTGTTCCGAAGCAATATACACTCCCGTCGTTCGAGCCGATGACAATTTTTCCGTCCGCCACCGCGGGTGAGCTTTCGATGGCCTGTCCAATTTCATACGACCAGACCTGTTTGCCGTCGTTCAACGACACGAGGTAAAGCCGTCCATCGTCCGAGCCGAACACAACCTTGTCGCCGCAGACCACGGGCGAGCTGTCCACTTTGCCGCGCGTGGGAAAACTCCAGACGGGTTTGCCGTCCGCGCGGTTGAGGCAGTGGAGGAGCTTGTCCCGTCCGCCAAACAGCACGCGATCCTGCGTGACCGCAGGCGAGGAGAAGTAAGGAAAATTCCGGTCGCGAAAAGTCCACACGTTGCTTCCGGTGTTCAAGTCCACGCAAAGGAATTGATTCTCGAAGTGGCCGAAATAGGCGCGTCCATCGGCCAGCGCCGCGGAGGCCGCGATGTAAGCGCCCGCCTCGATTTCCTTCACCTTCTTGCCGTCGGCCACGCTCACCATGTGGAGAATGGCGTCGCAGCCGCCAAAGATGGTCAGGCCTTCCGCGACCGCTGGCGAGCCGTTGATATAATTGCCGGATTCATAGACCCAGTTGGTCTTGCCAGTGTTCGCACTCACCGAATGCAGATTGTAATCGTAGCTGCCGGCCAGAATGTTCGTTGCGCCGCCCACGACAACCCAACTCGGCGAACTCAGAATCTTGTCGCCCGTTTCGTATTTCCAAATCTGTTCGCCTTTGTTCACGTCCAGGCAGTGAAGAAAACGATCCACGCTGCCGACATAGATTTGTTGCCCGAGCACGAGGGGCGAGGATTCAATCGGCCCATCGGACTTGAAGGCCCAGAGTTTTTTCCCTGCGGCAAGGTCGAGCGCATAGAGGTGGCCATCGTCCGATCCGATGTAAACGCGCCCGCCGACGATGGCCGCTGAGGATTTCACCGGGCCCCCGGTTTTGAATGACCAAAGCAACGCGGGTTTATCAGGGAGACTGCCGGAAGCCACTCCGGTGAGAGAGGGGTTGCCGCGGGACATAGGCCAGTCCGCTGCCGCCGCGGTCGCGACCGCCAGCCACGCGCCCAAACTGACCTGAAGCATTGCTTTCATTCTTGCGGGGAGAAATTCGATGGAGAAAGTATCAGCAAGAGGATAGCCTCGCGCAAATGAAATTCGGGCGGCGCATTGCCGCGCCGCGCTTCGATTTTGTTGTTTCATTTTATTCACGCTGTTGAAATCGGACGAGTGTGCGCGGCCACATGTTCAGTTTCGTCGCTCGCGAGAGTCTTGAGGAACGGGTGTTTCATTGTGTTACCGTCCAAACGTGGCTCGTGGCACATCCGCTGCTGAACTCATCCAAAACCAGCTTGGCAGAACCTGGCGTAGGGTGTAACGGCAACGATTCGCGGAGCAATGGGTTTCGTGGCGTCGCGTTTGCCCGCTCGACTCTCTTGCCACGGAATTGTCACTGTAATGTTGATAACTTTCATTTCCAAACGCTTGCATTTTAACACCCGCAACCTAGAGTTTCACTTGCCAAACTGATACTCGACTGAAGTCAGAACAGAATTGCCGACCGCGTTCATTGACCCAAGGATGGGCGTCTGTTCCGGCCGAAGTTCAAACCGAAAGACGTTATGAAAAAGTTCCTCCTCGCGACGCTGCTGGCTTGTCTTACCACGATTTCCGTGCGGGCTGAGTTGATCTGGTATGAAACATTCAATTATCCCGATGGGCCGACCACGAATGTATCCGCCGGCGTTTGGGCAGTGCATAGCAGCAGCGGGGTAAACGACTCTTTCATCCGCAACAACCGCCTGGAGGTTTCGGGCAATACTTCGACCAACGCGCCGAGGCAGTCGGACGTCAACCGAAGGTTCTGCATTGCCGACTGCACTTACACGAACGGACCGCAAATCATCTATGCCAGCTTCACGATCATTTGCACGAATCTTCCAACTGCGGTCAGTAACTACATCGCTCATTTCAATGCTGTGACCGGGGTGCAGCAGGGAAGAGTGTTTGCCATGCTGGGGACGCTGCCGGGCACCTGGCGATTGGGAATTTCGGCGCAAGGTGGCGGCGTGAATCAGATATTTCCGGTGGACCTGGCCCGGGATGTTCCCTATCAGGTCGTCGTGGGCTGGAATCCGACGGGAGGCGACGTGGACGGCATCGTCTCGCTTGCGGCGAAACTCTGGGTCAATCCGATTTCTTCAGCCGACGCTTCCGTGATTACTGGCGACGCCGCCACCTCCCTCGCAGCCGGCGCGTACGCGTTTCGGCAGGCGGCAGGAAACACGAGTTTCTTCGCCGCGATCACCAACCTGGCTGTGGCGACCACGTATGACGAAGCGGCCACGAATGTTTGGAATGTAACTCCCGTGCCACCTATCGTCGTCTATCAACCTCAGAATACAACCAACTTTGAGGGTGCCCCCATAAACATCTCGCTGGTCGCGGCGGGCCAAAGCCTTGGAAATCTGACCTACCAGTGGGTCAAGGACGGTAACAACATTTCCAACCCCGCCGGCAACGCAAACGTTTATCCCATCGCCAGCCTTTCGCCGGCTGACGTGGGTCAATACCGGGTGGTCGTCGCCAATCCGACCACAGGACTCTCCGCAACGAGCCAGGTGGCTTTCGTGGCCGTTGATAGCCGAACGATCCCCCCGTTTTTCGTCGTGTCGCCCAAGAACACCACGAATTTCTTCGGGCAAACGGCGACCCTTACGGCCGCCGCCGCGGGCCCGCAGCCAATCACCTATCAGTGGACTTACAACGGCGGTCCCATCACGAGTCCGAACGTGTCTGGCGCGGATTCTCCGACCCTCACCATCACCGGCGTTCACACAAACAACGGCACGACGGGAAACTATGCGGTTGTCGCATCCAACCAATACGGAGCGGGCACAAATGCCAGCGCGTTTGTCGCGGCGGTTCCGGTGCCGTCGGCGTCCATCGGTTTCCTGCGAACACAGGTTGATCCGGTTTTCTTCCTCCCGACCAACACGACCACCCTTTACAGCGTGACGGGCATCGTCACCACACACACCAACATCACGAGTTCGGGCAATTGCAGTTTCTACATGCAGGACGAGACTGGCGGCATCAACGTATTCTTCGCCGGCAGCACCGCGCGGCCGGCGGCGGGAGACCGCGTGACCGTCACCGGACCGTTGGGACAATTCAACAGCCTGCTGGAGTTGAATCTCACCTCAAGTGATCCGGCTCATGGCCTGACGATTGACAGCAGCGGAAATCTTCTTCCACCGGGCCAGGTGCTCCCGTTGAGCTTCACCAACGGCGCCGGCTTTGGCGGCGTGGGCGAATCCATCCGCAAATTCCAGGGACTCGTGGTTACGTTGACCAATGTCTATTTCGTCAACGCGGGCGGGACGTTTTTGAGCGGACAAAATTTTGCAGTCACCAACCTCGCGGGTGAACGATTCGCGGTGCGCGTGGATTCGCGCGTGTTCGATATTATCGGTCAGCCGATACCGCCGTTTGCCTGGACGGTGACCGGGCCGATGGCGTTTTTCCTGGGGACGACAGCGACCAATCGCAGTGGCGGCTATCAACTTTTGCCAACGCGTTATGCGGACATCGTCACCACGGAGCCGCCGGCGGCAACGACATCCGTGGCAGTTTCCGGCAACAACAAGCGGATTCTAACCTTCGATGCCGTGCCGTACAACCACGCCTACACGGTTCTCACTTCCACAAACGCGGCGGGGCCTTACGCACCACAATTGACATTTCAGACGACGCTGCTCGGAGCCGAGGAAGTTCCACCGGCTCGTTCAACGGCCAAAGGTTTCGGCACGGTGGTGCTTGGCCCCGACCAGAGCACCATCACGGTGAATGTGAGTTTTTCCGGGCTGACGGCGCCCGCGACCGCCGGGCACATTCACGGTCCGGCCGGCGCGGGCACCAATGCGTCTGTGATCTTTCCATTCACCGGCGTGCCCGCGGCGACCTCGGGTTCAATCCCGGAACAATCGTTTGCCATCACCCCGACGCAGATCGGCTACCTGACCAATGGCTTGCTTTACATGAACATCCACAACTCGACTTTCCCAGGTGGTGAAATCCGCGGCCAACTGACCAACGTTCCGTCCACCGGCCTGACGTTCTCAACCACCAATGGTGTTTACGTTGACCTCAAGGCCCAGGACGGCCAGAAATTTTACCGCGTAACCAGTCCGTGAATGAAGCAATCCAGCGCGCTTGCTTGGCCCCCTGAAAATGAGTAATCTCTGACGGCAAGCGAAGCCCGTTAACACATGCCAACCGTGAAATCTGTGACCTCACCCAATGGCAAAACTCCAAGTGCCTTCACGCTGATTGAGTTACTGGTAGTGATTGCCATCATCGCGATTCTGGCGGCGATGCTTCTGCCCGCTTTGGCGAAAGCCAAGGACAAAGCCAAGCAAACCAATTGCCTGTCCAATCTCAAGCAGTGGGGATTGGCGATGAATCTGTATGCGGGTGATTATCGGGATGGGATTCCGCGCGATGGCATGAGCGCAACGGGAACTTATCCGGGGTCCAGCGGCGCGCATGCTGATCCAAATGCCTGGTTCAACCTGCTTCCTCCGATGGTGGGGGAGCGAACGCTCGACCAATATTGGAATGATCCAGGAGGCAACATGGCCGCGAAACTTCCCTTTCCCGGCGGCAGGGGGAAAATATGGCATTGTCCGTCCGCGACCATGAGCGCTGGGGACTTGGCGAGTCTGTCCGGTGGTGGCGCCGAGGGCTTCTTCAGCTACGTTATGAACATTGACCTCAAAAAAAACCCCGGCGATCCCAACCCCGGCGTGAGCGCATCCACGTTGCCTTACCCGGTGATGCCCAAGCTTGGCGGACTGGCCAAGCCGACGGCAACCGTGCTGCTTACGGATTCGGTTTTTAACTCCACCGAAGGCTTCAGCGTGGGCAACACTTTTTACTCCGTCAACCCGGCGGCCCGGTGGCGGGCGTTTCCATCGCGTCATAACAAGCAAGGCGGCGTGCTGAATTTCATGGATGGTCACGCGGCTTACTTCAAGCAGTCGGCTATCAAAAAGGAGCAGGCGAACGGGAACGAACCGTTGTTGGGCGACGTGATTTGGAATCCGCCGTACCGCGTGGCATTTCCTTAAGTCACACGAGCGTTCTTCTGAC
>CAZCZP010000002.1:27787-49009 GCA_964502895.1 uncultured Bifidobacteriaceae bacterium
TGGAATCCGCCGTACCGCGTGGCATTTCCTTAAGTCACACGAGCGTTCTTCTGACAGCGTGCTGCTTCATTCAGGCAAAATTCAAAGCCGCGGCACAAACCCCATTTCGCTCAGGATTTTTTGCCCACGTTCGGATTGAACGAACCGGATAAAATCCAGAGCCACCGGCGTTTCTTTGGTCTTATTGGTGTAAAGGCGCAGAACCCGTGACACGGGATACTGGCCTTCGTTTACGGTAACTGCGTTGGGCGGCACGCCTCGAATCGCGACCGGTTTGACTCCGGGCTTGTCGGCTTGGTCCAGACTTGCATAGCCAATTCCGTTCGGATCCCCGGCGACGGCCTGTTCAATCCCCGCATAGTTGGTGTAAGCCCTGGTGGCCGACGCATAGGGCTTGTTCTCCATCGCCAGTTCCTGAAAACCCAGGGGCGTTCCGGAGATGGCGTCGCGGATATGCAAGTTTATCGGGCCATCCAAGCCGCCCACTTCCTTCCAGTTTTTTACTGTTCCCGTGAAGATGTCGCGGACCTGATCGCGTGAAAGGTTGGTGATGGAATTGGCGGCATTGACGATGACGGCGACACTGTAAGAGCCGATGGTGTGCAGGTTGAATTCCACGCCGCGAGCGCGGGCTTGCGTCAGTTCATCCTGGTTCACCACGCGCGAAGCGGCTGCGATGTCACATTCACCGGCCAGCAGTGCGGCGAATCCGGAGGCCGTTCCTTTCGATTCAAGTTCGATCACCACGTCGGGCTGCTCCTTCTTGTATTCTTCGATCAACTTTGGGCCCAACTCTTCGCCGATTGTGTTCGAGCCTTTGATGACGAGCTTTCCCTTGAGCGGCGGCCCGGACTTTGGCTTTCCGGCCGGGCATCCGACGATCAACAGACTCAGCAGAACGAGGCCAAAGATTTTCAGAAACGCCATTCGCTGTGTGCCGAACCTTTGGTTCCAGAGAATTCTTTTCATGGAGCGCGGATTTGTTTTACGGAGACTGAAGCTGGCGTACAGCATCAGTCGCCCGGTGAGAGATATCAAGGGTGAATGTAGGTTGGATCGTTGCGCTTTGGCAAGGAACGCAACACCCAGTAGTAAGTGGAAAATTCAAAAAACGGCGCGACGCGGCTCTGCCAAGCGTCACTTGCCACCGTCAAGCGCGCGCAAGATCGTGGCCAGAAGTTCCTGATAGTTGACGGGCTTTTGAAAAAACGCCACCGCCCCTTCCGCCATGGCCTTTTCCTTATGCGTCGCGGCATCCTCACCGGAAATCAGGATGATTGGGATGGCCGCCAGTTCGGGAAATCGGCGCAGCCATTGCATGACGGTAAACCCGCTCCAATCCGGGCCGGCTCCCGATGGAAAGTTCACATCCAGAATAATCAATTGGGCTTTGGCGGTGTCGGCCGCGCTGGCCACGCCGGCGGCGTTGGTGACGGTGGTGACGGCAAATCCGTTGGCCTTCAATTTGAGTTCAAAAGCTTTGAGCACCACCGGATTGTCATCCACCACCAGAATCCTGCGATTTCGGCCAAGCGCCTGGAGCGTGGAGTTTTCCGGCAACGCTGCCGCGGTGTCAGGTGCGAACGGGGGCTTCTCCGTTTGCGGAATCGCAGGAGGCAGCGTCGTCTTTTTCCCTTTTAGTCTTAACATTCCCATACCAATCGTCCGGCCCGTTTGAATTGCTCCAAACTCGCACACTTTTGCCAGATTTTCAGGCAACCGCCAAAGCAAAATGTGTCACCCCTCGCCGCTGCGGCGTGGTGTTGAATTGGTTTAGCGGATAGTATGCCACAGCGTGGCATGGCCCGGCACCGCGCCGGCCCGGCGGTTCGTGCAAATTGCGCCCATTTTGCCTCGGGAGCGGTTCGGCGGATTGCGCCTTTATTCCGTCTGCTGTTGTTGCCGGTGCTTCTTGCTCTCTTCGATGAGCTTCTGCTCCGCTTCGCGGGGCATCTCTTCGTAGTGGCTGAAATCGTCCGTATGCACGCCGCGCCCGCCCGTGAGTGAGCGGAGCGTGCTGGAATACCGGTAAAGTTCCTTGGCCGGCACGTGCGCCTTGATGACTTGGAAACTTCCGTCCACGTCCATCCCTTGAATTTTCCCCCGCCGGCTCGAGAGATCGCCCATCACCTTGCCCATGCAATCTTCGGGGATGCGGATTTCCACGATGTGAATGGGCTCCAACATGCAGGCCCGCGCGGCTGCAAACGATTCTTTGAACGCAAAATAACCGGCGATTTGAAAGGCAATATCCTTCGAGTCCACCGGGTGCATCTTGCCATCGTAAAAATCTATCTTCACATCCACCACGCGGTAGCCAGCCAGAATGCCCTCCTCGCACGCTTTCAATACGCCCTTCTCCACCGACGGCACAAAGACGCGATCCACGTTCTGGCCGACGAGCGATTGGGTGAATTCCACTCCCGTGTCGCGCGGCTTAGGCTCGATGCGCATCCACACTTCGGCGAACTGGCCCGCGCCGCCCGTTTGTTTCTTGTGGCGGTACTTTGACTCGCCGCGCCCTTTGATGGTTTCGCGATAGCGCACGCGCGGCTCGGACAATTCCACATGAACGTTGTAACGCCGTCGCAATCGGTCGGCGATCACTTCAAGGTGCAACTCGCCTTGGGCCGACAACACCGTCTGATGCAACTCGCCATCCACGTGATGCAGGAAGGTCGGGTCTTCGTGATGCAACGCGGCCAAACCTGAAGCGATTTTATCTTCCTCGCCCTTGCCGGTGCTCTTGAGCGCGGCGTGAATGTTGGGCCGCGGATACTCCACCTTCGGAAGCGACACGGGCCGCTTCGGCGCGCAAAGCGTGTTGCCAGTGTGCGTATCCTTTAGTTTCACCACGGCGGCAATGTCCCCGGCGTGGAGCACGGGCGCCGTCTCACGCGACTTGCCGTTGAGCAGATAAATCTGCCCGATCTTCTCCGTGCTGCGCCGGTCCGTGTTGTAAAGTTCCGAACCAAACTTGATCTGCCCGGAATACAGGCGAAAGAATGAAAGCTCGCCGAACTGCGCCTCACTCATCGTTTTGAAAATGTAGCAAACTGGATCAGGATCGGTGAGGGACACTTCGACTTCCTTGCCGTCCGCGCTGAGTGCCTTGACCCTCTGGCGATCCACAGGCGACGATCCGTATTTAGCGATGAAATCCATGAGTCGCGCCACGCCGATGTTATTTTCGGCCGAGGTGCAGAACACCGGCACGAACGACTGCTTTTGAATTGCCGCGTGCAAGCCTGCGCGCAATTCATCCTCGGTCAACGTGCCTTTCTCCATCCACTTTTCCATCAGCGTGTCGTCGGATTCGGCGATGTACTCAATCAACTTCTCATGCGCCTGGCCGACGCGTTGCGCCCAATCGCCCGTCGCCGGCGCTTCGGTGAATTTGCCGCTCCGATCGTTTGCGTAGGTGATGACCTCGCTGCGAATCACGTCGAGCAACTGATTGAAGCCCGGCCCGGGATTTACGGGCATGGCGAGCGGAAACACCCGCTCGCCAAAATGCGCGCGCAACTCGACCAACTCGTTGTCAAAGTCCGCCTCCTCCTTGTCGAGCCCGTTGATGACGATCATTTTCGGGATGCCGAATTGCGTGGCGTATTTCCAGACCGCGTCCGTGCCGACGCCGACGCCGTGGGTGGCGTTCACGACAACCAGCGCGAAATCGCCCACGCGCAACGCTCCAAGCCCTTCGCTGATGAAATCCGCATAACCGGGGCAATCGAGGAGGTTGAATTTTTTCCCAAGCCATTCGAGATGCATCAGCGAGGCCGACACGGAAATCTGCCGGTTCTTTTCGCTGTCGTGATAATCGGAAACGGTCGTGCCGCCGGCGATGCTGCCCATGCGATTGATGACGCCCGCGCACGCCAGCATGGCCTCACTGAGCATCGTCTTTCCTGAAGAAGCATGCCCCACGATTGCGAAGTTGCGAATGTCACCCGCTTGATACTCTTTCATAAGCCAGTTCCAACCCAGCCCTTGCTTCCGAACTGCCATCACTGACACCTGCAGGGGCCAGAAATCTGGTCTGCAGCGTCCACTCGCGCCACGAACAAGGGCTGGCTCGCAAGCGCGAATCGCGCGTCAATGTAGAGAGCCGGCCAACGCAAGCCAAGCGCGAAGAAAAGCGTTCGCGATTTGATACCAGTAAGCTTGCTTTGCGGGTCCGGCTGTGTCGAAATTTGCAGCGCACCCTGCAAGTGGCGCTCGATACACGGCCCGTGCTTTTTGCGCCCGGCTTGTGGGGCATACAGTTATGAGCATCGGCCATCACCGCGCGCGGCGAGTTATCTCTCTGATTCTCGCAACCTTTAGTCTGGTCTTCGCGCCTGCCACATCGCGAGCGAAGAGCGTCCAGTTCAATCGCGATATTCGTCCCATCCTCTCGGAGAACTGTTTCTTGTGTCATGGACCCGACAAGAATACGCGCAAAGCGAAGTTGCGCCTTGATGTCCGCAAGGTTGCTTTGGAAAGAAAAGCCTTTGTTCCGGGCAAACCGGAGGAAAGCGAATTGGTCAGCCGCGTCTTTACAACCAACAAAGACGACTTGATGCCGCCGCCTGATTCGCACAAGAAACTCACCAGCTCTCAAAAGAATCTGCTCAAGCAATGGGTTGCCGAGGGTGCAAAATATCAACCGCATTGGGCTTACATCCGGCCGGAGCGGCCGCCCATCCCCGAATTGCGAAATCCCCAAACACGCCGGAACGAAGCGCAGAATCCAATTGACGCCTTCATCCTGATTGAACTGGAGAAACGAAAAATCCGACCCTCGCCCGAAGCCGATAAACGTACATTGCTCCGACGCCTGAGTCTGGATTTGACCGGCCTGCCGCCAACGCCTGCGGATGTTGCTGCCTTCCTGAAGGACAAAAGCTCCAATGCCTATGAGCATCAAGTGGATCGTCTGCTCGCTTCGCCGCATTTTGGCGAACGCATGGCCGTGCCGTGGCTGGACGTGGTGCGTTATGCGGACACCGTTGGCTATCACGGCGACCAGAACCAGAATATTTTTCCTTATCGCGATTACGTGATCAATGCGTTCAACGACAACAAACCATTCGATCAGTTCTCCATCGAGCAACTCGCGGGCGATCTGTTGCCGAATCCAACGGCGGAGCAAAAAGTGGCGACCGGTTTTAACCGCTTGAACATGATGACACGCGAGGGCGGCGCGCAAGCGAAGGAGTACCTCGCCAAGTATCGAGCCGACCGGGTCCGCACCGTTGCGGCGGCGTGGCTGGGCTCAACGATAGGTTGCGCTGAATGTCACGACCACAAGTACGACCCGTTCAGCGCAAAGGATTTTTATGCAATGGAGGCGTTCTTTGCCGATCTCAAGCAGTGGGGCGTCTATGCGGACTACGATTACACGCCAAATCCCGACCTCAAAGGCGTGGGCAACGATCATCCATTCCCGCCGGAAATCGTCGTGGACAGTCCCTATCTGCTGAAGCGCGTCCAAAAGCTCCACAACGAAATCGAGGACGTGATCGGAGTTGCCGCATCGAAGTTGAAGACAAACGCGGAACAGCGCGCGCTGTTTGATGAGTGGCGCAAGGCGAGTCTTGCATTTTTGAAACAGTCTCGCGCTGGCTGGTCGAGTCCCATGCCTGAAGTGGCGTTGAAAATGAAAGACACCAACGCCGTGCCTGCAACAAATTTCGTGGTTCAAGCCGACGCGACAATCACGTTCAGCGACGCGGCGAAGGAATCTACACGCGTTACGTTACCACTTTCCAACATGTGGCTCGCTGCAATTCGACTGGAAATCACTCCTCACGAAGACCCCAGCACCAACGCCAGCCCTAAAAAATTCAAAGGCACCGGCATCGCGCTTTCGGCCAGCCTGAAATCCGGCCAGGACGCCAAGGAAACGAAGCTCGACTTTTACCACGCCGAGGCCGATCACAAACAGGACCGTTTCGCGATGAGCCAGCCGATCATCGGCGTGACCGGGCGATGGCAGATTTCGACCGGACACGATTCACAAACCGCCGTGTGGGTGCTCGCGAAGCCGGTCAGGGTTTCCGAGGGCGACCGGTTGATCGTGAATCTGGGCAACGCCAACCTCGCTTCGGCGCAAATCTCGGTGACGCCGTTTGCTGATGCCGACCCACTGCAAGCCGGCGGCGGGGAAACTCTGGCGAAGGCGCTGGCGAAAAAATCTCCCTCAAAAGCACTACGCGAATTGGTGAATCAGACTTTTCTCTTGAGCACCGCTTGGGACGGTGACGCATTGGCGAAGGTCCAGAAACTTTTGGCGGACGTTCGCGAGTGCCGAGAGGGTCGTGCCTTCACGATGGTTGTTGAATCGCGCGAACCGATGGTGACGCGCGTCCTGCCTCGCGGTAACTGGCAGGACGAGAGCGGAGAAATTGTCGAGCCTGCGACCCCGCATTTCCTCGCTCAACCGCTCAAATACGAGAGTCGGCGCCTTACACGGCTGGACCTCGCGCGCTGGCTGGTTTCGCGCGACAATCCGCTCACCGCGCGCACGGTCGTCAATCGTTACTGGAAGGAGTTCTTTGGTCGTGGCCTCTCCACTGTTGTGGACGATCTCGGCGCGCAGGGTGAACCGCCTTCGCATCCCGAGTTGCTGGACTGGCTCGCCGTCGAGTTCATGGATACCGGTTGGAACACCAAGCACCTCGTGAAGTTGATGGTGATGTCCTCAACGTATCGGCAGAGCTCCAATCAACGTCTCGATCTCAAGGACATTGATCCAGCGAATCGTCTGCTGGCTGCTCAGAATCCGCGAAGACTTGAAGCGGAGTTCGTTCGGGACAATGCGCTTGCCATCGCGGATTTGCTGAACCTCGATCTCGGCGGACCGAGCGCGCATCCTTATCAGCCGCCGGGTTATTACGCGAACCTCCAATTCCCCGACCGCGACTACTTTCCGGAGAAGGACGAAAGACAGTATCGCCGTGGCATCTACGCGCATTGGCAGCGCACGTTCCTGCAACCGATGCTGGCGAACTTCGACGCGCCATCTCGCGAGGAATGCACGGCCAGCCGCGTGGTTTCCAACACGCCACAGCAGATGCTCACGCTGCTGAACGATCCGAGCTTCGTAGAAGCGGCGCGCGTGTTTGCTCAACGGCTGCTCGTGGCAAAGGCTGATTCCGACGAGCAACGCATTGACCTGGCATTTCAACGCGCGCTCGCCCGGCCCGCGAAGGCCAGGGAAAAGTCCTCGCTCCTCAGTTTCCTCACGGCCCAACGAGAGCATTATCGCGCGGATGCTGGCGAATCCTCCAAGCTGATGAAAGTTGGCCACGCGCCCACGCCGGAAGTCCCAGATGCAACCGAGCTTGCTGCATGGACGCAGGTTTCCCGCGTGATCCTGAATCTGCACGAGACGATTACTCGATACTAACTCATGGCGGAGAAATCAAAAGCGCCGTCAAATTCCCTGAGACGACAAAACCTATTCCCTCTCCCCAATGGAGAGGGTCAGGGTGAGGAGAAACCGGCCGGCGAAGATTCCAAGCCTGCCCGGAACTTGGTTCAGATTTCCCGCATACTGAGAAAGAGAGACACATGGGCTGAACGGTTGCTCCGGAGTTGGCTTCGTGACCGTCGTTTTGCTGGATACAAATTCCGCCGACAACACCAATTCGGTCCACACATTCTCGATTTCTTCTGCCTCAAGGCGTGGCTAGACATTGAACTCGACGGCTCGCAACACGGGATCCCGGACCAAAAGCAACGCGATGCCGAGCGCGACGCATGGTTGGAGGCTCGAGGAATTAAAGTCCTTAGATTTTGGAATTCGCGATTGCGGCGCGAGAAGGATGCAATTCGCGATACGATTTGGCGAACTCTACAGGAACGCGCTCCGCTTCCGCTGCCAGGATATTGTACGAATGCGCTTGCCGACCTAAACATCGGACACGCCGTTCCCCCTCACCCCGGCCCTCTCCCCACGGGAGAGGGAGAGTCGTCGGCAGCCGCGCGAGCAATCTCCGCCCTTCTTCATTTGCAGCCATGAAAAAGCATTTTGACTTGCAAGAATTTCAACGCGGTATCAACCGCCGCACGTTTCTTGGCCGCGCCGCCTACGGACTCGGCGGCATGGCGTTGGCCTCGCTGTTGAACCCAGGCATCTTCGGCGGCAACGCCCGCGCAGATGAACGTTGGCGTGGTATCATTAATCCTCCGCATTTTCCCATCAAGGCGAAGCGCATCATCCATCTCTGCATGGCCGGCGGGCCGTCGCACCTGGAAACGTTCGATTACAAACCCAAGCTCAAGGAAATTCACGGCCAGGCGTTTCCCGAATCCTTCACCAAAGGTCAGCAGCTCGCCCAGTTGCAGAACACGGAACTCAAGGCGCGCGGGCCGTTCTGCGAATTCAAGAAGTGGGGCGAGTCCGGCCAGGAAATCTCCACCCTCTTTCCGCACATCGGCGGCATCGCCGACGACATCTGCATACTCCGCTCGATGCACACAGAGCAGATCAACCACGATCCCGCCCACTTTTTCATGAACACCGGCTCGATCATCAAAGGCCGGCCCAGCATGGGTTCGTGGTTGCTCTACGGCCTTGGCGCGGAGACGGATAATCTGCCGGGCTTCGTCGTGTTGACTTCGGCAGGGCGAAGCGGCCAGCAACCTGTATCAGCGCGGCAATGGTCCGCAGGCTTTCTGCCCAGCAAATTCCAGGGGATTCAATTCCAATCCAAAGGCGACGCGGTCCATTACGTCGGCAATCCCGAAGGCGTTTGCCAGAGCACGCAACGGCAGGTGGTCGAGGAAATCAAACGCCTGAACGGCATTCTCGCCGAGGACACCATTGACCCGGAAATCCAGACGCGCATCAGCCAGCTTGAACTCGCGTTCCAGATGCAAACTTCCGTGCCGGAACTGACCGACTTCAAGAGCGAGCCCAAGGAAATGCTCGAAATGTACGGCGTGAAAAATCCGGGTGACGGCAGCTTCGCGTCCAATTGCCTGCTCGCGCGGCGGCTCGCCGAACGCGGGGTGCGGTTCATCCAACTTTATCATCGTGCTTGGGATCATCACGGAGACATCGAGAACGGAATGAAATGGGGCGCGGAAGACGTGGACCAATCCAGCGCCGCGCTCGTGAAGGATTTGAAGCAACGCGGGATGCTGGACGACACGCTGATTCTGTGGGGCGGGGAGTTTGGCCGCACGCCGATGGGCCAGGGCTCAGGCCGCGACCATCACATCCTCGCATTCTCCGTCTGGCTGGCCGGCGGCGGCATCAAGCCCGGCGTTACCTGGGGCAGCACCGATGAACTTGGCTATCGCTACATCGAAGACGCACAGCAAATGCACGTCCACGATCTGCACGCCACGATGTTGCGGCTCTGTGGCATTGATCACAAACGGCTCACGTATCGCTATCAGGGCCGCGACTTCCGGCTGACGGATGTGTTTGGAAAGGTGGCGGAGGGAATTCTGGCGTGAGAATGGCACCGGTTCGCGGCTTGTGGTTTTCTTCGATCGGAACGAGCATCGCGTTGATCTGCACGGTTTCCGAGCTTGCTAAAAATCCCTGCGGCGGATACGGATAACTTCCGGCAGTCAGCAGAGGCCAACCACAGCGCACACAACGGAGCGACCATGTATAAAATCATCGGTGCCGACGGCAAGGAATACGGCCCCATCTCCGCGGAGCAACTCCGCCAGTGGCTCAGGGAAGGGCGGGTCAATTCTCAGACCAAAGTAAAGGCCGAGGGCGCGGCGGACTGGCAACTGCTGAACACGTTGCCCGAGTTCGCGGCGGAATTATCGCCGCCTGCTTTCACGCCACCATCCGGTCAGGTTGCGACAGGAAGAGCAAAAACCAGCGCGATGGCGATTACTTCCCTGGTGTTGGGCATCCTTGGCCTATTCAGTTGTGGCGCCACCGCTTTGATTGGACTAATCCTCGGGATTGTGGCTCTGATCAAGATCAGGAACAGCGAGGGGCGACTGGGAGGGAACGGTCTGGCGATTGCCGGCATCATCGTGTCCGGAATTTTTCTGCTGATGCTGCCGATTTTTGCGGCGATGCTGCTGCCGGCTCTGGCCAAAGCCAAGGAACGCGCGCAAACCATCAGTTGCGTCAACAACGTAAAACAACTGGCCCTCGCGGTGCGCCTCTACGCCGTTGATAACGACGACCGTTTCCCGTCGGCCACCAACTGGTGCGACGCGATTCAGAGCAGTGTCGGGTCGCCGCGGGTTTTCCAGTGTGCCTCGGACGGCAACCTACGCTGCGCGTTTGCTTACAACGCGAAGCTCGACGGCTTGAAGGATGACGAGATAAACCCGCAGACGGTGTTGTTCATCGAAAGTTCGACGGGTTGGAATGCCGCGGGCGGGCCCGAGTTATTCGACGCGCACAAACATTCCAGAACCAGAATTGTAGTCGGCTTTGCCGACGGCTCGGTGCAACAGTTACCCCGATCCCAGTTGGAGACGTTGCGATGGGAACCTTGACTACGGGCGCGCGATTCTTCATTACAGCGATCCTTTGAAAGGCAGCCATGTATAAGATCATTGGAGCAGACGGCAAGGAATACGGTCCGATTACCACCGAGCAATTGAAGCAGTGGTTCGCGGAAGGCCGCGTCAACGCGCAAACCAAAGTGCAGGCCGAAGGAAGCACCGAGTGGAAGACGCTCGGCGAATTTCCCGAGCTTGGGACGATTCAGTCCGCTTCGCCAGCTCCGGTGACGCCTTTGCCGGGGCCGGCTCCGGAAGCCGGCGGACTCGTTCGCGGACCGGCAATTTTTCTGCTGGTGCTGGCGATTCTGGACCTGGTCGCGTCGTTGATCGGCATTGCGTTTGTCGCTTTTAGCCAGACCATGCCCATGTTTCCCGGCATGTCCTCCGAGGGCGCTGAGCTTCAGCAGAAGATGAGTTTTCTCTTCAGCGTGCCTGCGTACGTCGTTGGCATCGGGATCGCGCTCGTGCGGTTGTTCGGGTCCATCAAAATGATGAAGCTTCAGTCGTATGGATTGGCCATGGCGACAACGATACTCACACTCATCCCGTGCGGCACATGTTGCTGCCTGCTTAACATTGGCGCGGGAATCTGGGCGCTCGTGATCCTGCTGAAACCGGAAGTGAAGAGTTCATTTCAGTGACGACGTCGCACCCCGATGAACCGTGCCATTCAGAATTTCGACACTGAAAGGGACTCTGCTCCACCAGAAATGATGGACGGAAACAGCCGTTCCCGCCAATGGGTCGTGGTGGTCGTGGCGTGCGCCATTGCTGGAGCCGGCGCGATTTTGTTTTTCTTCAAACCCGGCCAGTATGGTTTTTATCCCGTTTGTCATTTTCACTCGCTCACCGGATTGCATTGTCCGGGTTGCGGCTCGTCCCGGGCGCTGCACGAGTTGCTGCATGGCAACTTCATCGAGGCGCTGCGCCTCAACGCGCTGCTGCTGCTTGGCCTGGCTGGCTCGATGTGGCTGGCGGCGCGTTATGTTCTTGCCCGCTCGCGGAGACAGCGTGCGACGCTTGCCTTTCCCGCCAGATGGTTGTGGCTGCTGCTTGGCCTGGCGGTGATCTTCGCGGTTCTGAGGAATATTCCCGCGTTCGCCTGGCTTGCGCCGTGAAACCGCAACCCTCTGCGCCGTTGAGCAATGAAGGATCGTGCTCTGGCCTGGGCCGCTTTTGATGGTCGGATTGAATTCGCACTCGCATGAAATTCTCCCTGGCCCTCGGCAACCGTGATGCTTTGACCCGCGAGAAGGCGCAAGGCTGCGTCGCCGCCAACCTGGGATTGCCCGGATCCGGTTCGCTGTTGGCCGGACGGGTCGTGGGTTATGCGCAGGCAACGCTTACGCTCGCCGCCTTTGTGCTGACGATGTTCTTCGGCTTGAAGTTCATCGTTTGGTGTCTGACCCATTGGTCCTCCATTTACGGTCCCGAGGCAGACCTGCAAACGGTGGGCAACGTCTTGCGTGAAGTTCGTTGGGCGATTTTGGGGTTCGGACTTTTTGCCGTGGCCTGGTTGTGGGCGTTGATAACCAGCGCCGGGATTCTGAGCGAGGCGCGACGCAATGAGGAAAAATCCAAGCCGCCGAAGCTTGGCTGAGCAGCGTTTCCTGCGTGACTGGATTACCTCCCTGTGACATCAATTGCCCATGGCAAAACTTACTGCCGCTCAAATCAAAACCGGCCTCAAGTCGGCGCCGGATTGGAAAAAAACCGGTTCAGCCATCACGCGCACTTTTCAGTTCAAGGATTTCGTCGCGGCGATGAAGTTTGTGAACGCCGCCGCGAAACTCGCGGAGAAGGCGTGGCATCACCCCGACATTGATATTCGTTGGAACAAAGTCACGCTCACACTCTCGACCCATTCGGAAGGCGGATTGACGGAGAAGGATTTCGCCCTGGCAAAAAAGTTTGATCGGTTGACGTGACACGTAATGAGTGAAACGCGAATGAACGGCCAATCGAGCCTCGCGTATCACGTTTTAAGCTTCACTCAAGAACTTTCAAACCGCCATGTCCGCCACAACCGTTCGCAACGCCGAAGTCCAGACGTTGTTCAAAAAACACTTCGGCTATACGCCCACGCACATCGTGAAGGCCCCGGGCCGGCTGGAAGTTCTGGGCAATCACACCGATTACAACGACGGGCTCGTCATGTCCGTGGCGGTGGACAAATACATCTTCATCGCTTCCGCGCCGCGCACCGATGGCAAAGTCGAACTGGTTTCGTCCGTGTTTCCCGAGCCGGAAAAATTCTGGATCACCGAGTTCAAACCGAATCCGGCGGCGCGGTGGGCTGATTACATCAAAGGCGTGCTGGCGCAATTGCGCAAGCGCGGCGTCAACTTCAGCGGGTTCAACGCCGCTGTCCACGGCACGATTCCCATGGGCGCCGGCATGAGCAGTTCCGCGGCGCTCGAAGTCGCCACGGCGCTCACCGTCCGAAAACTCTACCCGTATAGCCTCACCGAGACGGGCGCAACCTTGCCGCCCAAACGAAACGAGCGGGGCGAACTCCCGCCACTGCCGCTCATCGAACGGATGCATTTCGCCCGAGTTTGCCGTGCGGCGGAAAACGAATTCGTGGGCGTGCAATGCGGGATGCTCGACCAGATTTCGTCGCTGTTCGGCAAGGCCTGGAACATTCTCAACATTGACTGCCGTTACCTCACGGTCGAACAGGTCCCGATGATCGGTGAAGCGATTATCGTTTGCGACACGGGCGTCAAGCACGCGCTGGTGGGTGGCGAATACAACGAACTGCGGCAGAATTGCGAGTCCGCCGCGAAAAAACTGGGGGCAAAAAACCTGCGCTCGGTCGAGTTGAGGCATTTGCAGGCGTGCAAGGAACAGCTTTCGCCGCGCGAATACGAATGCGCGTATCACGTGGTGGGCGAAATCGCGCGTGTGGTGGCGGCGGAACGCGCATTGCGCGAGGACGATCACCGGCAGTTCGGCCAGTTCATGTTTCAGAGCCACGAAAGCTCGCGCGATTTTCTTAAGAACAGTTGCGAGGAACTGGACCTGCTCGTGGAACTGGCGCGCAAGCACCCCGGCTGCCTTGGTGCGCGGCTTACGGGCGGCGGGTTTGGCGGCGCGACCATCAACCTCGTCGCGTATCATCAGGCGGAGAGTTTCATGGAATCCGTGGCACGGGTTTACGAGAAGCACACCGGACGCAAAATCAACCCGGTCGTTTGCCAGGTGGTGGACGGAGCGAGTTGATCTCACAACCCGGGCGTGGTCAAAAAGTGGATGAAATCGCGCTGTTCAACAAAAAACGCCGGCGTCACTTGCGCATGCGAATCCGACGATGAAGCCCTCCGGCTCGGTAACCTCCGGGTGGTTTTCGGCGTCACAATGAGAGTCTTGGTCTTTCGTTTTAGCGGAGGACAGTAGGAACGCGATGAAATTCAGGAGCGGCTTTTTTGTTTTGATCGGGGTGGTGCTGGCATTGTTCACCCCGCGCGCCCGGTCGGCGGACGGCTCGGTGATGCTGAGAATCTCCAACGATCTCGTTTCTCTGAGCGTGGACGGCGACAAGGACGACGATTGGTGGATGCAATCCTCGACCGACCTCGTGACGTGGACGACGCTGACAAATCTCGGCACGTTATTGTCGGGCAACGAAACCAACGCGCCCTGGCGCCCAGCCGGCGCGAAAGCGGAATCGCCGACGTATTATCGCGCGCTGCAAACGGCGGGGCTTTATGACCCTGCACTTTTTCGCACCGTCAGCCTCATTTACACACAAGCGAGCGCGGCGGCATTTTCCAACGCGATGCATCAAGCCCGAACCACCGGAAACAACATTTATCTGCCGATGCTCTGGCTGGACAACGGGGCAACGAACCTGCACATCGGCGCGCGCTTCAAGGGTAACAGTTCCTACACGGGCCTGCGCCGCTCGATCAATCTGGACATAGACTTCGGCATCACCAACGCGAACTTGATGGACTTTACCACGGTGAACTTGAACAACGCCGCCGGCGACGAAACCGTGATGCGCGAACCGATTTACTTTACCGTGATGAGCCAATACACGCCGTGTCCGCAGGGAGCGATGTGCAACGTCTATTTCAACGGCACACAGTGGAGTGTATATTCGCTCGTACAGCAGGAGAACGATCAACTCATCCGCAAATGGTTTCCCAGCACGGACGGTGACCGGTGGCGCGCGCCCAATTCGGCGGGCGGAATGAATTTTTCCGGGTCGAATTCGGCTTTCATCGTCTTCACCAACGCCAGTGTCTGGAGCTATACCAATCACTACGAGATCAAATCCTCGATTACGAACCGGCTGACGGCGTATCAGCGGCTGACCAACGCCATATATGTGCTGCACTTCACCCCCACCAACACCTGGCGGGACCGGATCGAAGACGTGTTTGCCGTGGACAACTGGCTTTGGTTTCTTGCCCTCGAGAATCTGTTCGTGGACGACGACAGTTATTTCTACAAGGGCGCGGACTACGGGTTTTACTACGAGCCGGAAAGCGGACGCATCCACCCGGTCGAGCACGACGGCAATGAAGCGTTCACCGCCATCGGCAATCTGAATTACTCCTTGTCGCCGGTGCAGGGAGCGACCGGCAACAACCGTCCCCTGCTTTATCGTCTGTTGCCAAACAATGAACTGCGCCAGCGTTACCTCGCCCACATGCGCACCGTGCTGGAGGAATATTTCAATCCCGGGACGATGACGCCGTTGATCAACCGCTTTCATGCCCTCAGCGTCAACGCGCTCATAACCGACCCGCGCAAAGGCATCACCATGCAGACTTACACCAACGACCTGAATGGCCTGAAGGTCTATATGACGAACCGCTACAACTTCTTGATGACCCACGCGGAACTCACGCCGCTCCAGCCGAATATCAACGCCGTGAACGGACCCGCCGGCACGGTCTTCGCCACCAACACGCCGTTCATCACGGCCACTGTGACGGCCAACGGCACCAGCGGCCTCGGCTCGGCCTGGCTTTATCATCGCGGCAAGCCTTATGGAAAATTCACCCGGGTGCAGATGTTGGACGATGGCGCGAACGGCGACGGCGAGGCGGGCGACGGGATTTTCGGAGCGGCGACCACCGATTACCCGGCCGGAACGAAGGTGCGCTATTACATCGAAGCGCGCGGCGCGAACACCGCTCAGGCGGCCCGCTTTGCGCCGGCCCGCGCGGAGAATGAAACCTACAGTTATCGGGTCGCGATCACTACGGCGAGCAACTCGCCCGTGGTGCTCAATGAATTCATGGCTTCCAACACCAGCACGCTCGCCGATCCGCAGGGCGAGTTCGATGACTGGATCGAGCTTCGCAACGTCACAGATTCCGTGGTGAGCCTCACGGGCCGCTACTTGAGCGACGAGCCGAACAACCCGCGCAAATGGCAATTCCCAGCGGGCACGACCATTCCCGCAAACGGCTTTCTCCTGGTTTGGGCCGACGAAGACACCGCGATCACCAACGGACTGCACGCCAGTTTCAAACTCTCCGCCGAGGCCGACGAGATTTACCTCACGGACACGGACGCCAACTTCAATCAGATTCTGGACACCGTCAGTTTCGGCAGCCAGGCAAGCGACATATCTTATGGACGCTCGGCAGCCGACGCCGATGTCTGGTTGCCCATGTCACCCACGCCGGGCGCGAGCAATCAATGAGTTGCTCGACGCATCAGGCAATCGCAAGAAGACGCCGGTTCAAAATCGTCGTTCTTGTCTTGATTGCCTGCTCGTTGCCGGCCGCTTTCACGTTTGGCGCAACAGGGCCAACCATCGCCGCTCTTGACCGCGCCGGTTTCCTGGCTTGGACGAACGCGTTGGTGCCCGGCGTTTGCACGATTGAAACGGCGGCGTCGCTCGCAGACGAATGGTCGCCCACGCGGAACTTCTGGTCCACAAATTCGGGCGGCAACGCGACGCTTTCCCTGAATCCCACGAACCAGTTCTTCCGGCTGCGTAGCACCGATGTCTCGCCGACCGCGCAAGGCTTCACTAATTTCGTTCACGCCTACGGCCTCCTGGAAACCGTGGCGGGCACCGGCGCGGGGCAGGCCGATGGCGTGAGCTTCTGGGATGTGGCGTACGAAGGCGGACCGGCTAATGCGGCTGCCTTGTCGCGCCCGCATTACGCGATGGCCGACCGCGCGGGTCACATTTACATCGCGGATAAGAACAGCCATGCCGTGTTGCGCGTCTCGACCAACGGGACGATTCACACCCACGCCGGCACGCACGTGGGTGGCTTCAACGGCGAAGGCCCTGCGGCGGCCACCAGCCTGCAATTGAACCTGCCCAATGCGCTCTGGGTTCGCAGCGACGGAACGGCGTACGTGCTGGACACGGAAAACGCCCGCGTGCGGCGCGTGACCACCAACGGCGTGATGACCACGTTGTTCAACGCCAAGAACGATGTCAGCTCCGGTCTCGGCGGCGGACGTTGTCTCTGGGTGAAGGACGACGAAACGCTTGCTTACTTCGGCAACACCGACCGCCTCCGCAAGTGGACGCCCACCGGCGGACTGCAAACGCTCGCCAGCGGTTTCATCGAGCTTGGCGCATTTTACGTCGAGCCTTCCGGCAGCCTGGTCGTGGCGGATCGCGGCGGCCATTACGTGTATCGCGTGACGGCGGCGGGCGTGAAAACAATCATCGCCGGCAACGGCACCACCGAAGGCGGCGGCGACGGCTTCTCCGCGCTGCAAACCGGACTGAACGGCCCGCGCGGTGTCTGGCCGGTTCCCACGGGCGGCTACTTGTTCCTCCTGCACGATGGTTGTCAGCTCTGGTACATGGACAACGCCGGCACGATGCATTTGCTGGTGAACGGCGCCGGCGGCACCACGCACAATGGCGACGGTTATTTCTTCTACGACCTTTCCGAATTGAAAATCAACGAAGGCCGCAGCGTCGCCATGGATTACGAAGGCAACATCCTCATCTGCGAAAGCGACTGGGGTTATGTCCGGCGGATTCATTTTCTGCCGATGACGAAGTGAATCATCCGTACGCCTGGTTCGCCAGTCATGCCGCCGATTTTACCGCGACGGGAATAGAGAAATTTCCTGATGCACTTAATCCTGGCTTAATGTGGCTCCAGGTAGATTGCCCGCGTAACTCGGCATGAATATGAAAACCACAACGTTCGTTCTGTTTGCAATTACGCTTGCCAGCCAGGCCGTTCAGGCGGATGACAAATGGGACCTCGACAAAATTGACACCAGCAAACTGCCACCGGTGGCTGACAAAAAAAATGTCACCTACGCCAAGGACATTCGCCCACTGCTCGAAGCATCGTGCTTTCGTTGTCATGGCGAGCAACGGCCAAAGGGCGGGCTGCGGCTCGACAGCTTGGAAGCCGTTCTCAAAGGCGGCGACGACGGGAAAGTGGTGGTGGCCGGCGACAGCAAGAAAAGTCTGCTGGTTGCGGCCGCCGCCCAAGTGAACGACGAAATCGCAATGCCACCCAAGCGCGGACCCGGAGGCCCCGGCGGGTTTGGCGGTGGCCCGGGAAATCGTGCTCCTGGCGGAGGACCGCCACCCGGACGTGGAACCAACGCGCCCGGCGGCGGGCCGGCTGGACTCGGCGGCGGCAGACCCGGCGGCCCGGGCGGCCCGCAAGGCGGTTTCGGCCCACCGGCAAAGCCGTTGACGGCTGAACAAGTCGGCTTGATCCGCGCGTGGATTGATCAGGGCGCGAAGTAGCGTTTCCGCAAGCGTCGCGTCGAGAAGGTTGAATCACTTCTTGGTGTATTGCGTGATTTTCTCCGCCAACGACGCGGTGCTTTCGCTTTGCTTGACTTTCTTGTTGAAAAGGATGTCTTCCATCGTCTGGTATTGCCCGTAATAAATCTGGTTGCCGTCTTCATCCGGCGAGAGCGAGCCGCCTTTGATCGCCGCGCCGCCGTAAAGTCCGTTGCGGTCGTCATAAACCAGAATGGAACGCTCGGTCGTGGAAACCTTGCCTTCCACTCCACCGCTGGAGTTGCCCGCAGTCCCGGCCGCTTCACCGCCGAATTCAATGTCAGAATCCGTCAGGATGCGCGCGGCGTTCGTGTTCATGAGCAGAATGACGACAAAGGTCTGCTGCCCGCCAATCTGAAAACCGAGGCTGGCCTCCGTGGCGCTGACAAATGCTGCCGGGCTCCATTTTTCGCTTTTCGGTTCCTTTACCATCGCCACGCCCCCGCCGCCCTGGAACGCGAAAATAAAGCCGGCCTTGGTGCGGTCCAGCAGAATCACGCCCTGCGCCTTGCGCAGCGTCTCGGCGGGAATGGCCTTTTCCGGCTTGGACTGCATGGCTTCGAATTTGGCAGTGAGTTTGCGGATTCGATTGTCCAAGTCCGCCTTGTCCCGCGCGAGCGCCGAACCGGCAAATGCCAACAACATCAAGCCAACAATGATTTGTTTCATGAGCGGGAATATGGCGCATCCCGTTCCGCCGCGCAAAGTCTGAATCATAAAGGCCGTCCGGCTGCTCACCGCGGCTCGATCAATTCGAGAATGTGCCGGCTGGAAACACAATTCTTGAAAACCATCTGGAGGTTCTCGTTGTGCCCTTCGTCGTCCGAGTCGTAGTAGCTGGAAAAAGTGTTGTTGACGCTGGCAATGATGCTGCCGGTTTCGTTGAGGACCGGCGCGCCGCTCGAACCTTTGGCGAAATCCGCGGTGATCGCCGTCATCGAAACCGTCTTCCGCCGGCGCGTGTGCTCGAAATGCCGCGAGACGATGCCTTCCGTGAGTGAGAAGAATCTCTGGTTCGGATGACTGATCACGCGAACAACGCTCCCCACTGGCGCTTCGGTGGAAAGCGGCAACGGCGTGAACCCGGAACCTTCCGCGCGCAAAATCACCAGGTCCGTATCCCGATTGGCTGCCAACACTTCACGCACGGGCGCGATTCGGCCATCCCCCGCCAGAATAATCATTGTCTGCGCCGTGGCATTGGTGATGACGTGATAGCTCGTACAGAACGCGCCATCCGTGGTGAGCATGAATCCAGAAGCGATCTGGCAGTGCGTGCGCCCACAGTGATCGCACAAATAGGGTTGCGCGACAACAATGACTCCGGCGCTGTATTTTTTGGCGACTTCTTCCGCTGACAAACGCTGCTTGCCGGGCCGGGCCAGTTTCAATTCACAACGCCTACGGTCCAACTGCGTTGCCAGCGTCTCCGACTTCGTTGCGCGCCCGTCTTTCAACATCAGGTTGGCTTGCGCCGTGAGCGTGGAAAGGATCTTGCGGTCGTTGATCCCGCCAGAGAGAGAAATGAGCGGTTTGTCCGCAGAACCGTTGAGTTCGGCTGACGTGCCGACGAGCGGCAAAGAAAAAAGTATCGCGCTGAAGAACGTGCGCCACATGGCTTGGCGCGATTATGATTCCTCGTCGAAGCGTGTAAACGGCAAAAGCGGGCAAAAGCGGCTTGCCAGCCTGACGCGAAGGGCAAATCATCCCAGCCAGGTGATGAGTATGAAATTTCTGGTGCCTTCCCTCGTAATTGCGTTGCTTCCTTCGTTGCCGCTCTCAAGCAGAGGTGGCGAGGTGTTGTTCGAGGACAACTTCAATGGCAAACTCGGCGACGGCTGGTCCTGGGTGCGTGAACATCGCGAAGCCTGGCGCGTCTCCGAGCGCGGGCTCGAAGTGCGCGTCGAACCCGGCAACATGTGGGGCAGCGCCAACGATGCGAAAAATGTGTTGGTTCGGCCCGCGCCAGACCTCGGGATAAACGGCATCGAAATCACCGTCACTTTCGAGAACCGGCCCACGGCGCAATACGAACAGGCGGACCTCGTCTGGTATTACGACGACCGCCACATGGTGAAACTCGGGCAAGAACTCGTGGATGGAAAACTCTGCATCGTCATGGGCCGCGAGGAAAACGACCGGACGCGGACGATAAAAATTCTTCCGCTCGAAGCTTCCAAAGTTCAACTCCGTTTCTCGGTGAAGGGAAATTCGATTCGCGGACAGTTTCGCCCAGCCGGTTCCGAGCAATGGCAGGATGTTGGTGAATGTGATTTGCCCGCGCCCGCGAACGGCAAGCCGAGAATCAGCCTGCAATTTTATCAAGGCCTGGCGGATGTCGAACACTGGGTGGGCGTGAGTGAGTTTCGCGTGCGGCGGTTGTGACGGCGCGCGCCGCGTCCTCCTGTGTTCCTCGTCCATCAAGAGCCGGAAATCGAGGACGAAGGACGAGAACAACGACGAGGACGATGTGCCTGCGACTCAACCCAAATCCGGTTTCACCGGTTTAAGTTCCAGCTTCAGCGCCACCAGCGACAGGTGAATGTCGTAAATGAACGCCACGAGCGACGCGATGAGCGAACCCAGGCAGGCGACAAAAATCAGGCTGATGGCCAGCCCTTCTTCCCACCGGAACAGCGCGGTCATGAAGAGCGAGATGATCAACACGGCCGCCAGCAGGACGCTCAACGCCGCCAGCGCGATGGTGATCCGGATCACTTTCGCCCGTCGGTAAATGATGGCCACCTGCGCCAGCACCTGATCGCGGTCATGCTCCCGTTCATCGCGCAACTCGCGGACGAGCGACCGGGCGCGGTCAATCGCACGGCCGAAACGGTTCGTCATCGTCAGCAACAGCAGGCCGATGCCGGAAATCAAAATCACCGGCCCGATGGCCACTTGCAGCACTGGGACAATTTCATTGAGCGGTTTTACCGGCACGCCCGCAGGGTAGCGACGCGCCGAACGCATTCCAAACGCGTTTTTGACCAAGG
>CAZCZP010000003.1:0-43892 GCA_964502895.1 uncultured Bifidobacteriaceae bacterium
TGATGCCGCTCTGACAATATTGCCACTTCGCACCCGGCTCAAATTGCATCGGCGCCGCGAGCCAGAGCGGGACGAGGTCGGCCAGTGTTTTGGCCTGGCGCGCCGCGTCGCCACCGGCTTCACCGAGGCCGGAGGTGTGCGTGAGGATTTGCGAGATGGTCAAGTTGGCGGGCTTGCCAGACGGCGTTTTTAGATTGGCGAATTCGGGCAGATACTTCGCGACCGGATCGGCGACGTTGAGTTTGCCCTCGTCTTGCAGCATCAAGATCGCGACACCAGTGACGGGCTTGGTCATGGAGGCAATCCAGAACAACGTGTCGGGAGCCATCGGCTTTTTGTCGGCGACGTTGGCGAGTCCAGTGGTTTCGAGATGGACGATCTTATCCTTCGTGACGACCACGGTGATCGCCCCGGCGATTTCGTTTTTGGTGATCGCCGCCTGCATCGCATCGCCGACGCCGGATAGTTTTGGCGTTTCGGCAAAGACTGGGAGCGTGGTGGCGAAGGCAAGGCCAGTAGCGAAAAGAAAGGGCTTCATGGCCGAAGACTAGCCGAGTTGTTCCCAACGAAGCAAGAATCCGCTCTCGCGTCGGGAGCGCGGGCTTTGCCTTCTGCGATCTTGCACCCAAAGCCAAAGGGGACTGATTCCTGAGGAAGGAGGAGTTGGCGGCATTGATCGCAAATGCTTCTGAATGAATGACGTAACTCAACCATCTTCGGAATGCCACATGCTGGTTTTGGAGTATGGCTAGAAAGCAAAAATCTCTTGGGCAAGAGAACGGCAACGGCAAATCCTCCGTAAACGCCTCTCGGCAAAGCCTGGCCACGGATGGAGACATCGTTTCGGCGAATCTTCGCGCGCTTCAACCGGTCTATTACGCTGCCATGCTGGAAGAGGCCCGCCTCTTTGAAGTGGCAGAACGATTGGTGACGATGTTCGGCCAGGGACTTTTGCCGGTCGGCCACGGGCGCGCCGGGGCGATGCTTTACCGCCATTGGAAGGGACACCAGAGCCGGCTCACGACGGAGCAGCGGCGCAATGTGTATGCCCGGGCGTTCGGTTTGCCCGGCGGCGATGCGCGGGTGATGCCCAATCGCGACTTCAATGATCTCTGGGTGAGCTTCGTTTCCATCGTCGGCATGTATTCGGCCGAGCTTCAATCGCTGCCGCCCGGCGAACGTTCGGTCAGTGCGGAGGAAGTCCTTGTCAGTGGAAGGGCCCTCGCCATCAATCTTTCGAGCCACGGTCATGGCCTGCCTTGGTTCGCGGCTTCGGATTTCAAGCTCGAGATTCAGCAGGTCGTCGAGCTGCTCTCCGACGCGGAACTGCAAAATGCATTCGGCGCCAAGACGCCGTGGCAGGTCGTTCGCAATGTGGCGGCGGTGGAGTTGGGCGCCAGGCCAAACGTTCCGCGGGGCTACACGCGGGCAGAAAGCGGCATCGTCATCATTCGCTGGCTGGCCAACCGCCGGGCCCGCCTGCTGCGCCCGCGTTCCGCCAACATTCTCAGGCACGAAGACATTTGCGAAGGACGCACGGCGGCGTCGCAAAACAAAAAGCCGTCCGTTTATCCGACGGATTCCGATCTCGTGACCGCCTGCGAACAATGGCTTGGCGTCACGGGCACGCAGGAAGCGGAGTTGAAAGACCAGTCGCCGCGCGAGGAGCCAGTTTCGCGAGTCAAGACTCCGGTTGCACAGGAGGAACCGACCGGCGAGGAAGCCCTCACAAACGAACCTGCGGCCTGAGGTTCAGTCCCCGCAGCTCGACGATTTAGATTCTTCTATTTCGCTGACGCGGCCATGCGCAAGGCGACCTCGGCGACACGTTTTCCGACGCCTTTGATCGTATTCAGACTGCCTTCGTCCTTGGAGAGTTCTTCCCCTTGCGATTGGATCGTTCCGCCCCAGTGATTTCCCGGCTTGCCGTCGCCGACGAGAATCATCTCCTGTGAGAGCATGAACATGATGAGTTGTTGCAGGATCAGTTCCACGCCGGTGTTGCGTCCGGCCCCGACGGCAATGGCGCCGCCCACTTTGTTACTCAACGGGAAGCCACCTTGACGGAAAGCAAGCATACGCTCGAAGAGTTGTTTGAGCGGTGACGAAACGATCCCCATGTAAACCGGCGAGCCCATCAGAATGCCATGCACATTTTTTGCCTCCAATTTTTCGCGGAGGGCGGGGAAATCGTCCGGTCGGTCGGAACTCTTGGCGCCAACCGCGATGTAGGGGTCGAGGTTCAGGCCGGAGAGTTCAATCAATTCCGTGGTGATGGCGGGGCTGACGGTCTTGGCAGATTCAAGCGCGAGTTCCACGGCTTTGTAGGTGGATTTGCCTTTCCGCAGGCTGCCGGCGAGGCCGATGATCTTGACCGATCCGGCCGCGGGCTCGGCCGCATTCGACAACGTTGGGAGGGTGGCTGCCGACATCGCGGCAGCACCAAGGAAGAGACGGCGGTTCATGTTTTTCATGGGAGTGTTGGGTTCTCCCGCAGAGTGACCAAAGGGAAATCACGCTTCAAGGGAAAATGGGAGCCGACAGTTTTCGCCTGCTTAATCCCAGACGGCGTTCGCTCCGATACTGCTTACAAAAGCAACAGCGCCTTTCGCGTTGAATCCTCCGTGGTGGAGCGGGTGCGCACGCGACGACGGCGCTCTGGCGAGATGCCTTGGGTTTCCAACATGAATTTTCGCAGGTGACGTGGACAAATTCCATGCGAGAGCGAGCCAGTTTCGCCAACCACCGCGCGCGGCTTGCACCATGCGCAGACGGCGACGCGCAGCGATAAATCAAGTTGAGCATCTTGCATTCGACGAGCACTTAATCTTTCACGGCGCAGAATTCGTCAATGCAGTATTCGCGCTGTTCACTTGGCGGAGTTCGCGGGCAAACTCGCGGAGCGTCATCGGCCTGGTGGCACGCCCGCGCAACGCGAGGGTTGGGGTGAGCGTTACGGTGTCCGCGGTTGGGAACTCGCCAACGAGCCGGCGCGGCAGCGCGAATCAAGGCCGCAAATCCCAAACCGGCGGCGACAGCCCTGGTGATTGATCGCGTGGACAAGCCTGAAGATTGATGTCGCGGAGAATTCCGGGAAGCCTGCCGATTTCAACCCACTTAATCCGAGCTTCGTCCTGTCGGAAGCCGGCTTCGTCAATACAGTCTCGTTTTTTGAACCGTGTGGGTGTTTGATGCCCGCCATCGGTCGCGAGGCTGGAACAAATCCTCGCGCCGTCCGTAGAGTTCGATGCAGGACACGCTTTCAGATACCGGAAAGCCGCGAGCCAGGGCGCAATCACGCCGATGGTTGGGCGCCACTTTTTTTGTCGGTTGGACGGCTTTGGCGGCCTTCGCCGTCTGGTGGTTGATAACGGACGCCGCCAGGTCAGGCGACACGGTAATTCGCGTCAGCCCGGGCGAAGTGAAGGCCTGGAGCGTGCGCCTGCATGAAAACGTCGTGTTGGCTCGACTGAATTTTCCCTGGGCCCTGGCGTGGATATTCTTGCTGCCTTACGTCCTGTGGATTGGCGCGCGATTCAGCTTTGAAGGCGCATTCTGGCGGACGCGATTGCCCATTCTGCTCGCGACCGGTGCAGGTTTTGTCTGGGCGTCCCAATGGTTGTCCAACCAACTGGGCGCCGGACAAGCGATGATCGTCATGGTCAACTACAGTACCGATACGTCCGTAAGAAAGTCCGCCCCCCTTGAAGGAAAGGTTGATGAATCATTCACTTCGTTCGCTCGCGTCGGTATCACCAACCGCATCGTCACGAATCGCTTTACCAAAGTTTTGATTTCCGGCGACACCGGCGAAACAAACTGGGAAATGTCGGCCACGGAGATTCTCTCCGGCCTGCCGACGAATCTGCCGCACATGTTGCGCGGAGGCGGGGCGGGCTTCCTGCCGCCACCGGGATTTCGCTCGCGCCAATGGTCGGCCGCGCTTGATGGTCTTGCTTATGTCGCACTGATTGGCTTGGCGCACGCGGGCGTTTTTTATCGCCGTTACCGGGAGCGCGAAGCGCAGGCGTCCCTGCTGGAGTCGCGGTTGAACGAAGCCCGGTTGCGCTCGCTTCAGGCTCAGTTGCAACCGCACTTCCTCTTTAACACACTCAACGGCATCGCCACGCTGGTGCGGCGCGATCCAGCCACCGCGGAAGAAATGCTTTTGTCGCTCAGCGATCTCTTGCGAATCGCTTTGAGCAGTTCTCACCGGCAGGAAATCCCGCTGCGGGAGGAGATGGATTTTATGGAGCGTTATCTCGCGCTTCAGAAGATGCGGTTTGGCGAGCGCCTCCAGGTCAGTGAAGAAATTGACCCTGAAGCGATGGATTGCCTTGTTCCGGCATTGGTGCTGCAACCGCTCGTCGAGAATGCGATCCGTCATGGCCTCGAACCTTCAGGGCGGCCCGGCAAACTTCGGATCGCCGGATCACGAGAAGGAAACTGGTTGAAGCTCACGGTTGAGGATGATGGCGTTGGACTTTCACCTGGCGAAGAACATGGATCAGGCGTGGGCCTCGCGAACGTTCGCGAACGATTGGCTGCCTTGCACGGTGCGGCGCAAAAATTCAGCATCGCACCAGGACCGCAAGGCGGCGTCGTGGTGAACATAAAATTCCCGGCGCGAACGGAAACCGCTCCCGTGGAGAAGGAGGAGGGCATCGTCACATGAGCTTGCGGGTTGTGATCGTGGATGACGAGCCGCTCGCCCGCGAGCGCGTGCGGACCTTTTTGGCCGAGGAAGCGGACGTGGAGATTGTGGCGGAATGCGCCGATGGCGCCGAAGCCGTAAATCGTATTGAACAACTTCGACCCGATGTTCTGTTTCTCGATGTGCAAATGCCACGCTTGAATGGCTTCGAAGTGCTCGAAGCGATTGATGCCGCAGCAATGCCGGTGGTGATTTTCACCACGGCGCACGACGATCATGCGATTCGCGCTTTTGAAGTGAGCGCGGTGGATTACTTGCTGAAACCCTTCAAGCAACCGCGCCTGCGCAAAGCAGTGGAACGCGCGCGAACACAACTGCGCGCAGCGAAGGGCAACAAAACCCATCCACAACTCTCGTCGCTGCTTTCCCAATGGCGCGAAGGCGCGGGCGGCGGGCCGCGTGTGCTCGTGAAATCTCCCGACCGTATTCTGTTCCTCAAGCCAGACGAGATTGATCACATCGAGGCCTGCGGCAATTACGTCGTGCTTCACGTCGGCAAGGACAAGCACATCGTCCGCGAGACGATGACGGCGATGGAAGCGAGGCTGGCCAATTCCGGCTTCATGCGCATCAACCGGTCGGTGATCCTGAACCTGAGCCGCATCAAGGAACTGCAGCCGGTGGCGGCTGGTGAGTATGTGGTGATCCTCAAAACCGGCGCGCGTCTGAACATGACTTGCAGCCTGCGCGATTTGCAGGCGCGGCTGAGCCACGCCTGAGGCAACAGGCGACCGCGACCATCACAGAGGCCCGAAACCTAATACCTCAAGGAGCAATGCGCTCAAATGGCAGCACACACGGCGTGAATATGGTTGTTCCGCTCCCGGGCGCAGACAGATTTCGACCCCGAAGTGACGCTGGTAACCACCGAGGACCAAGCCGCTCAAGCGCCGGAAATGCGGACTACTTTGCCAGCCTTCGTCGACCGGTAACACGCTTCCAGAATGACTTGGCTGCGCAAACCTTGAAGGGCAGATTCCTTTGTGTCACGACCGTCCAGCAACGCCTGGCTGAACGCCTCGATCTCGGCGCGATAGGTGTTTACTGGTTTGGGAGCAATGATAATACCTTCGCCAGAGTTGCGAGCTTGTTTCGCGTCGTATCGATTTCCGGAGTCTTCCAGGAACGCGACCATTTTGCCATCGGAACCCTGACCGATGGTGTCTTGCGCGAGGATGCTGCCGCGCGAGCCATAGAGTTCGAGCCGGTTCTTGCTGCTGTGATCGCGAATGCAAAAGAATGTATCCACGGTTGCCAGTGCCCCGCTTTTGAAACGCAATAGAGTAGCGCCGCTGTCCTCTGTGGCATAGCGATGAATCGTGTGGTTTATCATGCAACTCAGCGACGCGACCGGGCCAAAGAACATTTCCAACAAATCAATGCAGTGGCCCGCGAGGTCCATCAACGCTCCGCCGCCACTCAGTATCGGGATTTGCCGCCATGCACGCCGCAACGGCGGATACCAGCAGGAAAGTTGCGCGCGGGCGTAAACAGGTTTTCCCAACCTGCCGTCCTGTATCAAACGCAGTGCGGCCAGATGCTGGCTGTGGTAGCGCATCATGAACGCTGTGCCCAAATTGACCCCGGCCTTCCTGCACACATGCACCATGCGCCGCGCTTCGGCAACATTCACGCCCAACGGTTTTTCGCAGAACACGTGTTTGCCGGCGGCGGCAGCCAGGCGCGTCTGTTCCAGATGCGCGTGGTTTGGCGAGGCGACGTAAACGGCGTCCAGGTCGAGCGAGAGAAGTTCGTCCAGGCTTTCCACCGCGCGCGCGCCAAACTGGCGGGCCACGGCGGCATTCGTCTTTTTGTTCCGGCCAAACACGGCGGCGAGTTCGGCGTTGCGCGCTGCCAGAATTCCCTCGGGAATGGTCCGGCGTCGCGCAATGCCGCCCGAAGCAATCACTCCCCAAAGTATTTTTGTAGCCATGACCGGGCGTAATCAGGATTCCGTTGGACGCGGCAGGAACATCGCTGCGAAGGCAGCCGGGATGAACAGAAATCCCGCATAAAGCAGCGCCGCGCGATAATCGCCGACTTTGGCGACGAGCCCAAAGAAAACGGTGCCGAACGCAGCGAAGATGCGCCCGATGTTGTAGCAAAAACCCGCGCCTGTGGTGCGGAGCAGCGTCGGGAACAGCGGCGGCATCAACATGGTGAACAGCCCGAAAACTCCGGACCAGAATCCGACCGCGGGCAGCCAGAATTTCGTCAACGCCGCGAGTGAATGGTTCGGGCCAAAGGTCAGGGTCATTGTGATGACGAATCCGCCGAACATCGCCACAATCGCCCCGCGCCAGCCGATCTTTCGCGCGAGCGCCCCGGCGACGAAATTTCCCACGATGCTGATGCCGATGATGAGCGCGAAAGTTGTGGCGACCAGTTTGTCTCGTTGCGCGCCGTTCATGGCGACCACTTCCGGCAGGCTGCGGACATGCTGCGCCTGCCAGAACATGAACGCCCACCACGCCGTCAACGAACACGCGCAAACCGCGATGGACAGCAGTGTCGTTCGCCTTATTCCTGTCCCGAACAATTCGAGCACGCTCGGTTGTTGGCCGGCCACCTTCGCCGCGTGCCACGTTTCCGGCTCCGGCACATTCCGGCGAATCCAAAACACCAGCAACGCGGGCAAGACGCCGATGAGAAAAATCCAGCGCGGATGCTGCCCGCCCAACAACACTCCGGCGAGGCACGCTCCCAACACGCCCAGATTCACGCCCGTCTGGAGCACCGCCGCCGTCCAGGGCCGCCATTTTTTCGGCCACGTTTCCGCGAGCAAGGTCGAACCCACCGCCCATTCGCCGCCGATGCCCAACGCGGCGAGGAAACGAAAGATCAACAGGTGCCACCACGTTTGCGCGAAGAAAGACAAGCCGGTGAAGACCGCGTAGGTCAACACCGTCAGGCTCAGCGCCCGCGAGCGGCCCAACAAATCTCCCAGCCGGCCAAAGAATCCGCCGCCCAGCGCCCAGCCGATCAGGAATGCCGCCTGAATCCACGAACTCTTTTCCTTCACCTCGGAACTGCCGGTGTGCGACCGCGCCTGGAACACCTCGAACTCTTCGCGCGAAATGCTGCCATTGTTGTTTCCATCGGCGACACCAAACGACTCTGCTTTCTGCCACTCGGTGGTGGAAAGACCCAGGCTGTGGTCTGTATCCAGTTGGGTGAATTCACTGCGAAACGACTGCCCGTTGATCAGGATGGCGACAAAGGCCGTGGCCACGAGCGTGTAGAGGTGCATGTCCAGCCCGTCGAACAACCAGCCCAGCCAGGCGGCGATGCCGGATTTCCATTGCTGCGGCGAGAGCGAGCGTAACGTGGTGGAATCCGCGCCGGCGGGCGCGGTGGCTGAAGCAGGTTTGGTAGCAGCCTGTTCCATGCGATGGAGCGCGCGCATGTTGGCGAAACGGTGTGGCGATGCGAGCGAAAAGTTGGCGAGATGAGAACCGGGCGCAAAGAATTTCCAAAAGAATTTCCAAGACATTTGGCGCGGTGTTGCTCACACTCGATCCGCATCGCTTTTCAAGCCGATTATGAACGCACGACTCTGGATGTTGCCGCTGTGGGCGGCTCTTACATTTGGCACAAACACCAAAGCGCAGCCCGGGCCGCAGGTGGTTTCGCCCGAAGTTTCGCCGGAGCGCAAGTTGACATTCCGCATTCTTGCGCCCAAAGCGGAAAAGGTGCAGCTCGGTGGCAGCGGCGATATTCCGGGGACGGGTTTTGGCCAGTCCACACCGCTGACGAAGGGCAGCAACGGCGTTTGGGAAGTCACGGTCGGCCCGATTAATCCCGGCGCGTACCGCTACAATTTCAACGTGGATGGCGTGTCGGTGATTGATCCACGCAATCCGAAGACGAGCGAGTCCAATGAGAACTCGTGGAGTCTTGTTCAGGTTCCCGGCGCGGATTTCATGGATACGAAGGACGTGCCGCATGGCGCGGTTTCCGCCGTCACCTACTGGTCCACAACGCTGAAGCGGTTTCGGCGGCTGCACGTTTACACGCCGCCGGGTTACGAATCGGGCAGTGACAAATTCCCGATCTTTTATCTGCTGCACGGGGCGTTTGATTCGGATGATTCGTGGACCAGCGTGGGTCGCGCGGGTTTCATCCTCGACAATTTAATCGCTGCCGGCAAAGCGAAGCCGATGGTGGTGGTCATGCCGCACGGACACACCGGCCCGTTCCGATTCGGTTCGGGCTTCACGGATGAGTTCGAGCGCGAGTTCGCCGCCGACATCATGCCGCAAATGGAAAAGCGGTATCGCGTTCACACGGATCGCGCGCATCGGGCGATGGCGGGGCTTTCGATGGGCGGGATGCACACGTTGAACATCGGGATTCCGAACCTGGAGAAATTCGCCTACCTCGGTGTTTACAGCTCTGGCATTTTCGGAATCGCCGGTGCGGGGCCGGGTGGCGGTGCGCAGGGCCCGGGCTTTGAAGAGAAACACAAAGCCATCCTCGATGACGCGAAGAAGAAAGAAGGGCTCAAGTTATTTTGGTTCGCCACAGGCAAGGATGATTTTCTGGTCCAGACTTCCCGCGCGACGGTGGAGATGTTCAAGCAGCATCAGTTCGACGTGATCTACAAGGAAACCGACGGCGCGCATACTTGGGACAAATGGCGGGAGTATCTGAACGAGTTTGCGCCGAAGCTGTTTCAGTAATTCCTTTCTGGCCGTCGAGGTTTTGTCCGGCAGTGACGCGGAAAAAGGGGAGGGACGCGTTCTCTGGCGTCGCTACCAAGGCGAATCGGGGACAACGGGGACCTTGCCAGCGAAGAATCCTCGGGGCACGGCTGCGGTTTATCTGGAATCGGCTTTCTGTTGCGCACACTTCAGCGTCTTGTCAGGATTCATCCCATGCAAAAGCACCTCCTCTGGACCATCGTCGGATTGCTGCTCGTGGCCGGCGTGGTTTTGCTCTTGGTGCGCCGTCCCGAGGGCGATGCATTTGAGCGCCTGATGACGCGCGGCGCGGGTTATCTCGAACGCGGTGACGCGACGAACGCCATTGCGGTTTACTCGCAGGCGGTCGCTTTCGCGCCGGAAAGCCTGGATGCGCGGTTGAATCTTGCCAATGCTTACCTCCTGGCCGGGGAGGACCAAAAGGTCATCGAACAATGCCACGAGGCGCTGAATCTGGATCACGAAAGCGGCGCGGCTTATTACCTGATGGGCGTGGCGCATCTGCATTTGAACCAAGCCGAGCAAGCGGTGCAGGCGTTTCAGCAGTCGCAGCGAATCGAGCCTGCCGTCACGGCGTTGAACTTTCAACTGGGTCTCGCGCAGGAACGGCTCGGGCATATTGATGAAGCGGTCGCCACGTTTGAAACGATGCTGCAGTTCGAACCGGAGCATCCGTCCGCGCATTACCAGTTGAGCCGGCTGTATCAGCGTGCGAATCGTGCCGAGGATGCCGCCAAGGAAATGGAGAAGCATCAGCAGATCGTGGCGAAGAATCCGGACCGGCCCGCCGGTTCGCGGCCATTCGAGGTCTGCAAATACACCGAGCCGCGAATGGCGTTCAAGCTGGAGCAGCCCGACGCGCGCGGGATTTCAGTGCGCTTTGGGGACGCGACCGCCGAGGCGTTCGGACCGCGTGCGGGTGAGTATCGCGCGCCGATGGCGGTGCTGGATTACAATCATGACGGGCGGAACAGTCTGTTTGTGATGGAGGGGCAAAATGCTTTTCGGTTGTTGAACAATCAGGGCGGACGATTCGAGCCAGGGGATCAGTTGCTGGCGGGAAAGCCGGACGTGGTTTATCGAGATTGCCTTGTCGGCGATCTGAACAACGATCGTTTTGAAGACGTGGTCGTTCTCGGAGAACAGGCTTCGCACGCGTTTCGATTTGCCACGAACGGAGAGGCGCGGGAGGTGACGACGGCCGCAGGCTTGCAGGATTTGAGAGGACGCGACGGCTGGCTGGCGGATTTGGACTTCACGGGCCGGCTTGATTTGTTGACCGTCCAACCGGATGGCCAAGGGCTGCGCGTTCACCGAAACCTTGGCAATTTCTATTTCAAGGAGGACACGACCAATTCCGGCCTGCCTGCGGTGATGTCGGGAGTGGAGCATGTGGCGGTCGAAGATTGGAATAACGAAGACCTGCCCGGCGTAATTATCAGCCGCCAAAACCAACCGCCTGTTTATTTTCCCAAACAACGTGCGGGCACGTTCGTTGAAACGAACTCACCCGCGGATTGGCCGGTGGGGAGCACTATCGCGACCGGAGATTTGAACAATGACCTGCGGCCTGACCTGGTTGTGGGTGGGGCGGACGAGGTTGCGATTGTTTTCGGCGGGGCCGTGCCGCGCGGGCGGATTCCCGTGAAAACCCAGCCCAAGGGAATTCTGCTGGCTGATTACGACAATGACGGCTGGCTGGATGTCATTTGTTTTGGAACCGAGGTTCGGGCTTGGCGCAATTTGGGAAAAGGTGGCTTTGCGGACGAGACCTCGGCTTTAGGCCTGGACAAAATCGGGCAGATCGAAACCGCCGTCGCCGCTGACTTTGACAACGACGCCGACACCGACTTGGTTTTGGGCACGGCCGGCGGGTTGCGATTCCTGCGAAACGAAGGCGGCAACGCGAACAAACAACTCAAACTGCGGCTGATCGGGAATCGGTCGAACGCCAGTGGGCTTGGGGTAAGAGTGGACGTAATGGCTGGGCGCTGGCGCACGCGGCGGTCTTTGCAGAAGTTGCCGTTCGAGATCGGCGTGGGTAAGCATGACAAGATTGACGCGCTCAAGATTCACTGGTTCGACCTAGCCACGACCGCAGTGGATGTGCAGGTTCAGGCGCAGGCGTTTCCGATGGTTGAGTTGACTGTGCCCGCCGGCTCGTGCCCTTATCTCTACGCTTGGGATGGGAAACGATTCAGGTTCGTGACGGATATCCTGGGCGCATCACCGCTGGGTCTTCCCGTTGCAAAGGGCCGATACATCGAAGCTGACCCTGAAGAATTCTTGGCTTTGGGCGATGACAAACAGTTCCCACCCAAGGACGGTAAATACGAGGTCAGGATTACTGAGGAGCTTAGAGAGGTGCTTTACCTTGACCATGCGAAGTTGGTTGTCGTTGATCATCCGGTCGGCACCGTGGTCCACCCGACGAGCAAGCTGCGCCCGGGCAAACCCTTTCCCCCGCACGAACTGTGGACGCTGCAACCACTGGCCTCGCCGAGGCGGGCTTTCCGCAACGATCAGTTGGATGTGACTGAAGCCTTGGCGCGCTGTGATAAAGTGATGGTTTCGCCAGTGAAGCTCCGCGAACCTCAGTTGCGCGGCCTGGCCGAGCCGTTTTCGGTAACAATGGATTTTGGTGACCTGCCCACGAACAAGCCCTTGGTGTTGGCGCTGACCGGCTGGCTGCGCTTTGGCGGTGGGATGGCAAACGTCGCTGCGTCTCTTGACGCGAAACTTCCGTTTCCTTTCCCCCGCTTGGAAGCGGAACTTCCTGACGGTTCATGGAAACCCGTTGCGGCAGATGTCGGAGCGCCCTCGGGCAAGACTAAAACAATTCTTGTCGAGTTGGAAAACAAACTGCTGCCTGGGGTTCGCCGGCTACGCCTGACCTCGGCGTTTGAGATTCACTGGGACTTGGCGTTGCTCTGCGAAAAAGCGGACCATTCACAAAGCCGACACACTGCATTAGCGGCGGAACGCACCGATCTCCGTTGGCACGGCTTCGGCGAGTTTGAAGAATTGCCGGATCATCTTCCGCTCACCCCTCGATACGAACAAACGCGATCAACTCCGCCTTGGAATCGCACGCCAGGCGGCTGGTGTACTCGCTATGGCCCGGTGGACGAATTGGTCCGGGATACCGATGGTGAATTGGTCCTGCTCAATGGTGGCGACGAACTGGCGCTGACTTTTCGAGCGGACCAGTTGCCGCCCAAGCTGGATGGGTTCTCGCGGGATTTTTTCTTGCACGTGGTGGGATGGGACAAAGATGGTGATTTCCACGTAGGCGAAGGCTGGCGCGTGGAGCCGTTGCCGTTCGTGGGGATGGATGATCAGGCATACGGCGGGCCTGGAGCGCGGACCATCCCGCCCAGGATGCTAAATTTCACGACGCGCTGGGTAGGACCGCGAGTGTTGACGAAAGTGATCGAGCGTTAAGTTCGCGGGCGGGTTGAGCAGTCGGTGACAACCGGCAAGGATTGAGGGCTGAGTGGCTTGGCAACCGATGCTTGTGACACTTTTCAGGGCCAACTTGAAAATATTTCTTGCATTCGTGCAACGATTTTGTTTCATTGAAAACGTCCCTAACAAATCCAGTAGTAAAAAAGTCGCACCAAAGCACCCAATCGCTATCCAGCGTTTATGAAAATCCCAACCCAGATTCCCTTGGCAATCCTTTCGGCATGCTTCCTTGCAGGTAGTGGCAGTTCAATGTTAGGCGCGTCAATCGGAGCCAGCTTTATCGGCCGAGGTGCTGGCGCCGGCGCGATTCTGTTGCCATCGGAAACGGCTGGCGCCGTGCCCCAGTCTTCTTGGAACAACGTTGACTCTGGCGACCCGGTCGTTGACGGCACGACGCTTTCGTTGCTCGACAGCGCAGGGAGTTTCACAGGCGTTAAGATCATCTACGACGCCGGCGATAGTTGGAACAGCGATGGCGGCACTGCCACGCCTGACGAGAAACTCATGAAGGGCATCATCAAAGCCAACCCAGATCCGGACTTGGCGCCGATAAACAACAGCGATCGCATGGTGTTCACGATCACCAACCTTCCTGCGGGTGCCACGTATAATGTGCTCGTGTACTCGTCAGAGAACGGCGCTGGTGCCCGGATGGACCTGACGGTCGGGGCGACCACGTATTACATTGATCAGATCAACAATTTTAGCGTGCAATCAGGTGGATTGTTTGTGCCAGCTACTTCGACCACAGCCGGGGCGTATGAGTTTGGACCGAATTACGCCGGCTACACGAACGTTTCGCCTGCCGCCAACGGAACGATTACGATTACGGCGAAGAAATTAATTGAAGACAACGGGGCTGGCGCACAGATAAATGATGGCATCGGTGTGGCCGGCATTCAGTTGGTTCAGGTTTCCGGGCCGGCATTTCCCCCCAACACAGACACTTGTTCGATCACCACCAACCCCCAAGACACTTTCGCCGTTGTAGGTGGCACGGCGACATTTACGGTTGTGGCTCAAGGGCCATCCAAGATTCAATGGACGAAGAACGGCACGCCGATTGCCGGCGCGATCAACCCGACGCTCGTTTACACCCCCGTTTTGGCTGATGATGGTGCGCAGATTCGCGCCGTCGTTTACAACAACGTCATTACTAACACCAGTACGGCTGCCACGCTGTTTGTTGACCCCGTCACTCCGCCCACGCTGACACAAGGATTCCTGACCGTTGAACGTTGGGAGGGTATCGGCGGCACGGCCGTTAGTGCGGTGCAAGCTGCCATTGAAACCCCCACTGCCCCGACCCGGACGTTATTTGCTGCAGGTCCCAACCTCGCGCAGACAAGCCCCAACGTGAACGATTTCGGGGCCAGAGTGTCCGGTTGGGTCAAGCCAGACGTGACCGGTGACTACCACTTTTTCATTCGTAGTGACGATGCTTCCGCCTTGTTCATCAATTCCACCAACACAACAAGCGGGACGAATGCAATGCCTGACCACACGGCTGCAACCGGCGTTGCGGTGGCGCAGGAGACTGGTTGCTGCGAAGGCTTCAAAGAGCCGAACCCGGGAGTAGGGCAGCCGTACGAAACGACAACCGACGCCATCCACCTCGAAGCGGGCAAGTTGTACGCTATTGTTGCGTTGATTAAAGAAGGCGGCGGTGGTGATTTTCTGCAAGTAGCATGGCGTTTGACTACCGACAGCACGCCTGCCAGTCAGTTACAGCCTATCCCGGCCGCTAATTGCTTCACCATGGCCAGCGGTGCAGGGCAAAGAGCCAGCATTACGACACAGCCTGTTTCCGCCTCCGCAGTTGAAGGACGTTCAGCTTCCTTTAGCGTGGGTGTAACTACCATGCCAGTGGCGGGACTGTTCGGAGTTCAGTGGCTTAAGAACGGAAGCCCGGTTGTTGGTGCTACGACGACTCCTTACGCAACGCCGCCAGTGGCCTTGGCAGATAATAACGCTCAGTACCAAGCAGTGGCCTTTACACTGCGAGGTCCCCTTACAAGTTCGCCGCCCGCGGTTCTCACGGTCATTCCTGATACCTTCCCTCCCATACCAGCCGCTGGTGCGATCACGAAGTTCGGCGCGGGCGTACAAGTTGGTATCGGCTTCGATGAAGCCGTCAATCAGGCCGATTTGGTGCCCGGCAATTTCACCGTGCTTGGCGCCACGACGGCGACGGTTTCGTTCCCGACGAATTCATACGGAGACTACAAAGGCATCCTCATTGACACGACGGGATTGGTAGCAGGCAATACGTACACTGCCCGGGTTTCCAATGTGCGCGACTTGAAGGGCAATCAAATACCCGCCGGCGGAGTGGACGTGCCCTTCACTGTTGGCAACAACATCGGTTGGGCGGAATCCGGCGTACCCAAGAGGCCGGGTCAGGTTATCCCAGTTGGCGCGGATGGCTTTGACATCCTGAACGGTGGCCGCAAGGAATGGGAGGCATACGATGAAATAACCATGGCCTATACCAAGAAGACCAATGACTTTGACGTGCGAGTGCAAGTTGTCTATGCCGAGCCGGGCAGCCAATGGACGCGCGTTGGTCTGATGGCTCGTAACGAACTGGATGTGGGTGAGGGTGACGGAACGGGTGGTGTGAACGCTGATGCGAGTGCATACGCCCAAACACATGTGAACCCAAGCCAGACTTTGTGGAGTTCCGGGCGCATCGACCCGACCGGGCTCACGCCAGCGAACACAACTCCCAACAATGGGCATGAGCAGAATCAACGGCTGGCGAAGGGCGTGGGTACCTCGGGCTGGGGAGCTGCAGGCACTTCGCCCACGTATCCGAATGCGTGGCTCAGGCTGCAACGTCGTGGTTCAACCCTCCGTGGCTTCCGGAGTATGGACGGCACGACATGGGTTGACCAGGGCACGACGACGCTGACCGATCAGCAGGCGGACATGTTCGTAGGACCGTTCATAGCCGTGGAAACCGGTAACATCTGGAATGGTGCCGATCATAATGTCTTTACGTCGCCCTTTGATCCGAAGTTTGACCGGCTGTTTCTGGCTCAATTCCGCAACTTCGGCGACATAGTAACTGTGGTTACGCCGACCCTGAGTATCAGCGGCTCCGGGGCGAATACGATTATCACTTACACAGGGGTCCTGCAATCATCCGCGGTGGTTACCGGGCCTTACACCGATGTCAGTGGGGCTACGAGTCCCTACTCAACACCCTCCACTGGTCCGGAAAGATACTTCCGCGCCAGGTCGCCGTAATTGACTTCGCATTGATTGTTCGATTCATCGAAGACCGGATGATTTCATCCGGTCTTCGCCATTTTCGGGAAAGAGGATTGCAGGAAGCCGGTGAAAGCACAGAATAGGTGGAGTCGAAGTTCCAAAGCCAAACTTGCATTTGCCGTGTTCCGTTTCCGCAATAATCACATTCTGCTTCTGGTCATGCTCGGTTGTTTCTCCTGGCGGGCAACCGGCGCGGACTACAAATGGGAAGATGGCCCGAATTTCCGACGCGTGAAACTTCATCCGAACGGTGCCGGCAAGGATGGATTTACCCAATTGTCTCCTCAAGAAACTCAAATTCATTTTGCCAACACTCTCTCTGAGGAAAGAACGCTATCCAGTCAGATTCTGCCCAGCGGTTCCGGGGTTGCTGCCGGGGACGTGGATGGCGATGGATTGTGCGACCTCTATTTCGGCGCGCTGAAGACGGGAAGCCGCCTTTACCGGAATCTTGGAAATTGGAAGTTCGAGGACATCACTGGCAGGACCGGCGTTGGTTGCCCGAATCTGGATGTAACCGGCGCGGCGCTGGTGGATTTCGACGGCGATGGCGACCTGGACCTGATTGTGAATTCGCTGGGTGGAGGCACACATTTTTTCGTAAACGACGGCAAAGGCAATTTTACGGGTTCAAAGGAAGTCCTCAACGTCGGCCTGGGTGGGATGCCGCTGGCATTGGCCGATTATGACGGGGACGGGTGGTTGGACCTCTACGTGGCGAATTACCGGCTTAACTCAATCGCTGATCGGGACGTACGCTACAGTTTGAGGACCGTCGGGGGAGAACTTGTCGTTGCCGCCATCAACGGCAAACCGTTGACCGACCCCGAGTGGACCAATCGGTTTCAATTTCAAATCAAGCACGAGGGCGGAAATGTCCGGTTTGCCAAAGAGGAACTGGGTGAACCGGATGTACTGTATCGGAACGTGGGCAAAGGCGAATTCAAACAGGTGCCCTGGACCGGAGGTGTATTCCTGGATGAAACCGGCGAACCGTTGAAACACCCACCGTTCGATTGGGGATTAAGCGTCATGTTTCACGACCTGAACGGTGATGGGAAACCCGACATATACGTCTGCAACGACTTTAACTCCCCCGATCGCATTTGGATTAATGCCGGACAAGGGCGCTTCCGCGCCATGGACTGGACCGCCATCCGGCAAATCCCATTTTCCTCGATGGGCGTTGATGTTGCCGACGTGGACGGAGATGGATTCGAGGACATATTTGTGTGTGAGATGTTGAGCCGGGAGCATCAGCGACGCCTGGTGCAACGACCCAATTCCATGCCGGAAGTTCCTTCACCGGGCAGGATCCAGGACCGGCCACAACATGCCCGGAATATGCTCTACTTGAACCGTCGTGACGGCACTTACGCCGAAGTCGCCCAGTATGCCGGCCTCGAAGCATCCGAGTGGTCGTGGACGCCCATGTTTCTGGACGTAGATCTGGATGGCTATCCCGATTTGCTCGTCGCCAACGGCTTTGCGCGCGACAACATGAACGTTGACGCCCTGGAAGCCATGCACCGGGCGAGCAGGGGTCAACCGGAATCGGCCCAGGTTACCATACAGCAACGACGACTATTCCCAAAACTGGCCACGCCCAACTGCGCCTTTCGCAATCTTGGAGGCGTAAGATTCACCGAAGTCGGGCGGGTATGGGGATTCGATTCAGCCGTGATTTCGCAAGGAATGTGTCTGGCGGATCTTGACAACGATGGCGACTTGGACGCGGTGGCCAACAATTTTAACAGCCCCGCGAGCATTTATCGCAACGACGCCGCCAAGCCGCGCGTTGCCGTAATGTTGAAGGGCCTGCCGCCCAACACCCGGGGCATCGGCGCAAAGATTCGCGTTTATGGCGGGCCCGTGCCCGCACAATCCCAGCAGATGATCTGCGGTGGGCGTTATCTTTCGTCCGATCAACCCTTGCGCGTGTTTGCTGCTGGCGCGCTGACGAACTTGTTGCGGATCGAGGTGGACTGGCCGCGCGGATCGCGAAGCGTCGTGAATGGCGCGGTGGCCAACTTCGTTTATGAAATAAATGAAGCCGGCGCGGTTCCGTTTACGCGGCAATCGGCGGCAACGAATTCCCCCTTTTTTCAAGATGTCAGCCGATTGCTTTCGCACGAGCACCACGACGATGCCTCCGACGATTTCGCCCGCCAACCAACATTGCCGCGGCGATTGAGCCAGTTGGGTCCCGGTTTGTGCTGGAGTGATGTTGACGGTGACGGCTGGGACGATCTGGCGATTGGCGGCGGGAAAGGAGGCGCCCTAGCGGTATTGATGAACGATCGGCAGGGTGGCTTCACGCAAAGCCGCGTTTCGACTCCGGCCAAGCCGTTGACGCGCGACCAAACCGGTGTGCTCGCGTGGCCGCGAACACCTGAGCGCGTGGTCGTCTTGGGCGGATCGGCAAATTACGAGGATGGCTCTGCGGATGGCGCAAGCGTGTTGGTACATGACCCGATAGCAGGAACCGCAAGCGGACTCATTCCGGCCAGACAGGAAAGCGTTGGCCCTTTGGCGTTGGGTGATTTGGCTGGTAATGATGAACTGGCACTGTTCGTTGGCGGGCGCATGATCGCTGGCAAATATCCACAGGCGGCGAGTTCACGCATTTTCCGCAGCCGCGCAGGCAAATTGGAGCTGGACGAAGCGAGCAGCAAAGTGCTTGAACAAGTTGGGCTGGTGAGCGGCGCGGTCTGGAGCGACCTGGACGGCGACGGCTTACCCGAATTGCTGCTCGCATGTGAGTGGGGCCCTTTGAAAATATTCCGAAACGTGAATGGCAAACTTCACCCGTGGAACCCGCCGGTCACCACCACCACCAACTCTTCATCCTCAACTCTCAACCAGCTTACAGGTTGGTGGAATGGAATCACCACAGGCGACTTCGATGGCGACGGTCGGCTTGACATTATTGCCAGCAACTGGGGCCAAAACTCGAAGTACGAACGCCATCGCGCGTCGCCCCTGCGCGTGTATTTCGGCGACTTCTCCGGCCAAGGCATGCACGCCGTGTTGGAATCCTATTTTGAGCTTGGGATGGGCAAGTATGTGCCAGGGCGGCGGCTTGAGGTGCTGGCGGAAGCAATGCCGTTTTTGCGGGGTCAGTTCGGGACGCATCAGGCGTTTGCCAACGCCGGCGTGGATGAAGTGCTGCGAGATTACAAAACTACCGTTCAGTATTTGGAGGCCAACTGTCTCGAAACGATCTTGTTGCTCAACCGCGGCGACAGACTGGAAAAGCGTGTGCTGCCCGCGGAAGCCCAGTTTGCGCCCGCGTTCGGCATTGTGGTTGCAGATTACGACGGCGACGGGCGCGAAGACGTGTTCTTGAGTCAGAATTTCTTTGCGGAAGAACCGGAAACTTCGAGATGCGATGCCGGACGCGGCCTGTGGTTGAGAGGAGATGGTCGTGGTGGGTTGAACGCCGTGCCCGGGCCGGAAAGCGGCGTCATGGTCTATGGCGAGCAACGGGCTGCAGCCGCGGCGGATTTCGACCGTGACGGCAGAGTGGATTTGGTGGTGACCCAGAACGCGGCGGAAACCCGGTTGTTCAGAAATCTCCGAGGCAAACCGGGATTGCGCGTGCGGTTGCAGGGGCCTCCCGGAAATCCGTTGGGCTACGGCGTGCAGTTGCGGTTGAAGCGCGGCGAGCAACTCGGTCCAGTCCGTGAGGTCCGCGGCGGCGGAGGGTATTGGTCGCAAGACAGTCCGGTGCAGGTAATCGGCGGAGTCGAGCCGCCGACGCAAATATGGGTGCGCTGGCCGGGCGGCAAGACTTTCACCGTGGACGTTCCGGCTGACGCTATGGAGGTACAAATCTCCATGGACGGACGAATCAGTCGTTTGAAATAGCCAGCAGAACGGCATTTTGAGCCTGGGGTGGAAGAAGGCTTGACCTGTTTCCGCACCGATGGGAATTTCCACTCCACCGTGCGAGTCTGTTTTTATTATGTCCTGTTAGGTCTTTGCACGCTCTTCGCGAACGTTCGTGCGGCATCCACGACTGCGGGACCCGTACCTACAAACTCAAACCCCCGCGCTGCGCTACGTTCGCTGCCGACTCCGGCCGAAAGCACACGGAAGATGATCCAACGGCTTGCGGAGATACGAGAGTCGCGGGATCCGATCCAACTCAGCTTTTTGAGCGAACAACGAGCGGCAATGCTCGCGCCGATGATCGGGCGCAGCACCAATGCCCTGCAAACGGTGAATCTGCGATACAGCCTGGCTGAAACACTGACGGAAGGCGGAGATCCCGAGGCGGCGCTCGAACAGTTCAAACTGATTGAGGACTTCGTAAAGTCGCTCCAACGGCCCCCTGAGGAGAAATGGCAGGCTGGCTTCCGCATGAGCAAGGCCATTGCCCTCCTTCGCCTTGGCGAACAGGAAAACTGTTTGCGACTTCACAATGCCGACTCCTGCCTTTTTCCGCTGCGCCCCGCCGCGTTCCACGAAGTCATTCGCGGTTCGCGCGGAGCGGTCACGGTGTTGAAAGAGCAATTGGAGAAACATCCGGACGATCTGAGCGCGCGCTGGTTGATCAACATCGCCTATATGACGCTGGGCGAATATCCGGACAAAGTACCGCCGCAATGGCTCATTCCACCCAAGGCCTTCGAATCGGATTACGCCTTGCCCCGGTTCCGAAATGTTGCCGGTGCTTTGGACCTGGATATTGACGGACTCGCGGGCGGATGCATCCTGGACGATTTCGAGAACGATGGCTTTCTGGACGTGATTACGTCGTCAATGCATCTGGACGGCCAAATCCGCTACTTTCATAACGATGGCAACGGCAAGTTCACAGAGCGCACGACGGAAGCGGGCTTGCGCGGGCTGCCCGGGGGCCTGAATATCCAGCAAACCGATTGCAACAATGACGGCTTCCTCGACGTTTGGATCGAACGCGGCGGCTGGTATCAGAAACAGGGCCGCATTCCCGGTTCGCTGCTGCGCAACAACGGCGATGGCACGTTCACCGATGTGACCGAACAAGCGGGTCTGCTCAGCGCTCGTCCCTCGCAAACTTGCGTCTGGTTTGACTATGATGGAGACGGCTGGCTCGATCTGTTTAAGGGCAACGAAACCTCTGATCCGGCTGATCCCGATCCCTGCGAACTGTTCCGCAACAATCGCGACGGGACATTCACTGAATGGGCGGCGGCTTGTGGAGTGGATGCGAAGGCCATCGTAAAAGGTGTTGCCTGCGCGGATTATGACAACGACCGCCGACCAGACCTCTACCTGTCAGTTTTGAACGGTCCGAACCAGCTGTTCCACAACGACGGCCCCAACGCTTTGGGCCAATGGAAGTTCAGCGACGTTACTACTCGTGCGCGAGTCCGTGAACCGATCCTCAGTTTTCCAACCTGGTTTTTCGACTACGACAACGACGGTTGGGAAGACCTGTTCGTCTCGGGCTACAAGATGGGTAACCTCGGCGAAGTGGCCGCCGATTATCTTGACCTGCCACATGCAGGAACCCCGCCAAAACTTTATCGCAACAATCAGGACGGCACATTTACCGATGCAACCGAGGCAATGAAACTCAGCCACGTGCTCCTCACGATGGGCTGTAATTTTGGCGATCTCGACAACGACGGCTGGCTTGATTTCTATCTTGGCACCGGCGAGCCCAGCCTTGGCTCGGTCATGCCCAATCGCATGTTCCGGAACGCCAGTGGAAAATTCTTTCAGGATGTTACTACGGCGGGCGGTTTTGGACATTTGCAAAAAGGCCATGGGGTCGGTTTCGCGGACCTCGACAATGACGGTGACCAGGATGTGTTCATCGTCCTGGGTGGCGCCTACCCCGGCGACCGGGCCCGAAGCGCGCTTTTCTTGAACCCGGGCAACAAGAATCACTGGATCAAACTCAAGCTGGAAGGAACCCGATCCAATCGAGCCGCCATCGGCGCGCGCATCAAGATTTCCGTCACCACGCCCGACGGCCCGCGGTCCATTCACAAGACGGTCAACAGCGGCGGAAGCTTCGGCTCATCGCCGTTGCTTCAGGAAATCGGTCTGGGAAATGCCACCGCCGTCGCGTCAGTGGAAATCTTTTGGCCCACCTCCGGCAGACGCCAGAAGCTCACCGGGTTTGAACTCGACCGGGCTTACCGCATCCGCGAAGACGGTTCGTCACCTGTGGTTTGGGAACTCAAGCAAGTCGTGTTCGAATCGTCGAAGGCTCACGCGCATGGCCATTGAGTTTGACCACCGGATCGGGCGACCGCGCCGTGAGTATGTTCGTCAGCATCTCGCGCTCTTGCGCGGCTGCGCATTGGGAATTCTGGCGGTGAAGATATCCTTGACCTCGCACGCCGCCGATATTCAATGGGTTGCAGGAACCGGCTACCGTTCGGCCCCCTTGCCGCCCGCCGTTCAACAAGTCGAAAGCGGTTTTGCGCTCCTCCCACCCGGCGCCACTGGAATCAACTTCACGAACATTCTCACGGACGAGAAAACTGCGGAGAACCAGATTCGCCTCAATGGTTCGGGTCTGGCTTTCGGCGATGTTGATGGCGACGGTTGGTGCGACGTTTACCTTTGCGGCTTGGAGAATGGCAATCGGCTCTACCGCAATCTTGGCGGGTGGAAATTCGAAGATGTCACCGGGCGGGCGGGCGTCGCTTGTGCCGATCAGTATTCGGGCGGCGCGGTATTGGCGGACGTCAACGGCGACGGCAGTCTGGACTTGCTCGTCACAGGACTGGGCGTGGGGACGAGGCTTTTTTTCAACGACGGCAAGGGAATTTTTCGTGAAGCCACCGAGAGCGGACTGGTCCGCAGATTTGCCGGCACCACCATGGCGTTGGCCGACATTGATGGCGATGGCGACCTCGATTTATATGTCGCCAATTATCGGACCATGACAATCCGCACGACGGGCCTGCCTTTGCTAAGCATCAACGGCCAGCTCGCCATTCGTCCTGAAGATCGTGAGGATTATGAATTGAATGCCCAGGGACTCATCATTGAAAAAGGCGAGCCGGATTTTCTCTACGTCAACGATGGGCATGGCCGGTTCGAGTCGGTTTCGTGGACCAACGGCGTTTTTCTCGACGACGCAGGCCAGCGATTCACGAAGGCTCCAAAAGACTGGGGACTTGCCGCGGCCTTCCGCGACCTCAATGGTGATGGCGCGCCAGACCTTTACGTGTGCAACGATTTCATCACGCCGGATCGCATCTGGCTCAATGACGGTCGTGGCCGTTTTCGGGCCTTTCCGAGCCTGGCTTTGCGCAACACCAGCACGTTTTCCATGGCGGTGGATTTCGCCGACATCAATCGCGATGGCTTCGACGACATTTTCCTGGCTGATATGCTGGACGTGAATCACCAGATGCGCATCGTTCAATTCCAGTTCACCGAACCGATGCCCGCGGGGCTGGCAGGGATGTTGGAGCGCGCTCAGGTTAATCGGAACACGCTTCAGTTGAATCGCGGCGACGGCACCTACGCCGAAGCCGCCTATTACGCGGACATGGAATCCTCCGGCTGGACGTGGTCGGGCATTTTTCTGGACGTGGACCTGGATGGCTATGAAGACATGATCATGTCCACGGGCTACCCGTTTGACACGCAGGATTTGGACGCCGGCGCGCGCATTGCCGCCATGGGCCGGATGGGCAAGAACCAGAAGTACAAGATTCTCATGTATCCCAAACTGCGACTGCCGCGCATGGCGTTTCGCAACCTCGGCAACCTGCGCTTCGAGGACACCAGCGCGCGGTGGCGATTCAACGACGTTGGCGTGAGTCACGGCATGGCGCTCGCGGACCTCGACAACGACGGCGACCTCGATGTGATCATGAACAGCTTGAACGAACCTGTCCGCATCTACCGAAATGACTGCACGTCGCCGCGGGCAGCCGTGCGTCTCAAGGGATTGTCGCCCAACACGCGCGGCATCGGCGCGAAGATTACTGTTCGCGGCGGCGCCGTTCCCGCGCAAAGCCAGGAAATGATGTCTGGCGGCCGCTACCTTGCCGGAGACGACTCCCTGCGCGTCTTCGCCGTTGGCTCTGAAACGAACAAAATGGCGATTGAGGTGGCTTGGCGCAGTGGCAAGAAAAGTGTGCTCACCAATCTTGCGGCAAATCGCATTTACGAAGTTGACGAAACCGACGCGCGCACTTCCAAACCAGAATCAGGCATCCGGAATCCACTGTCTCCATTGTTTGAAGACGTCAGCCAACTGATTTCCCACAGCCACCACGACGAACCCTTCGATGACTTTCAGCGGCAGCCGTTGTTACCAAGAAAACTGAGCCAGCTTGGTCCAGGCCTGGCCTGGGGCGATCTCGATGGAGACGGCCGGGATGACTTGGTCATCGGGAGCGGCAAAGGTGGGCGGCTGGCGGCGTTGCGCAACGACGGCAAAGGCGGATTCACGCGCTTCGCTGGAAAGGCATTCGATGAAGCTGTGGTTCGTGATCAGACGGGCGTTGTCTTGTGGCACGGCAATGGTCGCGAGCCCAGAATTCTCGCCGGCTCGGCAGCCTACGAGCCGACCGCGAAAGAAGGGGCAAGCGTGCGGTCGTTTGATTCCGCCAGCGGTTCCGAACAAATCGCGGAGGAAACAGAATCCAGTGTCGGCGCGCTCGCATTGGGCGACGTTTACGGAGATGGCACGTTGTGTCTGTTTGTCGGCGGGCGTGTTGTGCCCGGGCGTTATCCCGAACCGGCAAGCTCGCGCCTCCATCGAAGCCGAAATGGCAAGTTCGGGTTGGACGATCAAGCCAAGGGCGTCCTCGATCAGGTTGGCCTGGTGAGCGGCGCGGTCTTCAGCGATCTCGACGGAGACGGATTTCCCGAACTGATTCTCGCGTGCGAATGGGGTCCGCTCAAAATTTTCCGAAACGACCGGGGCCGACTCGTTCGCTGGGATCCGCCGGTAAAAACCATCAACCAACAACTCTCAACCCTCAGCCAGTTCACCGGCTGGTGGAACGGCGTGACGGCGGCTGATCTTGATGGTGATGGCCGCATGGATTTGATCGCCGGTAACTGGGGACTGAACACAAAATATCGTGCGACTGCGGAAAACCCGCGAAAAATTTATTACGGTGACTTTGCGGAGAGCGGCGCGTTGACCGCGATCGAGGCATACTTTGATCGAAGCTTGGGCAAGGAAGTTCCCGAACGCGAGTTTGATGCGATGGCCGCTGCGATGCCGTTTCTGCGCGGCAACTTCGCGACGCACCGCGCTTACGGTGCCGCCAGTGTGGCCGAGGTCCTGGGTGAACGGTTCAAGTCAGCGAAGCAAGTCAGCGCGAATACGCTTTCCTCCATGATTTTCTTGAATCGTGGTGATCATTTCGAGGGCAGGGCACTGCCAACGGAGGCGCAATTGTCTCCGGCCTTCGGGATAGTGGCCGCTGATTTTGACGGCGATGGTGGCGAAGACATTTTACTCAGTCAGAATTTCTTTGCCGTTGAATCACAGTCCTCGCGTTGCGATGCGGGTCGCGGTTTGTTGTTGAAGGGCGATGGCAAAGGAAATCTGCGACCGGTGCCGGGCCAGGAAAGCGGCATCGCCGTTTACGGCGAGCAACGCGGCGCGGCCGCCGCGGATTTTAATCGCGATGGCCGCGTGGATTTTGCCGTGACTCAAAACGCGAACGCTACAAAGTTATACCGGAATCTGGGCGCTCAGCCCGGTCTCCGTGTGCGCCTGGCCGGGCCGCCGGGGAATCCGACCGGGATTGGGGCCGTCCTGCGGCTCAGGTCTGGCGACCGCTTCGGACCCGCGCGTGAAATCCATGGCGGCTCCGGCTATTGGTCGCAAGACAGTCCGGTTCAAGTTCTGGCGCTTCTGCCCGAACCTCTGAAACTTTGGGTGCGTTGGCCCGGCGGTAAAACGACAATGGTTGATCTGCCCGCCGGCGTTCGCAATGTTGAACTCTCGATGGGAGGCAAGGTAACGGTTATGAGTGATTGACGCCGCCCGCAACTCCAACCGACAAGACCCGCTCCCGTGAACAAAGCAGTGCAATCCAGTATCAAGTCGCGGTGGATGCGTTTTCAAAGTGTCCTGGCCACGCCTGTTAACGGCGCATCGCTGGCGGCATTTCGCATCGCGCTGGGATTGGTCATGGCGCTGGAGGCTTACTCGCTCTTCCGGCCGAACGTTGCCGCTATCAGCACCGGGCTGAGTCCGCTCCAGACTTATTACACTTCTGCCGAAATCAAATTCCATTTTCCGTACGTGGGCTTCGAGTGGGTGCCGTTGTTGCCTGCCCAGTGGATTCATGTCCTGGTCTGCCTCCAGGCATTGGCGGGACTGACCATGGCGCTTGGATTATGCTATCGCGTCTCAGCCGCAACGGTCTTTCTGACGTGGGGCTACCTGTTCGTCGTGGAATCCACCAGATCCTACTGGCAAAGCCACTATTACCTGGAGGCGCTGCTGACTTTTTTGATGATCTGGATGCCTGCGGCCCGCAGGTACAGCCTGGATGCGTGGCTGGCGCGAGGTAAATTACAATCTCAAACCGTCCCGTCCTGGCCCATCGCCCTCTTGCGTGGGCAATTGGTCATCACCTACTTCTACGCCGGCGTCGCCAAACTCAACGCCGATTGGTTGCTGGACGCCGTACCCACTCGCTGGGTGCTCGCGCAGCCCAGTATCCTCGCTCCATACGAGCCATACCTTTCAGCCTCGGTCCTCGAATCCATAAGGGGAATTCTGCAGAGCGCTTGGTTCGCCTACTTCATCAATTACGCCGGAGCCGTATTCGATCTTGGTGTCGGATTCATGCTTGTGGCCCGTCGCACGAGACTATTTGGCATGGTCCTGATGGTGCTGTTTCATGCCACCAACCATTTCATCATCTTTGATGACATCGGTTGGTTTCCACTGGTTGGGGTCGCCACCGCCTTCATTTTTCTGGAGCCTGACTGGCCGGAGCGGCTTCGGAATCGCATTTGCAACCTTTGGTCAGCCAACTCGGAGCACCGCAAAGGCGCAAAGGTTCGGAAGGAACAGGCGGCAAAGGTCGCGCGCCTCGTTTCAACTGAAAACAAGCGTGCGCCCGCACCGGGCATCCAGCCAGCCCAAGGCCTCCAGCCCGCGACCTTCGTCCTGGCCTGGCTCGTCTGGCAGTCCTTGATGCCGATCCGCCATTTTCTAATCCGGGCCGATTCACGCTTCACTTACGAATCGCAGAGCTTCAGTTGGCGGCTCAAAGCGGACGCGCGCCGGGCGGCTCCGGCGGAAATCACAATCAAAGATCAAGTGCTTGTCCCTGATTCCGTCGGCACGACCAATGCGAGTCCAACGGCGCCCGCGACGCGTGTTAATTGGGAACACTGGCGCGGCGAGCGCGTGCTCTATCGCCGCGTGTCACCCGGGCGGATTGATTGGGAGCGCCTGCCGGAAATTTTCGTCTCGTTGGAACCCATCATCGGCGAGCGAGTGCTTTACAATCCTCACAGCGGTTCGAGAAGCAATCGGTCGGAAACCGTTTCCCTTGATTACATCCGCTCGCTCTGGCAAGGCCGTTTCGGCCACCAGCCCAAGGCTGTCAACGCAACGGGTGGTCTGAGTGGCTTTCTTCGCGCGGTCGCCAACGGTTTGCGCGCAGGCGGGAATCAACTGGAAGCCAACGAACTCGATCGGCTGGCGGTGCAATATGCGGACAACCACGGCCAGGCCAAGGCGATACCCGACTACGCCGAGGTCGTTGATTTGTTGCGCGGTTTGCACCAACGCGACAAAACGGGGGCCATGACCCGATTGCTTCGCTCATTGTCCCCCTTCGCAATGGAAGGAGAGCCCGTGCGACCTTCGCCATGCCTCGTGATTGATGACCCGCTGTTTCTGGAAGAACAGAGGCGCTCCACCAACGCGCCTCTGGTGATTTACACCACCGACCTAGGTCCGGACGGAATAAAAATGTTGCCCCAGGTTTGCATCTTCGATTCGCAAGAACGGCCCGAACTCCCCCCGTACATCTGGTGGAACAGTCCGAAAGATCTGACTCTGTCGAAGCTCATGCACGTCAGCGCGCAACCGTTTTACCTGAGGCGCTATGCGCGTCGCGTCGCGGAACTCTGGCAATCGGAATACGGACGCCGCCCGGCCATTCACGCCATCACCTTGATGTCACTCAACGGGCGGCCGCCCCAACCCATGGTTGATCCCAACGCGGATCTGGCCTCGGTGTCGGTTGCCTGGTTTCGTCACAATCCCTGGATCAGAGACTTGGAGACGCCGCGCATTCCAAAGTCCGCCGTCGCCTCGAATCCGGGATTCACTTCACCCTGAATCGGCGGGTCTTCGCAGCAGCCTTCACTCATCGTTTCAAGGCGCGATAGAAACGCTGCGGAAAATTGGTCGCCGCCAGATCCAGGAACTGAAACTGTGTGCTGTTCGGGATCACGCTCGTCAGCGAAAGCCAGCTTTGAAAATCTGTGGAGGCAATGATTTCATACGTCAGGCCGGTGGGCCCGCTGATGTTGAACTGAAAACTCCCATTCGCTCCCGGCGAAGCACCGCTCAACACCGGTGGCGACGCCGGGAACGTAATTTCCCAAAGCCCCTGGCTGCCGCCGTGTTCCACCACATAAATCCGGTTGCCGATGATCTCCGCGTCAATCGGATTGGCGAAACCGCTTACCAATCGAGTGACGGTCATTTGATAATTGGTGTCCCCAAGTTTTGTCAGATTCAATTGCAACAGGTCCTGGCTTGCGTCGCGGAATGGTCCGGCTACGCCGTTGCCGTTCGCGTCGCCGGGCGTCCAGCTCAAGACAAAACCCTGCCCGCGAAACGGTGGCGCCATCGCCCCGGCCGAGTCAAAAACCAAGCCCAGCGGCGAGCGATGCGCGGTGAACGAAGCGAGCGTGCGTCCCTGGTTGCTGGAATCCTTCACCACGCCGTCCGCCGGATCGCGATAACTGTCGGCATCCGGGCCAAGACTGACGACCGGTTCGGTGAAGTTCGTGGGTGGCGGCGGAAAGGTAGGATCATTGTGGTAGTAGCCGCTGCTGACTGCGATGAATCGCGAATCGAGCAGCCGGTCCGTGCTGGGATCGTAGCCGGGAAATTGCTGCGGATTATCCGTCCCGCCAATTCGCCACGGGAAACCGTAGTGCAATCCCGGGCGCAGCCAGTTGATTTCTTCCGACATGTCACGATCCGGACCGTTCTCCGTGCCGAACAAATCACCGTTGGGCGCGAAGGCGAAATCGAAGGTGTTGCGAATTCCTTCGGCAAATACATAACCCGCCTGCCGCAGCGCGTTGATGTCATTGGTCAAAACCAGATTCGAGCCGGACGCCGGCAGCCGGAGGATTTTTGCCGTCAGGGCGACTTCGCGCGTGTTGGGAAAAACGCCGCTCCGGGTTTGGATTTCGCCATGATCCGTCCGCGAACCGCTGTTCAGATAAACGTACTGGCCGTCGGGGCTTACGACGATGCCGTTGCACACGTGATCGAACGCCGTCGCGCTGCGCGCGTAGGGCTGCGTTGTGGCCAGCACCGACCAAGTGCGGCTGCCGCCCGCGCCCGGCACGCCTTTCATGATGCGAGCGAACGTGTTGTTGTTGCTGTTCGTGTTGACGTTGCCCACGAGATAAATTGTTCCGTCCGGTCCGATCGCCATGCCTTGCGCGCTGCCAGGGATTCCGTGATTCGCGGACGTATAAACCCGGTTGCTCGTCGAACTGTTGCCGGGCTGCAAGTTGACCTGGTAAATGTCTCCGTTCATCCGCGAGTAAAAAAGTTGGTTGTTCCGCGGGTCTTTAGCGATGCGGATCGAATTCCCGCTGCCGGTTGATGTGTTTAGCACGAGCCGAATTTGCAGATTGGTGTTAAGCGCAACCGGCGCGGACTTGGCCGCGTTTGCGATGAAAAACAGGAACAGGAAAGTGATCCCGAAATACGGGCTGAAACGGGGACAGTGCTTCATGAAACGCAGTGTTCGATTTGAGCATAATCGCGTCAAGTGAGAATCTAGGTTCGCCGTTTGCCGCGTTTGATCGCCTTCGTCCTTGTGCTTGGGATACGGTTGCGTTGTATTACGGCCGCAGCCAGACCACAACTTCGCCTAGCTTGCTATGCGCATTACGATGAATCCCACGCGAGTCGCGGCAACGTTCGCGAAGTTCTCGGACAACCGTTCCTTCCAGGAAAGCGCTCAACTGTTCGCGCGCGGTCTGCCGATCGCGGAGATGCTTCAGGCCTTTGCCATGAACGAAAACGTACTGCGGGCTTTCGCAGGGTTTGATCGCATTTATCCTGAGGGCGCGCTTGAACGCGGCGTTCTTGAAAAAGTGATTCTGCGCGTCTCCCAACTCCACGAATGCCAGTTTTGCGTCAACTCGCATCTGGACATCATGCAGTCCGTCGGAATCGCCACAGACCTTTCGTCCGATGAACACCAAACGAAGCGTGAACGCCTGGCCGTTGAGTATGCAGGGTTGATCACACTCGATTCAAATCGCATCCCTGACGTTCTTTGAAAGCCTGCGCGCGTCATTCGCGGACACTGAAATTGTGGAGCTTACTTTCCTGGTCGGTCTTATCACGATGCTTAACCGGTTCCACAACGCGCTGCAGGTGTGTTACCGGGGCGAATTCAAGGAATGACGTGTCGTTGACGCAAGAGTGGCTCAGCGCCCTCCCACCAAGACGCGGGCGATTTACTTGGGAGTGGTCGCCCCCTCGGATGCCGCAACGGTGTTGCGCAGGATGAGCAGTGAAGGCCCTTCCTTTTGCCAGCGTTGCAGCAATGTTTCCGGTGCTCGGAAGGGCGTCTTGTAAACCCCGCCAAGGACGACGTCCACGTCGCCATCGCCATCCAGATCGCCGGCGTCCATCGTCAGCCATCGGCCCCGTTGACAATCGGGAAACGTATGGGCCGTAAATTTGAGCCGGCCTTGGTTTTCCAAATACACAAAACTTTCCTCCGGCGATTTATCGTAGTCGGGGAAGAATGAAATGGCTGCAATGTCCAGGTCCCCATCACCGTCGAAATCCGCGGCCGTGGACTTATACGCCCCATTCAACGGATAGAAGAACGCTTCCTTGAAGTTCCAGCGCCCGTCGTTCAAATGAATTCGGACCCCGTGATATTTTCGGGGCGGACACTCGAAATCGCCGCGGTCGCCGTTGGCCGCCAGAATGTCCGGGTGACCGTCGCGGTTGAAATCTGCCAGCTCGAAATACGCGAAACCCCAGACCGGCGGCTGCTCGATCAAGGCCTTTTCTGCAAATGTCCCGTTCCCCAGGTTGCGAAATAAAAATACACCTTCCTTGCCTTGGCCCATCAGCGCGATGACGTCAAGTTTTCCATCTCGATCCGCGTCGAGTATCCGCGAAGACACTGCGCCTGGACGATCAACGATCGTGTTTTCAGGATACTCGCACGGGCCGGAGCGCCGGTACCAAGCCAGACGGCCCGCCGTGTTGCCAAACGAACTCACGACCAGTTCCTCGTCTCCGTCATCAAACAAATTTGCCGCCGCCGTATGCACCGGGCGCAACAATCCCGTGATGACGTCGCAGCGCTTTTCAAAACGGTTTTCGTTTCGATCAAAAAGTGTGACGAGGCCATGGGGCAGATCATTGGGGGGTACGATCCCGATCTGCGTGCCGAGCCAGCCATCCGGTCGCTTGAGCAAATGAGTCACCGTCGTATTCACCGGCGAACTGGCGAGCAGGCGGCCCTGGGCATCCAGCACGTCCAGGGATTTCTTCAGCGCGTTCCCGACATAAATCTGGCGCGTCACGGAATCAATCTGGATCATTGTGGCGTAGCCGTTCGTCACTTCATACTTTGGGTCTTCAACAACAAACGAGGCGAGGTCAGGCACAATCCGCGGGCGGGACTCCTGGGGCGGAGTTTTTTCCGGAGCGGCCACCGCGTAGTAGTCATTCCAAATCACGTTCCATTGTTCCATCAACGCGCGTGCGTCGGGGGAAGGATTGTTCTCCAACGCGGCAACGCCCATCGTCAGGCGCATCCGCGATTTGACGTGATTCGTCCACGTAAAACGGTCGAGCAATTCCGGCTCGGGAAACAAATGACAAACGGAACAAATGTTCGTGGCCAACATTCGCGCCCGCTGAAATTCCGGCTTCTCCAGCACTCCGCGGGCGGCTGCCGGAGCAGGCCAGACCAAGAACCACAAAATCACAATCACTGCAAACAACAGATGGAGCATCCGTCGCGGCGGCCGGTCGGACGCGCACACGCGGTCCATGATTTGCGTTGCATGCTTGCGAAATGCCTCGGCCATACTTCGGGTAACCAGACGGAGGCTTGCACGTTTTTGAAGCGGCGGCAATCGCGAGAGTTAGTTTTTGCCAGGCCGCCACGAATCCGGCAGAAGGCTTGCCCGGACACAGCGAAGCCCACGGAAGTCGCCCCAAGGCGTTGCGGCATTCAGCCGGGGTATCTCCAAAGCTTTTGGGCTACACTTATGGAAACCATCCAGCGGGAAAAGAAACGCCAGGCTAGACCAAGAATAAATGATTGCTGATGGAAAGTGTGAACGCGACCTGCGAAAAACCTCCTGCAGGCGTTTTCAACACTCACCTGAACGGTGTAGTAATAATGGTGAAACGGTGACGCAAGGGTTTATTGGAACAGAGAAACGCTTCGCGACCGCCAATATCGCCTGGTTCGGTTCAACGCTGCCTTCGCCCCGCGATGCGACCATCGAAACGCGAACTCCAGCCACACGCCATGATTCCGCAGGCGTGCGTGGCAACTTGGTTCAGGCCGGTTCACCACACGAGCTTGTATCCGACCCCATGCACCGTGAGCAGATGCTTGGGTTCGCCGCCGTTGTCGCCGAGTTTTTTTCGCAATTGGACTATTACTTGATCCAGCGTGCGCGTCGTACCGTAGTAATTGTAACCCCAGACTTCGTTCAACAGGCGGTCGCGGGACAACACCTCGCCCACGTGCGCATGAAACAGTTGAAGCAGCTTCAGTTCACGGGCGGTGAGTTCCTCGACGACCTTGCCGCGACTAATCTGAAACGTCTTCGAGTCAATCCGGGCATCGCCAATGGTGAAGGCGGCATCATCCTTCACACCGTTCGCGGATTCGCTCCCGCCGCGCCGCAGCAGGGCATGGATGCGCGCCAACAGTTCACGCACCCCGAACGGCTTGGTGACATAATCGTCGGCGCCGAGATCGAGGCCAACAACTTTGTCAATTTCCTGACCCTTGGCCGTGAGCATGAGAATGGGCGTCGTGTTCTTTTCCGCGCGCAATTGTTTGCAGACGTCGTAACCGCTCAACCCCGGCAGCATCACATCCAATACAATCAACGCCGGCCGGTATTTGGTTGCGGCTTCAATGGCCTGGTCGCCGCGGCTGCAGGTGCGTACCTCGAAGCCGTCGCTTTTCAAGACTTCTTCCAGGCCGAGCAGGATGTGTGGATCATCCTCGACCACCAGAATTTTGGGTTTTGTTCCCGGTGTTGTCTGTGTGCTCACTTTCCCTCCTTATGCTCGCCCGGTGTCAGCGGCAACCTCATGGCGAAGCAACTGCCGCCACCTTCGCGCGGTTGATAAACCACGTCGCCCCCGTGCGCTCGCGCAATCTGCCGGGCAAGTGTCAGCCCTAATCCTGAGCCTTGAATGCCGCTGGCGAGCGAGTCGTGCGCGCGATAGAATTTTTCAAAAATCTTTTCTTCGCAGCCTCGCGGCACTCCGGAACCCCTGTCCAGAACCCGGACCTCGGCGTAAGGCAAGGGCGACGCGTGCTGCTCGATGCTGATTTCAATCTGTTTCGCGTGGTTCGAGTATTTCTCCGCGTTGGATAGCAGATTGACGAGAATCTGAGCAAGAGCGTCGCAGTCGCCCCGGACGTTCACTGGCTTTTCTGGCAGTTCGTATCGCAGCGCGAAGCCGTGGTTTTCGAGATGCGGCCGGTAACTTTCCGCGGTTTCGCGCACGAGGTTGACGAGGTCACATTCCTTGATGTTGTACTTCTTTTCATCCCGTTCCAGTCGGGCAAAATCCAGAACGTTGTTGATCAGACGCGTGAGTCGCGCCGTTTCCGCCGTTATGATGTGAAGGTAGGACCGCCGCTTGGCTTCGTCTTTCACGCGTCCCTCAGCCAGCAGTTCGGAAAACATGCGAATGGATGTAAGTGGCGTTTTCAATTCGTGCGAGACGTTGCTTACGAAATCTGTCTTCTGGCGCGCCAGTGTCATCTGGCGGTTGAGATCGTTTACAATCAACCAACTGCCCACGACCATCGCGACCAGCAAAATGCCGATCAACAGACCCAACGTGAGTCTCATCGTGTTGGCCGTTTGTCCAAGTTTCAGGGGGTCGAGCAAATAGACGGCGACTTCCCAATGCGGCAGCGCTTCGCCGATTTCCGTGGCGACGAATGGACGTTTCCAGTTGGCGCGAAAATCCGGATGCGTGACCGCGACGGGCCTCGCCATGTCGTCCAACAGCGCCACGCAGACATCGCTCTGAAGCTCCGGCCCGACATCATCCAGCAACAATTGCAACTCCTGCTTGAGTTGCGCCAGGGACAATTGGGCGCCGTAGATGATATTGGTTGCGCGCGGCGAGCGATACCAGAGCAGCACGGCCAGTTGGTTGTCCACGAATCGGGCCAGCGTGCCTTCGGCGGCGTCTCCGATAAGTTGGCGGAATTCGGCCTCGGCCGGGTTGATTTTGGAGCGATTGTTGTCAAGAGCCAGCTGCGCGGGTGTCTGTTGGTTTCCTTCCCAGTTTTGTTGTGGCAGGACATTTCGCGCCTGAGGCGTTTTCGAGGGAAAAACTTTTTGCGCACCCGCTACGCTGCTGTTCGCTAGATACTCATTGTTTCCGCTGATTTGCTGTTGCGAGTCGAATGCCATTTGATTCAACGCCTGCTTGCCAACATTCCAGTAAACCTCCGCCGCCTCGCGATTGCAGAGAAACCGGCTCTGTTCAGAGACGAAGTCGCGCGCCTCGGAACGAGTCGGTGACGAAGGACAAAGCAATTGGCCGTCCGTGGTGACCGCGAAACCCACCTCGGCCAGCGGCCAGTTGGTGGTCAAACTGGAATCCAACGAAACCGCGCAACCGGCCGCCGACTGCCGAAGAAGCAGTCGCTCGATCTCCAAGCCAAACGAACGCAATTCCTCCGAAAGAAAATCCTGGGCCTGACGGGCGATATTGTCGGCCACGCCCTGATAGAGCAGAGATTGTTGACGCTCGACAACGTAGAGCTGGTCGCGCAACGAACGCGCCGCCAATAACGCAAGCAGCACACTCGGCACCAGCACGGCCAGCACAAACAGCAGCGCAACTTTCTTCATTTCAGCCCGGCCTTTCCACGCCCTGCAGCCTTCACTTTGCCGCTTTCGGCACCCGGTTGCGACAACGAATTTGAGCGGGACCGTTCAAAGCCGTTTTTCCGGATCGTGCGCGCTCATGGCGTGGAACAGTTTCCACCCGGTCTCGCGAAGTTCGGGCGTTGCGGAGTCTGTTGCCAGTCGCAACGCTGGTTCGGCGAACCTGCCCAACCGCTTCAAAATTATTTCGGTTTGCTGGCTGGCAGCGGCATCGCCGGCTTTCGCCGCGGTTATTTGCCGGACCAACTCCTCCTGCATCGTAGGTGTGATGACCTCGGCGCGACCAACCATGACGCGCACCAACTCGCGCGGTTGCGGATTGAGCGTGAGCGGCAACGTGGTATCGGTCCACTCGCGCGGCAACGTGTAAAGGACGCGAACGCCGTCTTCGGTGAACCAGGAATCCTTCCAGGTGTTCACCATGGCCTGTGCCTCGCGCCGATACAGGCCCTCGCGCACCAGTGCGTCGGTCATCTGCTTGCCCAACTCGCGCGCCAATTCCGGCAAAGGGACCACTCGTTTGTCTGATTTCAGGGTCACTGAATGCTGCGCGTTGGGGGACAACGCGTCGAGGGCAACAAAATTTCCAAGTCCATCCCGCACCTGCAAGACGAACAAATGTGAGAGCGGCTTGTCACCGGCGTTCGTAAGCGTCAGCGTGGAATTGACGTCGGTGGTTACGCGCAATGGCGTCGCAAAATTGCCGACTCCGCGATAGAACAGATATTTTTCGTATTCAGGTGAGGGGTTTGTGCGGGAGAGTGAATTCACGCGAACGAATGCGGCATCCGTTTCTCGCGCCGCGTAATAGTGACCGCCAGATTTGTCGTCCGGGACGAGCCGCGAAACATCGGCGTGCTGATCGCGTGGAAGAATTTGCACGTTCGACCAGACGATGCGGCTGTCCTTGGTTGTGCGTTGTGGCGACAGCGAAGCAAATGTGAATTCCGGTTTGAGGCCGATCTTGTGTGCGCCAGCGTCGAGCTTGGTGACGAGTGGCGAAGGCCGGACAAAAGCCGGGCCGATTTTCTCGGCCTGCGGATACCATTCGGTGATTTTTCCCTTGGGGAATTTCACTGTCACGTTTACTTCCTGCGCCTCCGTTGCGTAAAAGTAGATGACCGGCGTTTCCATGCGCTGACGCGTGACCATGGAGGATTTCGTGAATGCGTTCTGGCCGGAGCGATTCAAGCCGGGCCGCGTCCAGTCATACACGAACTTGGGCAGGTCGGAGGTTTCAAACGGACGCCAGTCCACCAGCGCTCCGTCGGCACCTTGCACCGAGGTGAATGTGCCCCACTCGTGCGCGACGTAATCGCGCCGGTCTCGCGACGCCGACCCCACGACGCCCAGCGCGATGCCCGCCAGGGCGATGCAGAACAACGCGCGTTTATGCTCGAAACAAAATGCTCTGAGTTTGCGAACGAAGTTTCCGGCAAGATTGATCGTTTTCATTCTCCCACAGTGCGCAATTCGGCCTGGCCGATTGCCACGCGGGAGTAAAACGTTTGTAAGAGATTTGTAAAACTACCGCCCCATGAGGTGTTCCAGTACCATCTGATCCAGGGCGGCGTAATTCCGGTCGGCAATCAGCGCCTGCGCTTTCTTCTCGTTGAATGTCCGCGCCTTTTGCACGAGCCGGAGAAAAGTGCGCCGGCTGTTATCCAGATGCGCAAGCCAGTGTTCGACTTTCGCCGGGCGAAACGGATGCACGTCGAAACAAACGTATTCGCCGCGCCGGCCATAGCCGTTGCGTTCGAGGGCCCTGACTTGATTAAAAGCCACGCGCAGATTGGCGCTGCCGAACGGTTTGTCTTGATCAAACTTCAACCCGTTCTGGTCGTTCAAGTGGAGGGACCAGAGTTTTCCGAACGCCATGGCGAAATCAATTTCATCCGCCGGGTCGAGACCCGCGAGAATGGCGTGGGCGCTTTCGATCAAGCAACCGACGCGCTTCGGGTCGCGTGTGAGCTGCGCGATGGCCAGCGCGTGGCCGATGGTGGGCACGTAAGCATGATCCATCGGTTCGTTGGGCTTGGGTTCAATGGAGAGCCGGATTTTCTTGTCGTAACCCAGCATCTTGTCGAGCGCCTCGACCAGCCACTCCAGGCAACGTCGTGCGTTCTTCGATTCGCGGATGTAGCTGCCTTCGCGGGCAAACCAAAGCACGATGAGGTCCGTGCCGAGTTGGTTCGCCACATCAATGCACCGCAGCGAGCGCTCAATGGCGTATTTGCGACATTTCGGATCGTTGCTCGTGTAGGCACCATCAATCGTGCGCGGATCGAACCAGAGCCGCGGCGCCACCATTTCGGCGGCAACGCCGGCGTCTGAAAGTTTTTTCTTCAACTCCTTGGTTTCCTTGCGGACCTGCGCGTCGGATTTGCCATCAATGTCCGGCACGGCGTCGTCGTCGTGAAACATCATCGCGTCAAAGCCGAGCTGCTTGAGTTGGGTGAGTTTCCAAGCGAACGTTTGCGCCGGCCGCGTGGTGGGGCCGTACGGGTCTGAGCCTTCGCTGATGTTCCAGGGACCGAAACAAAATTTGTATTGAAGCAGTGTGCCCATAAATCGGAAAGCACGGTAACGGCGTGAATGGTGAAGGAAAGCGAAAAGTTTTTCGTGAAATCGCGATGCGCAATTGCTAGGCTTGGCTCCGTCAGACTTATGAGCGCCAGCAAACCCGACACTTCGTTGATAGCCGCGCCGAATGGACGCGTGACGTTTCTGGAGGGACGTGGTGATCTGCCGATGATCGAGATCACCACGCCGCGAAGCACGGCGGAGATTTATTTCCACGGCGCGCACGTGACCCATTTCCAAAAGCAGGGTGAGCCGCCACTGCTGTTCTTGAGCCAATGCAGCAATTTTGCTGACGGCCAGCCGATTCGAGGAGGCATCCCGATCATTTTCCCGTGGTTCGGCAAACCGGCCGACAAATCCGGCCAGCACGGCTTCGCGCGATTGAAAGATTGGGAATTGCGGGAGTTTGCCTCTCCGGCCGACGGCAGTGTCACGGTTCGTTTCCGGTTGCCGGATTGCGGCGACACCCCGGATTGCGCGGCCTGCGCGGTCGAATACTCCGTGACGGTGAGCGACACGCTTCGCGCGGAGTTGAGCGTCACGAACAAATCCACGCGCGACTTCGAGTTCGAGAATTGTTTGCACACCTATTTCACCGTCGGAGACATCCATGCGACGAGCGTGCTGGGGCTCAAAGGCGTGGATTATCTGGATCAGCCCAGCGGCTTCACGCGCCGCAAAGAAACCGGGGATGCCATTCGCATCGTTTCGGAAGTGGACCGGATTTACCTCGACACGCCGCACACGGTGGAAATCCGGGACGAATCCCTGCGGCGGGTGATTCGCGTGGAAAAGGAAGGGGCGGCTTCGACGGTCGTGTGGAATCCGTGGATGGCGAAATCGAAGGCGATGCAGGATTTCGGAGACGAAGAATACACGGGAATGATCTGCGTGGAATCCGGAAATGTAACCGCGAACAAGATCAAACTCGCGCCCGGCAGGAGTTCGCGGATGAAGATCAAGGTGAGCAGCGCGGCGCTGACCTGAGCCGTGATGATGCGTCCGCCTAATTATTTTGTGGCACCCAGGCTGGGCTGCTTTTCCTTCAGGGCGGAGAAATTTCCTTCCTCGCAGCAGGCCACGAATCCTTCCGTCACGGTTTTCAATTCCTCCCAACGCGCACGAATGGTTTTTGCTTCGGCCGGGGTGATGTAGTTGTCCGCCGCCGCCATGGCGATCACCGCCAGCAAGTCGGCAAATTCCTGCACGATCTCGTTCGTTGCCGGAATCAAATAATCGGGATGCGGCTTGTTGGTTTTGGGATTCAGGATGAAGAATCCGCCGGCACGCTGGCAAATCCACTGCACGAGTCGCGGATCGTTGGTGCTGCGGAGCAACGCCTGGATGCGGTCCAGTGGATTGACCGCGCCGCTGCCGGTGCCGTCGTCGGGCTCGGCCCATTTGTAAATCATGGAGAGAGAAAGCCCAAGGTCAGCTGCGACCTGTTTGGCGCTGGTTTTCTGAAGAACCTCGCGCAGCAGTTCGTGCGATTGCATGTTGGGACAATGGAAAACACGCGCCCTACAGGCAAGCGTGAATACAGCCGAACACAATTTGGGGGCGCCCGTGAATTGGCCGGGGCCTATAATTTGCCCGGGACATTATAAATGACCGGGGTGGATTTCCGGAGTTCCATGGCCGTGGATATGAAACATGATCTCATTGAGAACGAAGTCCGCCGGCAATCGAACGCACCCGATTGGTCGTGGTTCGGAGACGCGCTCGGAGTGGTGTTCGATGGCCTGGAATGTCTCTTGAGTATTTTCCTGTAATCCCTGCAATATCGAACCATGGGTTGGGGCAGAATGTTATTACTCGGCAATGTCGGCCAGCAGCTCGACATCGGCGACTTGAACAACGCCATCGCGGGCATGCAAAGCGCCGTCGCGCAGAACGAAAGCTTGGACACGGAGCAGGGCAGGGCCATCGAGCGATTGCAGAGGGAAAACCAGGAGTTGAAATTGTACCTGGCCACTTTGGTTCGGTTGCTAGTGGCCAGGGGCGTGTTAAAAACGGAGGAGATTGAAACCACGGTACACGCGATTGAAACCGAACACTAAAGAGAAGGAAATCGTTATGGAAATCGTGGGCGGATTGGTTGTGTTCTTGGTGATAGCGCTTATCGCGGGAATGGGGCTTGCCCTGACGGTGTTCTGGATCTGGATGCTCGTGGATGCGATTCAGAACAAAGGAATGACCGATGGAGAGAAGGTTGGCTGGGTGCTGGCGATCGTGTTCTTCCATTTGATCGGCTCGGTGCTTTACTTTTTCATCGGCCGTCCCAAGGCGAAGCAGGTGGCGGTGATTCAACCCGCGCGCGCGTGAGGTTGCGATGAGTCTGAAACGGTCAACGCACGATTCGATGATCGCCGGCGTGTGCGCGGGTCTGGCGCACGAACTCGGCTGGCCAGTGGGCCGCACGCGCATCGCCTACGTGTTGCTATCGCTACTGAGCGCGGCGTTTCCAGGGATTTTGGTTTATGTAATCCTGTGGTTCGTGATGCCGAAGAGTCATGAATGGTAGAACACTCGAACCCCATCCTAAACATCGCTATGTCTGATCCGACCATGTCCACTCCGCCGCCCAAACGCCGCGGTTGTCTGTTCTACGGCTGCCTGACATGCATTGTGCTGGCGCTGATCACGGTGTTGCTGGCTGTAGTTGCCGTGCGCGCCGTTAAGAACAAGATTTACGCCTACACTGACGCTCAACCAATGCAGTTGCCGAAAGTGGAAATGAGCGATTCCGAATACGACAGCCTGAAACAGCGCGTGGCCACATTCGGCGACGCGATGGAACAGGGGAAATCTGTCGAGCCTTTGGTCCTCGCGGAACGCGACATCAACGCGCTTCTTGCCAAAGCTCCGAATACAAAAGAGCTGGCGGACAAGGTTTATGTTTCAATGAATGGCGATCAGGTCAAAGGACAGGTCAGCATCCCGCTGTCCGGGCTTGGTTGGTTGGGCAAGGGCCGCTATCTCAACGGTGAAGCGACGTTCAATGTGTCTTTGGAAAATGGCGTTTTGTTGGTGACGGCCCAGGAAGTCAAGGTGAAGGGCAAACCGTTGCCGGAAACATTCATGAAACAGCTTCGTCAGGAGAATCTCGCCAAAGAAGCGTACAAAAATCCGAAGAACGCCGAGGCCATCCGCAAACTCGACAGCATTCAGGTCGAGGACAGCCGCGCAATTATCAAGGCAAGGGAAACCAAATAGCCTCAGTGCGCCGTACCAAGTCGTTGCTGATGTTCCTGCATGAGATATCGGTCGGTCATGCCGGCGACATAATCGCAGACAGCTCGATGCAGGCCGTCTTTGCGAATCCGTTTGCGCGCAGCGCCGCCAATTTTCGCGGGGTGGCCTAAGTAAAATCGGAACAGCTCCTCCAGCATCCGCGCGGCGCGCTGGTTCGGTTCTTGAACGGCGGGGTTGTAATAGAGGTTCTTGTAAAGGTAACGGCGCAGTTCGAGATTCAACGCGCGGCGCTCGTGGCTGTATTGAACGAGTGGTTTCGGATGCAGGCGGACATCGTCGGCGGAATTCACCCCAGCCGCTGCAATAAGCCGCTCGCTGGTTGAAACCACGTCCCGCACCTGCAGGTCAATGATGGCACGAATGATGGAATAGCGGCGGGCTTCATCCGGAAGTTTGCCGTGTTGCTTTTGCAGAAGGCGTGCGGCCTGATTCCAAAGTTGCACGTCGCGGCGAAGATTATTTTCTGAAAGCAACGTCGCATCGAGACCGTCGTCCAGGTCGTGGCTGTAATAAGTAATTTCGTCGGCGAGATTGGCGACCTGCGCTTCAAGCGAGGAATTGTTCGCGGAGAAACCCTCCCGCCGGCTTGGGTGACGACCGGGCATGTGGTGTTTGCTCAAACCTTCGCGAACTTCCCAAGTCAGGTTCAGGCCGGAAAAGTCCGGATATTTTTGTTCCAGCTCCTCGACGATGCGGAGGCTTTGCGCGTTGTGCTCGAAGCCGCCGTGGCCTTTCATCAAACGGCTGAGCACATCCTCGCCTTTGTGGCCGAACGGAGAATGTCCAAGGTCGTGCGCCAGCGCGATGGTTTCCGTGAGGTCTTCATTAAGTCGGAGCGCGCGGGCGATGCTGCGGGCGGTGCTCGCCACTTCCATCGTGTGCGTGAGTCGCGTGCGCAAATGATCGCCGGTGCCGTTGAGAAAAACCTGGGTCTTGTACTCGAGCCGCCGGAACGCGCGCGAATGAATCACGCGGTCGCGATCGCGCTGATATTGAGTGCGCCAGTCGGGTGAGTCCTCCTTGAACTTGCGCCCGCGAGTGTCCGCACTGAATTGCGCGTACGGCGCGAGGGTTTGACGTTCGATTTGCTCCAGCTCCTGTCGTGTGCGTGGCATTCTGGAAACGCAGAATTCAGAACACGGAATGGCATCCCTCGGCTAGTTGGCCAGCAAAGCCTGAACAGAAATCCCGCGCAGTTCGCAGAGCCGGCGGATGACGTCTTCGATCAGGTTATTCGGGCAGGAAGCGCCTGCAGTGATGCCAACGGTGATCTTACCAGCCGGCAACCAGTTGGGGGTTTCGAGTTCCTTCTGAATGTGTTGGTCGTAATGCTGGATGAGCTTGTCGGACACCATCTTCGCAGCGTTCTTGACGAAGTAAGTGGCAAGTTTGGCTTCGCCCATCTCGGCCAGGTGTGAAGTGTTCGACGAGTTATAGCCGCCGATGACCAGCAGGAGGTCGAGCGGTTCGCGTAACAACTTTTCTAGTGCATCTTGGCGGTCTTGTGTCGCTCCGCAAATGGTGTCGAAGAATCGAAAGTGCTTTTCCAGTTCGGCCTCGCCGTATTTCTTGAGCATCACCGCGCGGAGACGGCGTTGTACTTCTTCAGTTTCTCCACGGAGCATGGTAGTCTGGTTCGCCACGCCGACAGCTTGCAGATGCACGTCGGGATCGAATCCTTCCGAATATGCGCCTTTGAATTTATCAAGGAACTCAGCTTTGTCGCCACCGTTGAGGATGTAATCACAGACGTAGTCCGTGTCCGCGAGCGTGAAGACGACCAGATAATGCCCTCCGCCGTAGGCGCGGGCCTGCGAACTGGTGGCCTTGGTTTCTTCGTGCCACGCTTTGCCATGGATGATGCTGGTGACGTGGTCCCGCGAGTATTGGCGCACGCGTTTCCAGACGCTCATCACGTCGCCGCAGGTCGTGTCCACTAAGATGCAGCCTTTCTCTTCGAGTTTTTGCCGCGTGACGACCTCTGTGCCAAACGCCGGGATGATGACGACATCGTCGTTGGTCAGGCGCTCCATTTCCGCAGCGGTGGGTTTATTGGAAATGGTCTGGATGCCGAGGTTGCGGATCTGGTCGTTGACCTCGGGGTTATGAATGATTTCGCCAAGCAAGAAAATCGGTTTGTCTGGGGGGAAAGATTTGCGAGCCGCATAGGCGAGGTCAATCGCGCGCTCGACACCGTAGCAGAACCCGAATTCTTTCGCGAGCCGGATGGTAAGATTATCGGCGCGCAGGACGTGCCCGTTGGCGCGAATCCGCTCGACCAATTGGCTGCGATAATGCGAGAGTACCTGCGCTTGTACGGCTTCCATGATGTCCGGGCGGCGCAGATTGATCTTCTTGGGCGCGACGGGGGCGGCGGTTGACATAGCAATGGAAACTTAACATGCGGAGAAACAACGTCGAGCAGGAACTCAAGTGGGTTTCGACTGGATTCTTGCTCGGCGCGAAAACGCGGCGAATGCATTCCACGCTAAGGATGCCTGGATGGAGCTCGCAAATATCATTGCCGTCACAGCGAATCCTGCCATGAT
>CAZCZP010000004.1:0-7905 GCA_964502895.1 uncultured Bifidobacteriaceae bacterium
TTTCGATCGCATAATCATGACCGGCGACTGTCCAAAGCACTTTCACCTTCCATAAGCCGGGACGCAGCCGGGTGGCATCAAGTGTTTGCGAGCCGTTGGTATCGAGCTTGAGTTCCACGAGCTGATCCAATCCCGCGGCGGAAGGCCGATAAAGATGCACGTCGCCTTGAACGCCAGCGATGGCATGTTCTTTCGGCAGCGAAATCCGGATGGCATGGCGCGCGTTGTCGTAAGCCGCCGTCGCGCGCGCCGGAAGGTTCTGCGCCCGGTCCAGGCGATCCATCTGCTCCTGATAACGAATCTCCTGCTCGTAATAATCCGCGGCCACCAGGTCCGTGCGGCTGGAGACGGAGATCACGATGAGCGCGATCGTGCCAGCGATAAACAGGATGAACGCAGTAACGATCCCGACGGGCCAGAGGTTGCGTGGCGGTTTCATGAGTTCAATTGCTACTCGGGCTGGGGCGCGGACCGATGAAGCGGGTCTTGATGGTTTCGACTTTCTTGCCGCCGACGTAAACACCGATGACGAGCGGGAGGTTGCCGCCTTTGACCAGGGCGGGTTCGAGATCAATCAACACGGAATTTTCAGCGAGTTGCTGCGGCGGGACGACGATCTTTCCGCCCATCACCTGCAAATCGCCCGGCACGTTCTCCAGTTTGAATTCCACCGGGATGGCGTGCGAAGTCTTGTTGACGACTTTGACCGTGTAGAGATTGCTCAGATGTCCGTCGGGCATCATCTGGAACATCGCGCCTGGCGCGCGCAGCAGGGTGGCTTCGACGTCCGAACGCGTGAACACCAGCACGGCCCAGAGACTGATCAGTGCGGTCAACACCACCGCGTAGCCGATGAGCCGTGGCGTCACGCGCAAGCGTTCGCCGCGCTCGATGCCGTTGAGCGAGGCATAACGAATCAAGCCGCGCGGGCGCTTGATCTTGTCCATCACGCTGTCGCAGGCGTCAATGCACGCCGTGCAGTTCACACATTCCAGTTGGGTGCCGTCGCGGATATCAATGCCCGTGGGACACACGGTCACGCATTGGCGGCAGTCAATGCAATCGCCGAGGCCGGTGGATTTGCGCTGCTCGGGCGTCTGTGTCCGGCGCAATGTGCCTCGGCCTTCGCCACGCTTGTAATCGTAGGCGACCACGATGGTATTCTCATCGAGCAACGTGGATTGCAGCCGACCGTAAGGGCAGATGAAAGTGCAGGCCTGTTCGCGAAAGCGCGCAAAGATGCCGTAGAAAAGCAGGGTAAACAAAATCATGAAGGTCAGCCCGGTGAGATGATTCATCGGGTTGTCCGTGACGATCTTGAACAACTGTTCCGTGCCGATGATGTAAGACAACAGCGTGTTGCCGACCACGAAGGAGAGGCCGAAGAAAATGCCGTGCTTGAGCAGTTTCTTCGCGAGCTTGCGCCCGGTCCACGGGGCCTTGTTCAACGCGCGCTGTTGGTGCGCATCGCCTTCGATCAGGTATTCGAGCTTTCGGAAAACCATTTCCATGAGCACGGTCTGCGGGCAGGTCCAACCGCACCACAACCGTCCGAACGCCGCGGTGAACACGACGATGCCGACCAGGAACACGAGCATCGTCACGGCAGAAATCAACATGTCCTGCGGCCAGAAGATTTGTCCGAGGATGACGAACTTGCGTTCGACGACGTTGAGGAGCAGCAGGGGGTTGCCGTGGATGCGGACGAACGGGCCGATGAACATGACGCCAAGCAACAACCAGCTCAGCCAGGTGCGCGCGCGGGTAAAGCGGCCTTTGGGCTTGCGCGGATAAATCCACATGCGCCGGCCCTGCTTGTCCGCAGTGGCGAGATGATCGCGGTAGTCCGACCAGTCAATGGACTTCACCACGCCTTCGGGAGAAGGCTTGGCGTCGGTTTTCTTTTCCGGCGGGGCGACCATTTCAAAACTCCAAAATCCAAGCTCCAAGCTCCAGGGAAACACAAAGCCTCGAGTTCCAAACAAGTGTCAGATCAGTCACCGGCACTTGGGCGCTGGGTGCTTGGTGCTTCGTTGAAACTTGGATGTTGGTGCTGGGTGCTTTCATTCGTATTCACTCGGCCCGGTCTTGGCCGGCGCGAGATTTTCCGGCGGCTTGGGATTTTTCGGATTCGTGCCGCGCAACGTGTAGATGTAACTGGCCACCGCGTGAATCTGCTGCGGGTTCATCGTGGTCTTCCAGGTGATCATGCCTTTCTCGGGCACGCCGTTCCAAATGGTCTTCACGTTGTCCACGAAGTTCGAGCCGTGAATCCAAAAATCATCGCACAAGTTCGGGCCAACAAGACCGCCGCCGTCGAGACGATGGCACGGCGCGCAGAGCAGATCGAACGTCTGCCGGCCTTGAGCCAGCGCCGCCTGGTCTTTGGACGGTTCGAGCGCGCTCATGGTGCCTTCAAATTTTGCCATGGACGCCTCCTTGATTATATCGCCCGCGGCCTTCTCGGCGGCATATTCAGCGGCAGAGGTCTTCTGCGTGGCGAAGACATGGTAGTAGCCAAGATAGACCACGGAAAAGATGATCGTGATGTAGAACAGCCACACCCACCAGCGCGGCAGATTGTTGTCGAGTTCGCGGATGCCGTCGGCCTCGTGGTCGAGCAACAGGGGATCGTTTTGATCGTTCATAAAATCTAGTTCTTTGAAGTGAATCTCACGGTGTTCTCTTGCGACTTCTTATTAGCGCCGGGCTTCAGCCCCGGTGGAATCAGCCAGCGAAGAGCCAAGCCGTTTCAACGGCTTTGTTTCGGTGGACGGAGAAAAACGGTTGAAACCGTTTTCCTTTCCCGGTTCGTGGGACACCCGGCTGAAGCCGGGTGTTAATGAGAGGAAGGCGTTGTCGCTCGCACGGTCGGAATCATTTCCTGAAGCGGCTTTGGATTCCTGCATCGGCGCGGCGTCGTCCAACGGCAGTACGCTGAGGGAATCGGCTTCCGATTTTTTCATGCGGAGCGCAAAAAAAAGCGCGCCTAGAAAGACGGTAAAGAACAGGCAAATGGAAATGGCTCCATAAGCGCCGACGCCGCCGATGTGTTCGAGAACGTTCTTGATCATAGTCGCCTCACTTGGGTGCCGCGGCGGTTTCCGTGGGCGCGGATTTGATGTCTTTGCCGAGACGTTGCAGGTAGGCGATGAGCGCGATGATCTCGCGGTCTTTTTCCGCCTCAACCATGCCGACTTTGAGGCCGAGCACGATGCGGTTGGCCTGTTCGCCGAGTTCCTTTTGTGCCTCGCCGTTTTCGTAGCCTGCGGGATAGGGCACACCGACTTTTCGCAACGCTTTGATGCGCGAGGGCAGCGCGTTGGTGTCTAGCTTCTGCGTCAGCAGCCACGGGTAACGCGGCATGATGGAACCGGGCGAGGTGCTGCGCGGATCGTCCATATGGTTGTAATGCCAGGCATCCGGATACTTGCCTCCCTCGCGGTGTAGGTCCGGCCCGGTGCGCTTGGATCCCCAGAGGAACGGATGGTCATAGACGTATTCGCCGGCCTTCGAGTATTCGCCGTAGCGCTCGGTTTCGGAGCGGAACGGACGCACCATTTGCGAATGGCAGCCGACGCACCCTTCGCGGATGTAAATGTCACGGCCCAGCACTTCGAGCGGCGTGTACGGTTTCACCGAGGCGATGGTCGGCACGTTTTCCTTGATAAGATAAAGGGGAATGATTTCCACAAGTCCGCCGACCAGAATCGCCGCCAGCGCGAGGGCGGTGAAAGTGACGGGCTTGGCTTCGAGCCAGCGATGCCAGGCGTATTTTTCCTGATGCTCGGGCTTGTCGTGGCGCGGTGCCGCCTGCGCTTCCTGTTCGGCCACGAACTTGCCGCTCTTGGCGGTGCGATAGAGGTTCACCACCATCAACACTGCCCCGATGAGGTAGAGCGAGCCCCCAATGGCGCGAAGTTGATACAGCGGCACGATTTGCAGCACGGTTTCCAGGAAGTTGGGATATTGCAGGAAACCGTCAGCGTTAAATTGCTTCCACATGAGGCCCTGCGTGACGCCGGAGGCATACATCGGCACGACGTAGAAAATCATTCCCAGCAGCGCGATCCAGAAATGGTAATTCGCCAGCTTCACGGACCAGAGCTTCGTGTTGTAAAGCCGCGGGAACAGCCAGTAGAGCATCGAGAAGGTGAGGAAGCCGTTCCAACCGAGCGCGCCGGTGTGAACATGAGCAATGGTCCAGTCCGTGTAATGCGAGAGCGAGTTGATGCTCTTGATGGCGAGCGTCGGGCCTTCGAGCGTGGCCATGCCGTAAGCCGTGACGGCGACCACCATGAATTTCAGCATCGGCTCCTCGCGCAGCTTGTTCCACGCGCCGCGCAACGTGAGCAGGCCATTCAACATGCCGCCCCAGCTTGGCGCAATGAGCATCAGCGAAAACACCATGCCGAGCGATTGCGCCCAGTCCGGCAGCGCTGTGTAAAGCAGGTGATGCGGCCCCGCCCAGATGTAAAGGAAGATCAACCCCCAGAAATGTATGATCGAGAGCCGGTAGCTGAACACGGGCCGGTCCGCTGCCTTCGGCAGAAAGTAATACATCAGCCCAAGGAACGGCGTGGTAAGGAAAAACGCGACCGCGTTGTGGCCATACCACCATTGCACCAGCGCATCCTGCACGCCCGCATACATCGAATAGCTCTTGAACCAACCCGCGGGCACCTCCAGGGAATTGAAAATGTGCAGCACCGCCACCGTGATCGCCGTGGAAATGTAAAACCAGATGGCCACGTACATGTGTTTCTCGCGGCGCTTGATGATCGTCCCGAGCAGGTTCACCGTGAACACCACCCAAACGACGGCGATGGCGATATCAATCGGCCATTCGAGCTCCGCGTATTCCTTGCTCGTGGTGAAACCCAGCGGCAGCGAGATGGCCGCGGCCACGATGACGAGTTGCCAGCCCCAGAAATTGATCCAGCTCAGTGTGTCGCTGAACATGCGCGCCTTGCAGAGCCGCTGCAGCGAATAATAAATGCCCATGAACATGCCGTTGCCGACGAAGGCGAAGATCACGGCATTGGTATGCAGCGGGCGCAATCGGCCGAAGGTGGTGTATTGCAGGTTGAGGTTGAGGTTCGGCCAGAACAACTGGCAGGCAATCAGTAACCCGGCGCTGAAGCCGACGATGCCGAAGACGATCGTCGCGATGGCAAATGCCCGCACGATCTTGTTGTCGTATTTGAAGGTTTCCACAGTCATGCTCGTTTGCTTTCTTTTGCTTCCACAAAAATGTCCTTGTCCGAACCCTCGCGGGCGGCGAAACGTTCTGACGTTCCACGCCGCCCGCCACGGAGGAATCAGAACCGCCAGATCAAATCCACGGTCACGCGGCTGTCAAAAATGCCCACTGGATCACTCACGCCCGCCTCGTAAGCGACGCCAAGATCGAGCATTTTTGTCAGCTTGGATCGCGCGCCGCCGCCCACCGTGATCTGCGTGCGGCCGCCCGCCTTGGTGCTGCCGAAATTTATCAGGTCGTACATCTCCGTGTTCAGGTCCACGCCCGGGAGCAACTGGTTCTCGCCTTCACTCAGGATTGTGTAACCGTTGACCACGAAGAACGGGATGAAGTACTGGCAGACGTAATAATCCAGTTGCAGGCTGTAATGCAGTTGCGCCGTCTGCTCGTCGAAGTCGTTCGGGATGTTCGCGCCCACGTTGCCCGTCACGTGGAAGTTGTCCCAACCTTTCTCCGCGGAAACGAACACGTTCCACACGCCTTTGCCGTGTCCCTGGCCGACATCCTGATTGCCGGTGGGCAATTCAATGGTGAACCCCGGCGTCACAATCAATTGCCGCTCGCGATCGTCCACGATCGCGTATTTCAGGCCGGCGCACAGATCCGCCCAACCGTTCTCATGCGTCAGGGTGTTATCCGGACGGAACTCAATGTAGCCATCCTTGGTGGCAATCAAGCCCAGCCGCTCCGTCAGCGCGTACCGCAATTGGACGGCGTAAACGCGCACCTCGCCTCCCAACGGCGCGCTGCCGCCGGAGAAATGAAACGTGTCCGGCAGCCAGTGATTCATGAAGATGGGCCGCACCTCAGTGGTGATACGTGGGTCCTCGAAGAGGATCGGGTTGCCCACGGGTGAAATCGCCTTGTCCAGCCAGCTTTCCTTGTCCGCACCCAAGCCGGTTGAAACCGCCACCGCCAGAAACCCACCCGCCATCAGCGTCGCGATGCGCTGGTGGTTCATGCCCTTCAGTCCCGATTGTTTTTTCATAATTTGTGGTTCAATACTTTTCCGTGTTAGCCGCCCCGCGGTTTTCCGATGGTTGCAGGCCTGGATGCGGAGCAGCGGCTCTTCCGGCGTTGCATTGTTCGCGATTGATATGGCCACCTGGGCGGCTCGCAGACCGCGCGGTTTCTTCCGTCAGCACGCGCATTGAAGGCGTGAGCGTGTCCTCATACTGCCCGGACCTCACCGCCCAAATGAATCCACCGAGGAACAGCAGCGCCGTCGCCAGACTCGCGAGCATCAGAATCAGAATGACACTCATGACTCGCGCCCTCCCTTCAGTTCCACGGAGGCCGGGCTGGATTGCATGCGCTTATGTTCCGAGGCAGGCACCATCCAATCATCTGATTCATTCAAGCCGTTGCCGCGGTTTGTCGCTACGCCTGGATTTTGGATTTCTTGACCTGGATTTCGCCTCGCCGTTCGGGCACGGAATTGTGTGGGAGAGCATTTGAACCTCCGCCGGAAGGCGCGGTTGAAATAAGGAATGGATTCGAAGCCAGCCTCAAACGCCACGTCGCTGATGCGCCGCCCCGCGTCGCCCAACAAGTCGCGCGCCTTCTCCAGGCGCTGCCGCAGCCGATACTGGCTGAACGTCACGCCGGTTTGCTTCTTGAACACGGCGCAGAAATGACAAGGGCTCAAATTCACGCACGTCGCGACCTCTTTGAGCGAGACGTGGGTGCGCTGGCATTCGGCAAGGAACGACTCGATTTTTTCGAGCAGGGCCGAGCGCTTCGGTTTGCGCGAGAGCATCCGTTGCTTGCCGCATTCCTCCAGGTACCGCCCGAACATCCGGAGCAACGTCCCGGCGGCACGGCATTTATCCGAGGAAAGCCGTGGGCTGAACCGCCAGGTCGTTTTCAACTGATCCACGCGATCTCCCAAGCCGCACTTGTCCAGTTTGCCAACCAGTTCCGCCAGCCGGTTTCCATCCAAGGAATGCAACGAAAACGGTCCGGCCAGCAGGCTGCCCACGTGCTGCCCGCCAAGGAACACCGGCACGAGAATTTTGACGAGGCCCGAAGGGCAGCAATATTGCACCGGCCCAAGCCGCGTCACGGCGCGCTTCTCGGCCTGGAGCAATTTGCGCTGGCAAACGTTTCCGCTCGGTTCTCCCAGGCAGCCTTTCACGCAAAAAGCGCCGTCCGCCCGCCCGAGCGCGGCAACGCTCGCCGGCACCAACGCCAACGCCACACCCGTCGCACAGGTAAATGCAACCTGCTGCTCCCGCACCGCCGGCGATCCCGCCAGATGTGTCCAAACATCTTGTTCAAGTGTGGTGGACGTCATGACCCAGTTCCTCCCTTGAACAAATCCAGCCGCCACGCAGCCCAACTCGTCGTGCCGACTGCAAACAGCACCACGGTCAACGAACTCAACGGCATCAATACCGCGCAGACCAGGGGTGAGAGAATTCCGGCGGCGGCGATGCCAATGCCCGCGACGTTGTAAAGCCCCGAGACCACAAAACCGATGCGCACGATCCGTGTCGCGCGGCACGCCAGCGCGAGCACATCCGCAAGCCGGGCTACTTTGCTGGCTTCGAGGATCACGTCGCTGGCGGGCGAGAACGCGCCGATCTTCTCAACCACCGCCACACCCACGTCGCTTTGCCGCAACGCCCCGGCGTCATTCA
>CAZCZP010000004.1:8005-11532 GCA_964502895.1 uncultured Bifidobacteriaceae bacterium
GCGAGCCAATCCAGATTTCGTGATCCTGCACGCGCCCTTCGATGCCGCAGCCCGGGGTTTCGAGATAGGACCACGCCGGTTCAGGAAAATGCCGGGCGGCGAGCGACTCGCATATACGCGCCGAATGCGGATGCGTCGAGTGCCGCGTCAACGAGCACACCCAACGTTCCTCGTCCCGGGTCAAGTCACGCCCGCCCTCTCCCACGAATCGCACGGCATTCACACCCGCTGCGGTCAGCGTGCCGGTCTTGTCGAACACGATCGCCCGGACTTGCGCCAGGTGTTCCAGCACCAGCGCGTTCTTCACAAATATGTTCACGCGCGCCAGCAGCCGTTGCGCCGTGCCCATCGTGAAGGGCGACGCCAACGCCAGCGCACAGGGACAAGCGACGATGAGCACGGATGTGAACGCCGTCAGCCCCCGGGTGGCGTCGCCCCCGAGGGTCCAGAAAATCGCCGCGCCGAGGGCAATGGCGACGACGATGTAAGTGAAGCGCCGGCTGTAGCGATTGGTGAGCGAATTGAGGCTGGTGTCGCGGCTTTTCTGGAACGTCTCGTGATTCCAGAGCGACGTGAGGTAGCTTTGCGACACGGGCTTCACCGTCTCCAGTTCGATGGCCGCCCCCGACTGCTGTCCACCGGCGTAAAGATAGTCGCTCTCTCTTTTCTCGACCGGTTCGGATTCGCCGGTGACAAAGCTGTAGTCAATCAAAGCCGGCCCACTGATGAGTTTCGCGTCAGCCGGAATCAATTCGCCGTTGCGGATGACGATGCGGTCACCGACCTCGAGTTGCGAAATGGAGACGCGATCTTCGTCCACGGTAGGCCGAGTCACGCCATGCGCGCCGGCATCTATTTGCGAAGCAGCAGCGGGCCGCGGATCGCTTGACCTACGCTTTCGCGCCACCGACAGCGGAAAGAACGCCTTGTAATCCCGGTCAAACGCCAATCGTTCGTGGGTCTTTTGCTGAAACGCGCGGCCACAGAGCAGGAAGAAAATCAATCCGCAGAGCGAATCCAAATAGCCCTCACCGCGATGGGCGATGACCAGCCACGCGCTTTGGCCGTAAAGCGCGGCCAACCCGAGGGCAATGGGCACGTCCAGCGTGAGCACCCGTTGGCGAAAGGAAAGCCACGCGGACTTCCAATAATCTGCCGCACTGTAAACCAGCACCGGCAGCGCGAGCGCGAGTCCCAAATAGCCGGCGATCATCCGAAATTGCGGTCCGTTGAGACTGTCCAGCCCGAGATAGATCGGCAGGCTGAGCAGCATGATGTTGCCAAAGGCGAACCCGGCGACCCCGATTTGGAGTGCTAATCGCTTCCGGGCCGACGTGGGCTTCGTTTTTTCCAGTTCACCGAGCGTTAGCGACGGTTCGTAACCAATGGTGGCCAGCAGCGCGACCAGTTCACTGAGCTTGAGTTCGTCCGCCGCAAACGTGACGGCCACTTCCCGCTTGGGAAAGTTGACTCGCGACCGGCCGATTCCCGGATGCAACCGGTAAAGATTTTCCAGCAACCAGACGCAGGCGATGCAGTGAATGGCCGGGACATGGAACGTCACGCGGCTGGTCTTGCCGTCCGTGAAATCGAGCAGGCGCTGTTGCAGCACCCGTTCATCGAGATAGGCGAACTGAGAGCGCGCGCTGGATTTTCCAACGCGCACGCCCGGTTTTTCGTTCAAGCTGTAAAACTCGCCCAGGCCGCTTTCCGTGAGGATTCCGTGAACTGTCAGGCAACCGTCGCAACAAAATATCTTGTCCTCCTTCGCAAAGCTGGCGTCCGCGCACGGCTCGCCGCAGTGAAAGCAATCCGTGCGCGCGCGCGCGGCGTCTTCGCGCCGGGAAGACGCCGCCGTAACCATGCCGGTTGCGTTGCGAGAACTGCTCACTCTGTTCGTGCCTGCCTGGGGTGCCTGCCTGGCCGCGTTCAGCCAGCGTGTTTCCTGTCCCGGACGCGAGGCGTTGCGACACCCCGATTCCCCAAGCCACCACGAACGCGCCCTCAAAACAGACTGGCGAGAGTATCATTCCGGGGACGGTTGCTGACTTTGCATTTTTTGGCATCTGCTCAACATGATTTGCGCGGCCGGCGCGGCGGCGTGGGTTCGGAAGCCGGCCAAGGCCCGGCCAGGTGAAACAGGTTGGATTCTCGAATGGCGCTTGACCCTTCTGCGCAAGCGGTTGTACAACGTCCACGTCACAGTCAAAAACATCTCTATGTCACAGACTGGCCGCCAGACTCTAAATACCAGCAATGTTCTGTGTGTCATCATGGGTGGCGGCCAGGGTTCGCGGCTCTTTCCCCTCACCAAAGAACGCGCCAAGCCCGCCGTGCCGCTCGCGGGCAAGTATCGCCTGGTGGACGTACCCATCTCCAACTGTATCAACTCGGGTTTCCGCCGGATTTATATCCTGACGCAGTTCAATTCCACCTCGCTGCACCGGCACATTTCGCAGTCCTACAAGTTCGACCAGTTCTCCAGCGGGTTCGTGGAAATCCTGGCGGCGCAACAAACCTTCACCGACGCGTCCTGGTACGAAGGCACCGCCGATGCCGTGCGCAAAAATCTCGTTCACTTCCTGAACCACGACTTCGATTACCTGCTTATCCTGAGCGGCGATCAATTGTATCGCATGGACTTTCGGAGCGTGATCGAACAGCACAAGGACAGCACCGCGGACATCACCATTGCCACGATGCCGGTCGGCCGCAACGAGGCCCAGTCGCTCGGAATCATGCAGATCAACGAGGAGCGGCGCATCACTCGCTTCGTGGAGAAACCCAAGGACCCCGCGGCGCTCGATTCGTTGCGGCTGCCGCAAGAATGGTATCCGCGGCTCGGGATTGACGGCGGTCGCGAGTTGTTCCTGGCCTCAATGGGTATCTACGTCTTTAACCGCGAGGTCGTCCGCAAGCTCCTGGACAACACCTTCACAGATTTCGGCAAACACATCATCCCGCAGGCCATCGAAGCGCAGCGCGTTTACTCGCACGTCTTTCAAGGTTACTGGGAGGATATTGGGACCATCCGCGCTTTCTTCGAGGCGAACCTCGACGTGGCGGCGGAATTGCCGCGGTTCAATTTCTTCGACATGAGCGCGCCGATCTTCAGCCGCCCGCGTTTCTTGCCAGGCTCGAAAATCAACGGCGCGCACATTGACCACGCCGTCGTCAGCGACGGCTGCATCATCAACCAGGCCCGCATCACCCATAGCATCATCGGGCTGCGCACGCTCGTGGATGCCGGCACGGAATTGAACCGCGTCGTCGCGCTGGGCTGCGACTATTACGAATCGCGGGATTCCATCATCGCGCACGAGCGGGCCGGACATCCCCGCATCGGCATCGGGGCGGGCTGCCGCATCGAGAATGCCATCATTGACAAGAACGCCAGGGTCGGAAACAACGTGAAGATCTCGCCCGCGGGTAAATCCGAAAATTTCGACCACGACCTCTACTACATCCGCGACGGCATCGTCATCGTCCCGCGTAACGGCATGATCCCGCACGGAACGGTGATTTGA
>CAZCZP010000004.1:11632-17545 GCA_964502895.1 uncultured Bifidobacteriaceae bacterium
CCCTTGTAGTTACCCGTGAGCGGCGGGACATCGGCATAGTCGCGGCCCACGGCGATCTTCACGTACGTTTCATCCGTCTGCCGGTTGTGCGTGGGGTCAAGCCCGCGCCAGCCCACACCGGGAATGAAAACCTCCGTCCAGGCATGAGTCGCGCTCGCCGATTCCGTGGCCAGGTAGCCGCTCACGTAAAGCGCCGGAATCTTGAGCGAACGGCAAAGCCCGATCATCACGTGCGCGAAATCCTGGCAAACCCCGCGCCGCTCCTTCAGGACTTCCCGCATGTGCGTGTGGACGGTTGTGGAATGGGAAAGGTACGTGATGTAGCCGTTCACGAAATGCATGAGTGCCAGCGCCGCCTGCCAGGTGTCCTTCAAACTGTGCGTCGCGTCCACCGCCAGACGCCAGGCTTCGGGTGAAATCTCCACGTACCGGCCTGCCTCCAGAAATTCGTAACAGCGCGTGTCGCGCAACGCCGCACCGATCTGCGCCAGCGGCCAGGGCGATGCCGTCGCGGACAAAGCCGGCGGCGGCAACGTCGTCACGCGCGCGCGCCCTTCAACCAGCAGCGTCGAATGTGGTTCCAGAATTTCAAAATGATGCACCACGTTGGAATAGAAATCGTGGTAATGGCGCAATCGCGCGGCCGGCAGAATTTTCAGGATAAAGTCGTCCACGACCTGCCATTCATCCGAAAGAGGCTGAAGCCGCGCCTCGTTGAAACTATCCTGCACGGGCGAGGCGTACGTGTAGCGCGTGCGATGAAGAATATCCCATTTCATGCCAGTGAAACTGAAACTGAAACGTCGAACACTGAACATTGAACATCGAACGTCAAACGTTTCCGCCTTGGCAGAGTTCGGCGTTCGAGGTCCGGTGTTGAATGTTGGATGTTTTCGACCCTCATACCTCCGCCACGTCCACCGAAACTTTCACCACGTGTTTGCCGCCGCCCGTGAGAATTCCCGCCACCGGACTCACGTCGCCGAAATCCCGCCCATAGGCCACGGCGATGTGTTCGTTCCCGGGCTGGAGGTTGTTGGTGGGGTCGAAATCCACCCAGCCCGGGCCCGGGCAGAAAACCGAAAACCACGCGTGCGAAGCGTCCGCACCCACCAACCGCGGCTGGCCCGCCGGGGCGCGCGTGCGCAAATAACCGCTCACGTAACGCGCCGGCAAACCGAGCGACCGCACACACGCGATTCCCAGATGCGCAAAATCCTGGCACACGCCGCGCCGCTTCTCCACCACTTCTTCCAGCGGCGTGGCGACGGTGGTGGCCTTCGGATCGTATTTGAAATCTGTGAAGATGCGTCGCGTCAATTCCTGCGCCCCGACGAGCAGGGGCGTGCCCTCGGGAAAACTTTCCAGCGCGTAACCCGCCAGCTCGAATGAGGCGCGCACGTGCGGCGAATCGAAAACAAACTGATACGGCTCGACCACTTCCGGCGAAACCGGATCGCGGAACAGCGCGGCCACATTCTCCCAGGCAGGCGAAGTTTCGGGTCCGGGCCACGTTTCGCGCCGCACCGCTACGCGGCTGTGCGTGATGATTTCCAGTTTGCTGTGAACCTCCTGGATGCTGAACAGGCAGACTTGATTGCCAAAGTAATCCACGCGTTCCTTGCGCAGCGTCGGCTCGGGGAAAATTTTCAGCGAAAAACTTTCACGCGCCTGACCCGTTGTGGCGCGCGGCTCCAGCCGCGCCACGTGGTGCGACACGGTCACGGGCGCCGTGTAATCGTAAAGCGTGCGATGCAGGATGTTGTAAATCATGACAACACCTCCCTGCCGGTTCGCGAAATGGCCGAGTGAGCGAAGTAACTTGCCGCGATTGCGTTGGAAAGCCTGGGAAGGTCGCGGAGAGTTTCGCGAATGGCGAGGTTCACGTCGCTGTCCGGCCATTGTTCCGGACTGGCGGCCAGTTCGCGCGCGTCAACGCGGTTCAATCGCGCCGCCGACTCGTTCAGGAGAGCCTTGCCGGATTCCGCACCGTCACCGCCCTGCGGCAGGTGCCGAAAATGTTTGGCGAGCTGGTTGATTTGAAAAAGCACCGAGCGCGGATTCTTGTCATCGAGCAGTATGAGATCGCACACCGCCGGAAGATGGGTGAGCAGGCTGTAACGCGACCGATACGTGATCGAGCTGTCCGCCACTTCGAGCACGGCCTCCAGCACGCTGGGATTGTCGGCCTCGGGCGAATTCAGAGTGGCGTGCAGCAACGTGGCCAAATGCACCGCGCGTTCCAGGCGCAAACCCATGTCCAGAAACCGCCAGGCCTGTGCGCGCGTCATGTTTTCGCGCGCCAGACCGTGAAACGCGGCGAGCCCAATCAGGATTTCATTCAGCACACCCACTGCATCACCGGCGAGCATGACCCGGCGCGAAGGCTCACCCGCGGCAGCAGCAGTTGGCGCGACCCCCTCGCCCCCACCTTCAGAATCTCCGCCGCCGCCGAGCCGGTCGTTCAAGCGGCTTAACACGCGCCACATGTCATTGGACGTGCGGTCGCGCACCAGCATCGCCAGCCGCTGCAACTGATCCAGAATCTGGCGCAGACTGCCGTTGCGCGCCGGATCGAAAATTCCCGCGAGCAATTCCGCCTCGAACGCTTCGGGGTTCTGGCGCAACTCCGGCTGGTCCAGAATGCCGGGCAACGGCCCCTGAACCTCCAAGGTCCGGAGCAGCGGCGCGAGCAGCAGGAGACCGCCGCCGGTGCGCTCCGGATTGAATCTTTGGAGCGCACCGCGCAACAGGCGCGCCGTGGCATCCGCCCGCTCCGAATATCGGCCCAGCCAGAAAAAATTGTCGGCCAGCCGGCTGGGCAGGTTGTTGCCCGTGCGCCGCAACTCGGCGCCCTGGCCTGCGGCGTGGAGCAGCGAAACTTCCTCGACCGGCGTCTCGGATGTAATCCACGTATCCTTGCTGCTGCCGCCGCGCTGCATCGAGATGAAGCGTCCGCCGCCATCCGGCGAGACGCGCGTCAACCCACCGGGCATCACCTGATAGCCGTCGCTTGTGGCGACCAGAAACACGCGCAAGCCGACGGGCCGCGGCACGAGTTTGTGTCCGTCCCACGACGGCGCGGTGGAGAGTTCGATGCGCTCCTGCGCGACGAACAGGTCGGGATCAAATTCGATTTGCCGTTTCAGCGTGTCGCGTTGCTCCTCACTCAACGGCTTGTCGGGATCGGGCGTGCGCAGGTGCGTGCGGAACGCGGGCTTCACCATCAATTCTTCGAGATGTTCCAGAACGTACTTTTGCGCGGGCTTTTGTCCGCACCACCACGTGGCAACCGACGGGAGTTTCAATTCCTCGTCCAGGAGATGCTGGCACAAGCCCGGGAGAAAAGCCAGGAACGCGGGGCTTTGCAACAGACCGCTGCCCAGCGCATTCGCGATAACTACGTTTCCCGCGCGAATCGCCTCGATGAGGCCCGGCACCCCGAGCATGGAGTCATTGCGCAGTTCAAGCGGGTCGCAAAAATCGTCGTCCACGCGACGCAAAATCACGTCCACCTGCTCCAAACCGGTCAGCGTTTTCAAGAAGACATGATGGTCGCGCACCGTGAGGTCCTGTCCCTCGACCAGCATGTAACCGAGGTAACGCGCCAGGTATGCCTGCTCGAAATACGTTTCGTTGTGCGGCCCCGGTGTGAGCATCACCACGCGCCCCCTGTCCTGGCCGCGCGGCGCGAGTTGAATCAGTGAGTTCTGCACGGCGCGAAAAAACCCGGCCAGCCGGTGGACGTGATGGTCGCGAAACGGCTCGGGCAGGATGCGTGAGGTCGTAAGCCGGTTCGCCAGCGCGTAACCCGCGCCGGTCGGAATTTGTGTGCGGTCGGAAATCACCCACCATTGTCCGTCCGGCGAGCGGGCGAGGTCAGCGGCGTAGAAATGCAAGAATGTGTCCGCCGTCGCGCGAATGTTGTGACAGGGACGCAGGAAATCCGGCTGCGCAAAAACCAGCGCGGGCGAAAGCCAGCGCGAGTGTATTAGGTCCTGTTCGCCGTAACAATCCACGAGAATTTTGTTGAGCAACGTCGCGCGTTGAATCAGCCCGGCCTCCAACGCGCGCCACTCTTCCGGCGCGATCACGAAGGGAATGGGATCAAGCTGCCACGGACGTTCCATCCCGCGCGGATCGCCATAGACGTTGTAGGTGATGCCTTGTTCGTGAACCAGCCGCTGGCAGGTGTCCCACCGCCGCTGCAATTCCGCGGGGCTGAATTCTTCCAAGTCGGCGATCAGCCTTCCAAAGTGGGGTCGCACGGCGCCATCATCGCCGAGTAATTCGTCGAACACGCCCTGGCTGCGTGGATAATCTGCCAGCAAACCGTCAACCTCGGGCGCTCGCTTGTCGGCCGAGGATGTGTTCTCCGTCGTGGATTGAGACTGCGACTGAAACATTTGCATCTGATCGGGGTTCAGTTTCCTGTTGTCCGCGTCAGACATTGCGCAAATCCAGCGTGAAGGGAAAGTCGCGATTCACGGGCGGCGGCGGGATTTTTATCCTGCCCGGCGTGTGAACGTGGCGGAAAAAGCGGGAAAGTCGCCGGCTCTCAGCCTCGTAGCTGTTCACCGGAAAGGTATCGTAGCCGCGCCCGCCGGGGTGCGCGACGTGATAGGTGCAGCCGCCCAGCGAACGATGATTCCAGGTGTCGTAAAGATCGAAGCGCAACGGCGCGTGCGAGGGAATCGTGGGTTGCAGACAGGCCGGCGGCTGCCAGGCGCGATAGCGCACGCCGGCGACGCCCTCGCCGTTCGTGCCGGTCGGATGCAGCGGCACGCGATGCCCGTTGCAGGTGATGGCAAAGCGGTCGCCCACCAGGCCACGCGCCTTGACCTGCAACCGTTCGAGCGAGCTGTCCACGTAACGCACCGTGCCGCCGCCGCCCGGTTCTTCGCCGAGGACGTGCCACGGTTCGAGTGCGGTTCGGAGTTCAATCTGCAAATCCCGTTGCTCCATGTCGCCGACGCGCGGGAAGCGAAACTCGAAATGCGGCGCGAACCAATCGAACTCGAATGGATAACCGGCGTCGCGCAAATCGCGGATAACGTCACGGAAATCCGTCTCGCAAAAGTGCGGCAACATCCAGCGGTCATGAATATCCGTGCCCCAGCGCACGAGGCTGTTGGTGTAAGGCTGTTGCCAGAATTTCGCGACCAGGCCGCGCAGGAGGAGATGTTGCGCCAGGCTCATGCGCGCATGCGGCGGCATCTCGAAGGCGCGCATCTCGACGAGGCCGAGACGGCCACTGCTGCTTTCCGGCGCGAAGAGTTTATCAATGGAAAACTCGGCGCGATGCGTGTTGCCGCTGGCATCAATCAGCAAATTGCGGAACAACCGGTCGCACAGCCAGGGCGGGACAGGCTTCCACCCATTCTCCCCTGCCGCCGACGGGTTGGAGGGCTGCGCCCCTTTGCCCAGTTGCCGGTCCAGTTCCTTGAACGCGACTTCGAGTTCGTAAAGCGAATCATTGCGCGCTTCGTCCACGCGGGGTGCTTGCGACGTCGGACCAATGAACAGGCCGCTGAACAGCCAGCTTAACGACGGATGATTCTGCCAGAAGGCCAGCAGCGACCGCAACAAATCGGGCCGGCGGAGGATCGGAGAATTCTGTGGCGACTCGCCGCCGAGGATTATGTGGTTGCCGCCACCGGTGCCGGTGTGGCGACCGTCCAACATGAACTTTTCCGTGCCCAACCGCGTCTGGCGGGCTTCCTCGTAGAGAATGGTCGTGCGCTCGACGAGTTCGTCCCACGATTTGCTCGGATGCAAATTCACCTCGATGACCCCGGGATCAGGTGTAACGGCAAGTTTGTTCAGGCGCGGATCGCGCGGCGGCGTTTCGCCTTCGATAATGACTGGCACGCCCATCTCCGTAACGGCGGTTTCAATGCCGGCGATGAGGTC
>CAZCZP010000004.1:17645-40054 GCA_964502895.1 uncultured Bifidobacteriaceae bacterium
TGACCCGGCAACGTCGCGGCTTCCGCGCGACCGACGTAACGCTGTTGATACGGAAATTCCTTGGGCAACTCCGCCAGTTTTTCCTGCGACGGGTCTCGCTGCCAGACCCACGGGTAATCTTTTTCTGCGACCCAGGGAATGGAATCAATCGGCAGGCGCAGACCCATCGGCGAATCACCCGGAATCAGCCAGAGCGTGTCGTCGTCGCGCAAAAACCACGAGCCGGACAACCAGCCGCCCGTGACGCGCTTAATCGGCAGCGCATAGCCGACCACGTTGCCGAGGCCCTGTTGGAAAATCCGCGCGATGCGTTCGCGTTCCTGCTTGTCCTTGAGGTTGGATTTTTCCGGCGTGACGTTCGACGGAAAGCGCCGCTCCTTCCACATGTAATAGAACGCGTCCTCATAGGCGGGAATCGAATGTCTCGGGTCGGCACCGACCAATGTGGCGATCCGCGTCACAAGTTCCTTTGCCTCCTTCGGTCCGTGGCCGTAGTTCTTCGATTCGTCGGCAATGAGCGAGTCGTCCTTCCAGATCGGCACGCCGTCCTTGCGCCAGTAAGCAGCCAGCGCCCAGCGCGGAAGCGGTTCGCCGGGATACCATTTGCCCTGGCCGTAGTGCAGCAGCGAGCCGGGCGCGAACTGTTTCCGCAACCGTTTGATGAGTTCGCCCGAGAGAATCCGCTTCTGGTGCGAAACCGCGGTGAAATTCCATTCCGCGCCATCGGGATCGTCAACGGAAACGAACGTCGGCTCGCCGCCCATCGTGAGGCGCACGTCGTTTTTTCTCAGGTCCACGTCAATGGCATGGCCGAGCGATTCGATGCGCGACCATTGCTCGTCGGTGTAAGGCTTGGTGACGCGCGGCGATTCGTGAACGCGCGTCACGCCCATCTCGAATTTGAAATCGCACTCGCACTCGTCCACGCCGCCGCTGATTGGCGCGGCGCTGCCCGGGTCGGGCGTGCAGGCGAGCGGAATGTGGCCTTCGCCCGCGAGCAGGCCGGAAGTCGGATCGAGGCCGATCCAGCCGCCGCCGGGCAGATACACCTCGCACCACGCGTGAAGATCGGTGAAATCCTTTTCCGCGCCGCTCGGTCCGTCGAGCGACTTCACGTCGGGCTTGAGCTGGATCAAGTAGCCGCTGACAAAGCGCGACGCCAGGCCGCAATGGCGGAACAACTGGCAGAGCAACCAGGCGGAGTCGCGGCAAGAACCGCTCAACTTCGTGAGCGTTTCCTCCGGCGTCTGCACGCCGGGTTCGAGGCGGATGGTGTATTTGATGTCCTTCCAAAGCCGCTGGTTGACGGCAACCAGAAAATCATTCGTGCGAGGTTTGTCCTTTTCCGGGAGTTCGAGCCGTTCTTTCTTCGTCCGGCGTTTGACTTCGCCCAGCACGTCACGGCGGATGGCCGCTAGATATTTCGTGAACTTCGGAGTCAGCCAGCATTTCCGCTGGAAGGGATCGAGTTCGTGATCCAGGGCGGGATCGTAAGCGAACGGAAATCTTTCCGCCTGCGGTTCGAGGAAGAAATCGAACGGGTTGAGCACCGCCATCTCCGCGACCAAATCCACCTCGACAAGGAATTCGCGCGTGGGCTTTTCAAAGACGAGCCGCGCCGCGTAATTCGCCTGCGGGTCCTGCATCCAGTTGATGAAATGCTTCTCGGGCGCGACGCGCAGCGAATAGCTGAGGATGCGGGTGCGCGAATGCGGCGCGGGCCGCAGCCGCACAACCTGCGGGCCCAGATTCACCAGCCGGTCGTACTGGTAATGCGTCTTATGATGGAGCGCGACGTGGATGGACATTATCGCTTAATCGGTTGCCAAATACGCCTCAATCGGTTCCGCGCCGAGCGTGCCGCGTAGTTGTTCGAGGTACGCGGGCGATTCGACGGCTTCGAGCGTCTTGCGTGCGCGCGCCACGCGTCCGGCAATCCCCAGCCGCTCTGCTTCCTCCGCGTAGCCGGCGCGTTTCAGGAAACGATCCAGGTAATCCACGTGGCGCCGCCAGAGGTTGCGGTCAACGGATTGCTTCGCCTTGAGCCGCGCGGCGTACCAGTCGCTCGCCAGCATATAATCGCGCGTGAACAAATGGCGCACTTCGGGGTGGTCCAGCCCTTTGCCGTCCCACGCGTCGTTCAACATGATGTGCAACAGCGCGCGCAATGGCGGACAGGCCTGGTTCACGCTGCCGTCCTCGAAATACAATTGGGCCACGCGCCTTTGCGTGGCGACGATGTTGTCCATGCCGTCCACGAACGTCTCGAGGCTCTGCAATTCGGGCCGGAGCATTTCGTCGGTGAAAACGGCATGCGGATGGTTGAACACGCGGCCAAAGAACCGCCGCACGAAACGGGTGTTGATGCGGTAACCCAGCCGGCTGGCCAACACTTTTTTCCCGCCCTGCTCGAAATCCGCGCAGTGGTCGAGGCAATGTTCCGCGATCAGGAATTGCGGATCGCGCTCCTCGACGGACATGCGACACCAGACTTCCGGCACAATCAGGCTGATGTCGTGGTCCACGCGCACTTTCGGTCCGACATACCCGGCGGCGGTGACGAAGGCGTGATGACCGGTGAGGATGAACGACACGAGCGCGTTGTTGAGATCAATGATCGGCGGCAGCGCGTTGAACGGGCCTTTGGTCAACGCGCCTTCCGAGCCCGCGCCGGTCGTGGAGGGAGATTTGCCGGTCATGCTGCAAATGAACTCCATGAACAATTCCGGCAGCTCGAAGTAGTGAATCGGGTTGTAACACGCGAGGGAACGGATGCCGGCTTCGGGCGGGTTGTTGCGGCGGCCCGGCAACACGGCGGTGACCGGATTGTGAATCGGGTGCGAGGGGGGCACACGGCGGCGCAGCCGCGCGCCCATTTCGGCAAGATAACTCTCGCGCGGTTGCACGAGGTCCGGCCGAATTTGAAGATAACGCGGATTCTTGCTCGGCTTGCCGTCCACGAGCCGCGGGTGCGCGGAACAGACAAAATAATTCGGGCTCCCGTTTGCCGACATGTCTTGAATCAACGCCTGCATCGGCTCGGTGAATTGGTTGAAGTTAATGGCATCTTCCATCAACTCGCGGGCGGCACTCGCCGGCAGCGGTTCGTAATTCGAGAAAAAATTGTCCGCCCGGGCGAAGTCCGATTCGGTGATCTTATCGTAGCCGCGATGGATGGCGTCGTCGGGCCGCTGAAAGAGACGGGCCTCGGCATTCTGCACGAATTTCAGGGAGGCGTTGCCGGACTCCGCCGCCCCCTCAACCCGGCCCTCTCCCCCGATGGGGGCGAGGGAGGAGCTTTCGAATGCGCACTGTGGCACCACAACCGACGCGGTAATGTCGTCCTCCATCTGCACTTTCACCGCCGGATGGAAATCCTTTCGCAAACCGAACGTGCGCCACGAGCCGTCCGCCTCAAAGCCGACACGCAGATACGTGGTGACGAGCTTGCGATTGTCGCACTTCAACTCGTTGGCCGGTTTGCCGTTGATGATGTCCACGCTGAAATGTTCGCGCCAGTTTGCGCCCCAATCGGGTTTGTAATAGCGCTTCACCACGAAGACCAATTCCTTGAGGTATTGCGGGATGCTTTCCAGCCAGGCGTTGTATTCCGGCCGGTAGTCGTGCTCGTCGGGCGTGAGCAGTTTGATGACCGAGCCTAGCGAACGTTCCGCGCTCAAGATCAGGCGCCGGTCCTCGCGCGCCGGGTCGCTGAAGCGGTTGCTGTAATCGCGCCCGATCAATTCGGCCACCCGGTCGAAGTCGGTTTTGAAATCGGCGACAAATACCGGCCCGACCAGGACGGCGTCGGTGATCGGCTTGGAGATTTCCGATTTGCCGCCGCCCGAGACGGTGCAGGGTTTGTGGCAAAGCACGCCTTCGGCCACGGTGCCCACCAGCCGCCAACTGCGGTTGATTCCCGGTTTCTCGATTCGCACCTTGTAGCCGGAAGGCCGGACATAGGTTTTGCCGGGCAGCAATTTGATCGAACGCTCCGTCTTGCCGCCCGGCCAGAGTACTTTTTGTTTGTGCAAATCGAACCGGGCGTCTTCGGGCACGTAGATGATGTCCGGGTATTTTTTGTCCACAGCGTAGCCTTCCGGCCTGATCTCCATCGAATCACGATAGCGGGAGCTGGCTTCCGCAAATGTATGTCCGCGGCGTTTGACGTGAGTGTCGCCGCTGAATTCCTCGCCCAGATCAAAAGCGGTGAACACGAGCGCGCCGCCCGCGTGCTCCTCCTCGCACAGCCCGAACAGATTTGCCGCGTAGCTGATCTGCGTTTTGACCTCTTTCTTGCAATAGCCAAAATAGTTGTCGGCGATGATCGTGACCATGACGCCGGTTTCATCGCGGCAAGTGAGCTTGAAGGGCTGGCCGCCGTTGTAAAACTCCCATTCATCCTTCCAGCACATGCCGTCGCGCCGCTGGCGTTCGGTGGCTTCATCCCACGACGGCAGGCCCGCGGATTTTTTGGTGATTTTCGTCAGATGCGGCGCGAGAATGACGCAGCCCGTGTGGCCGGTCCAATGGTCGGTGTCCAAACCGGCGTCGCACTCGGGGAGGTATGGATCGCCGCCGTTGCCGAAAATGGTCTCCACGAAATCGAGGTTGCTGACGAGGCTGCCCGGCGCGAAGAAGCGGACCTCCATGGTTTTTTGCGGCGTGAACCCGGGCACCTCGGGGCAGACCACCGGGCGCAACAGCAACGAGACGAAACATTCCGCCGGTTGCGGCTGGGTGGCGGTAAAGGGCAGGCGCAGGAGATTGCGCGGCGGATTGAACGCGAAGCCCAGCATTTTTCCGAACGCCACCTTGGGCACGCCGATCTTGTCGTCGGGAATGGGCAGCCCGCCTTCGGCAATGTGGAAAATTCCCGCGGTCGTGCGCCGGTCGCTGCGCGGGTTGTGCAACACGCCTTGTTTGACGCGGTAGGAGTTTATGATTTCGGAACTGAACTCGTCGCGATCCACCGGCAACGATAGAACGCGCGCGAGCCCGGAACGATCGAGCGTCAGGGTGCGAATGGGAAGTTTCGTGACGGGCACTTCCTGGAGATAATCATAGAGGAACGTCTGAATGCGGCGGTCCGCCGGGCAAAGGTGGTTGGCCAGCAGGCGCTCCTTTTCGCGGTACTGCGCCACGAGATTCGAAACAATATCGGTGAACGCCGCGTCGCCGCTGGACACCGGCGGAAATCCCAACAGAGCCAGCTTGACGTTGATGTAGGGGATCAGGGATTTGCGGCCCTCTCCCCCCTCCTGATCCCCTCCCTCTCCCGGTTTTGCCTTCGGGGTGAGGGGGGTGGAGGGGGGAGAGGGCGAAACTCGGTCGGCGGACGGTGGATGGATGGCGATGGTCATGTCGGGTTAATTTGCCTGGCTCCACCTAAGAAGTCATCGCCGTTTCCAAGTATCGGATGCGTTTGTGCACGTCGGTGTTGATGGAATGGTACGGCTGCGCGAGGTTGCCCGCCGCGAAAAGTGTTTGCCGCATGTGCTCGGCGTCGTCTTCGCCGATGGCGTCGGTAAAGATTGGCAGTAGATAATCAATGCCCATCCGGGATGGTTTCATGAGCTTGGGATCGTACAACTCCGGGTGCATCTGCCGCGCGTGGATCAATCCCCAGCGGTCTCGAAAGCGGTTCGCGTCATAACCCTCCACGTGAAAGCCTTTTGATGTGTTGTATTGCAGGATCGCGATGGCGTTGTTCCGGCCTTCAACCAGGAGGTCCACCGTTTCCGCGCCCAGTTGCGCCGCGTAAAAACGGTCGAACAAAATCGGGCGGCCCCCGCGCTGAGTGTGCCCGACCTTTCTGGTGAAGATGGCTTCCTTGGCCGAATCGCCGCGGCGGTAGAGTTGAAAATAACGGTCGCCGATCATCTGAATCAGTTTTGTGCGCAACGCCTCGGCCGCGCCACTGAGGACAATGTTGCCGGACGGGTCGGTGGACTTGGATTCCGCGCCCAGCTCGCGGCCTTGCTCGTCCACGATGCCTTCACCGCAAACAATGACGACGTTTTTCTGGAGGTCGTAGAGGTGTTTGACCCGTTCGACCAGATGCTCAAGGTCGGGCGCGTGTTCAGGCACGAGAATGATGTCCGGTCGGCCATAGGCCGAACCGAGCGCGATATAGCCGGAGTGCCGGCCCATCACCTCGATGATCGCCACGCGGCGATGGCTCTCCGCCGTGGTGCGGATGCGCTCGACGCCTCCCGCCGAGACAAACACGGACGTGGCGTAGCCGGGCGTGACGTAATTGACGATGTGGTTGAGATCGAAAACCGCGTTGGACGCGGCACGCTTGTAGCGGAAGCCGGATTTGGCCGCTGAGTCATTCACGCGCACCCATTCGTCCGGTTCGCTCGGATAGTTCAAGCCCAGGTCGTTATCAATCGTCTTGGGCGCGAGCACCACGGGCAAACGTTCCGCCAGCGGTTGCAGGCCGTTGAGCGTGCCGTCGCCGCCGATGCAGATCAGGCCTTCGATGCCGAGTTGCTTGAGACGCGAGGTGATCAGATCAAGTTCGTCTTTTTTGTTGGGGTCCACGTAGTCGCGCGACGATCCGATGAGCGTGCCGCCTTTGGTGGGATCGAGTTCGGGTATGTCCTGGTAAAGCGGATTGAGCAGAACATGCGGCACGCGCGGATTGAACAGGCAATTGAATCCTTTGATGAGGCCGACAATTTCGACTTTGAGCCGGTTGGCGCGCACGACGGCGCCATGAATCGTTGCGTTCAGGGCCGGCGTGTCACCCCCGGCTGTCAGGATGCCGATGCGTTTCATGGTATGCTCCGGGTTGCGCGACGTGCTTGTTGCTGTTGCTGCTCCTGTTGCACAAAGAAAGTGGTCGCCAGATTGTCGAATGACTGGCAGACGTAGGCGTTGAACAGGGCCTCGCCGATGGCGTTCAACTTTTGTTGCAGCACATCGAGATAAATGTGCAGCCCCTGGTCAAATATTTCGGCGATGTCGCTGAACTGAAGTTCCGCCACGAGCCGGCCCGCGCGCTTTTCGGCGTCGTTGCAGTAGCGGCCTTCCGGCACGCCGGAAATGCGCCGCAGCGCGCGGTTCAATTCGCCAACGCAAAACCGGGTCGAGCGCGGGAAATCCTCGTTCAACAACAGGAACTCCGAAACCAGCCGCGGGTTGACTTCCGCGCCGTGGAGTGACCGGTAGGCGTCCCAGGCGCTGCACGAACGGAGGATGGCCGACCACTCCAACGCCTCCGTCTGGCCGATGGTTTCCGGGGCGCCTTGCGCGGGCAGCGTTTGATGGCGCACGTCCAGAATGCGCGTGGTCTTGTCGGCGCGCTCGATGAACCGGCCCGCCTGGCAGAACCAGAAACCTTCGTTGTGCAACAGCGTCGCGTAAGTGATCCCGGCCAGGTGCAGCGAACTCGCCTTGATCTGCTGGTAAAAATCACTTGGGTTTTGCCGCCACAAATCCCGCGCTTGCGGCGACCAGATGAACAGGTAGAGCCGGTTGAGTTCCTCCCACAACTCGACGGTGATCTGGTCGCGCACCATGCGGGCGTTTTCGCGCGCCTGGAAGATCGAGGAGATGATGGAATTGGGATTCTCGGTCTGGAACACGAGGAACTCGGTCACGGTCTGGCTGGTGGCCTTGGGATACAGTTGCAGGAAGGCGGCTTCATCCCCGGTGCTCTGCACGATAGGCATCCAGTAATCCGCGAAGCGTTTTTCGTCGAGATTGCGAAAGTCCACGAAAAGCTGGAGGTTCACGTCCACGATGCGAGCGACGTTCTCGGCGCGCTCGATGTAGCGCGACATCCAGTAAAGCGAGTTGGCAACGCGGGAGAGCATGGGAATCAGGGGAACAATCAACACTCAACTTCCAACTTCCAGCATCGAATTGGGGAATAAGGGCGCGCCAGTGTGACTGGGTGTTCAGAGTTGAGTGTTGAATGTTGAATGTTCATTTCATTCATCACCATAAAGCACCCAAGTATCCTTGCTGCCCCCGCCTTGCGACGAGTTGACCACCAGCGAACCTTTCCGCAATGCAACGCGCGTCAGCCCGCCCGGCACGATCACAATCTTGTCGCCGTAAAGCACAAACGGACGCAGGTCAATGTGGCGCCCGTCGAAGCCGCCGTTGTCCAGGCGCGTCGGATGGCGCGAGAGCGAAATCATCGGTTGGGCGATGTAGTTGCGCGGATCAGCCTCGATCCGCTGGCGGAATTCCTTGAGCTCGGTGCGCGTCGCCTTGGGCCCCATCAACATGCCGTAGCCGCCGGATTCGTTCGCCGCTTTGACGACGAGCTGATTGAGGTTTTCCAGGATGTATTTTTTGTCGGCCTCCTCGCTGGCCAGATAGGTCGGCACGTTGGGAATGATGGGCTCCTGATCCAGGTAATACTTGATCATGCGCGGCACGAAGTAATAAACGACCTTGTCGTCGGCAATACCCGTGCCGATGGAATTGGCGAGCGAGACGTTGCCCGCCCGGTAAGCGTTCACCAACCCGGGCACGCCGAGCATCGAGTCGCGGCGAAAAACCGTTGGGTCCAGAAAATCGTCGTCCAAGCGGCGGTAAATGACATGCACGGCTTGCAGGCCCTTCGTCGTGCGCATGAACACGTGCGCGTCGCGCACGACCAGGTCGCGGCCCTCGACGATCTCGATGCCCATTTGCCGCGCGAGGTACGTGTGCTCGAAGTAAGCCGAGTTGTATGCGCCCGGCGTGAGGAGTACCACCGTCGGGTCGGAAACACCGCCCGGCGCGATGTGTTGCAGCATCTTCAGCAGTTCCTGGGGATAGTCCTCGACTGGCCGCACGCCGATTCGCTCGAACATGTCGGGAAACGCGCGCTTCATGGCGCGGCGGTTTTCCAGGACGTAACTCACGCCGCTCGGGCAGCGGCCGTTGTCTTCCAGCACCATGTACTGGCCGTCCGCTCCGCGGATCAAATCCGTGCCGCAAACGTGGACGTAAACATCGCGAGGCACGTTGAAATTCACGAATTCCCGCCGAAAGTGCTTCCCCGAGAGCACATAAAACGGCGGAATGACGCCGTCCTTGAGAATTTTTTGCTCGTGATAAATATCGTGCAGGAAAAGATTCAACGCGGTGATGCGCTGTGCCAAACCGCGTTCGAGCATCTTCCATTCGCCCGCCGGAATGATGCGAGGCAGGAGGTCGAAGGGGAAAATTTTTTCCGCTCCGGCTGAATCGCCATAGACATTGAACGTGATGCCCTGTCGCAGGAAAGCCAGGTCAACGGACTGGCGTTTGTGGTCGAAGTCCTGCGACGATAATTGCTGGATCAACTCCCGGAAGCGGCGGTAATGCGGACGGACGGTGCAACCCGCCTCGATCATTTCGTCGAAGAAATCGCCGGGAGAGTAATTCTCAAGCAGTTGGGATTTCGGTGCGTTTTTGAGCTTCGTGGCCATTTTGCAACACAAACGAGTCAACGGATGAGTAGGGCGATGGCAGCCTCCCTTGGAGCCGAAGGCCCGGGATTTGCCCCCGAATCAAATGATTGGGGGCAATATCCCGATCGGTTCCTCCCGAAGTGGGTTGGCATAGACTGCTCGCTGAGTAAAACAACATTCGATTTAGCAATCGGCTTGCCGGTGCGCGCCGGAGCGACGCGGACACCGCGCCTCTTGGTCTGATTATCGGCTACCCTGCGGTTTCCGGGAAGCATTCAAACACTCGAATATCCAGCCACCTGACGCCATCCTTTCGCCACTGCGCCCGTCATTTACTTTCCCCCGCGTGACTGTTAGAAGCATCCCGTGCTCGACGATGCGTACCTCTGGAAATCCCTGACTTCACACGATCGGCTCACCCTGATTGCCGGTCCGTGCGTGATCGAAAGCGAAAAACTCTGTCTCCGGGTCGCCTCGACGCTCAAACGAGCCTGCGACCGGCAGGGAATTTTTTACGTGTTCAAGTCCAGCTTCGACAAAGCCAACCGGACCTCGGCAAAGTCATATCGCGGACCAGGGTTGGAAGCCGGTCTCGAAGTCCTGGCCAAAGTTCGCGCGCAAGTCGGCGTGCCGGTGCTCACGGACATTCATAACGAGGCGCAGGCAGCCATCGCCGGTGAGGTCGTGGACATCCTGCAAATTCCCGCGTTCCTGTGCCGCCAGACCGATTTGCTTGAAGCCGCTGCCCTCACCGGCAAAATCGTCAATCTGAAGAAAGGCCAGTTTCTCTCGCCGGCGGAGATGGCGTTTGGGGTGGAAAAAATCAAAGCCGCGGGCGGCCAGAGGATTCTCATTACCGAACGAGGAACAACGTTCGGCTACAACAATCTGGTCGCCGACATGCGCGCAATTCCCATCCTCAAGAGATTCGGCTGCCCGGTGATTTTCGATGCAACGCACTCCGTCCAATTGCCCGGCGGCAGCGGCGACAAATCAGGCGGCCAGCGCGAATTCGCTCCCGTGCTCGCGCGCGCGGCTCTGGCCGCCGGAGCCCAGGGAATTTTCATCGAAACCCATCCGCGGCCCGACCGCGCGCTGAGCGACGGACCGAACATGATTCCACTGGCCGAGATGTCGGCGTTGCTTCGCAGCCTGCACAAAGTGTTCGACGCCGTCCGCTGACGTGGTGAGGATCAGCCATGCCCCATCATTCAAGTTGAAATGGCAACGAAAGCAATATTCAAGATGGATTTCGCGACGCTCGCGGCAATCGCGCAGCTATTGCTGGCGGTGATGGACGGACCGGCGCAAACTCCGTCAACGCCCGCCGCGCAACTCGGCGGCTTTTCCGCGGACGGCTATCATCCGGAGCCGAATCACACCCGGCTAAAATTCCGAATCAAGGGTGCAACGGCTCAACCCGAGGCGGGCAACCGATTTCGCATCACGCAAATGCAATTGGCCACCTTCAGCCTGACCGGCGCGCGCGAAATGGCAATCTCCGCTCCGGATTGTGTTTATGACCCGACGACGCGCACGGCCAGTTCGCCCGGTCGGTTCGATTTGCAGAGCGGCGACGGACGATTCTCAGTCGGAGGTCTAGGCTACCTCATCCTGCTGGACCGCGAATCCACCCTGACCATTTCCAACGAGGTTCGCTCGGTGATCCATCGCACCACCAACGCCGCGCCCGACGAGCCCAGACTGCCACTTATCATCACGTCCAGGCAGTTCGAGTTCGACATGGCCGCGTACCGCGGAGTTTATCGTCAGCAGGTCCGTGGTGACGATCCGGAAATGGAATTCTCATGCGAAGTGCTTTCGGCCACCGCCACCACCAACAATCAGTCGTTCGACGTGTTGACGGCGGAGACAAACGTGACGCTCTTGAACAAGAAGGATGGCCTTCGCGCAACCGCGGATCGCGCCGATTACACGCGGGCAGACGAGCGGATGGTCTTGACCGGAAACACATCCTGGAAACAAGGCCGCCAGGAAGGCCGCGCCGACCGCGCGACCTACGACCGGCGTGAGGAAAGCTTGGAAGCTTCCGGCAACGTGGCCATGAAAGTGCCTCGCGAATCACTCAGTGCCGGAGGTTTTTTCCTCACTTCTACCAACACACCGCCAACCATCGCCACGAATGACTCACCGCTGGTTGACCTGTTCGCGGCGAAGTTCCAATATTTTCCGGCGCGTTCGAACCTCACCGTGGCGGACGGCGACGTGAAGATTGTGGATTCCACCAATCAACTGACCTGCGACAAACTCGTCGTGCAAACCACCGCACCTTCCGAACAAACGACCCTCGCTGAGGGCAACGTTATCGTAACTCGCGGCAATCAGGGTCAAGGCATCCGGTCGGACCGCGCCGTTTATACAAAAGCCGACGACCACATTGTGTTTACCGGACAGCCGACCTGGAAACTCGACCAAAGCGACGGTCGCGCCGAGCGGGTGACGATCCACAATTCGACCCGTGCGGTTCACGCGGAAGGCAACGTCAGCACGAAGGTCACGGTCGGCGAGCAACAGGGGACTTTGCTGAAATTGTTTCCGGAGCCGGGCGATACAAACCAGGGGCCGCGCGTCATCGAAGTCTTCGCGCGCGAACTGAACGCCAAAGACCGGCAGGTGATTTTTTCCGGAGATGCGCGCGCGCACCAATCGCCGATTACGGGCAGCGAACCGCGTTTGCGGAGCGACACGTTTGCAGTCCAGTTCGGAACTAACTCGAACGTGGAAGTCCTCCGGGCGATTGAAAACGTGGTGTGCGAACAGGGCACGCCGGGCATCACCAACGGCCCGGGCGCGTATCGCAAACTGACGGCGCGTACCCTCACGGCGCGGACCGATCCGGCGACGGGATCACTTTCGGACCTGGTGGCCGAAAACACCGTGCGCATCGAGCAATCTGGAAGTCTCGCCACGGGGGAGCGCGCCACGTACGCTGCCACCACCGATATTTTTGAAGTCACTGGCCAGCCAACGCTGGAAACTTCACAATTGACCATCACGGACGCGCGAACCCTGGTTTGGGACAAAACCCGAAACCGGTTCTCGGCCACCGCGCCTTATACAATAAGATTGCGAGCGGAAACCTTGAAAGAGTCTTTCGACAAACCGAAGGCGCGCTGACATGGCTGAAACAAAATCCAAGCCTGAAGTGGCAGGACCTGCCGGTGGCGCTGACGCACTGTTGACCACCGCAAGTCTGGTCAAGGAATACCGCGGCCGCCGCGTCGTCAACAAAGTCTCCATTTTCGTAAACGCCGGCGAGATCGTCGGCCTGCTCGGTCCGAATGGCGCGGGCAAAACCACCACGTTCAACATGGTGGTGGGCGTGGTGAAGCCGGACGAAGGCTCGGTAAATTTTCATGGGCGGGACATGACCCGCCTGCCCATGCATAAACGCGCACGCCTGGGCATCGGGTATCTCACGCAGGAGCCGTCGGTTTTCCGCAAGCTCACCGTCGAGGAAAATATTCTCGCCATCCTCGAAACCTGTAAAGCGAACGGCGACGAGCGCGCGGTGCGCTTGAAGTATTTGCTGGAGGAACTGGATTTGACGCCACTGGCGAAAAGCAAGGCCTACACATTGAGCGGTGGCGAAAAGCGGCGACTGGAAATCACGCGCGCGCTCGTGACGAGCCCGAAGTTGATGCTGCTGGATGAACCATTCAGCGGCATTGATCCGATTGCGGTTTACGAGGTCCAGAAAATTGTCCGCCGGCTGAAGGAGCGAGGGTTGGGCATCTTGATCACGGATCACAACGTGCGCGAAACGCTGAAATTGATTGATCGTGGCTACATCATCCACAAAGGCGAAGTCTTGTGCGAAGGCACGGCGGACTTTTTGGCGACCGATCCGAAGGCGCGGGAAATTTATCTGGGGCCGGAGTTTAACATGTGAACACGAGCTGAAATCAAGATGAAGATTACGATCAAGATTAAGGCCAAAGGTTGTTCGACGCTGGGTGATTTCTGAATCCTAATCTTAATCCTGATCTTAATCTTAACCAATAGCCCATGCAACACGACACTGTCACCGTCGAGCGGTTCTACACGGAACACGCGAGCGAATTAAAACTGAAACTGCTCGCCGGCGCGGCCGGATTGAAGCGCGTGATCCGCGAACCGACCGTGAACCGGCCGGGACTCGTGCTGGCGGGGTTCACTCACTACTTCGCCTGGAAGCGAGTGCAGGCCCTCGGCAACGCGGACGCCTACTTCCTCAAGTCATTGTCGGCCGCCGCCCGAACGGAACGCTACCGCCAATTGTTTGCCTACAAAATTCCGTGCCTCGTCTTCAGCCGGAATCTGGAGCCGGACCGCCATCTGCGGCAGGCCGCCGAGGCAGCGGATGTGCCGTTGTTCCAGACGCCGCTTATCACGATGAAGTTCATCAACCTGGCCACCCTCGCGCTGGAAATGATGTTCGCGCCGCGCGGCACCGAACTGGGCAGCATGGTGGACATCCTCGGCGTGGGCGTGATCATCCGCGGCGAAAGCGGAATCGGCAAAAGTGAAAGCGTGCTGGCTCTGATCGAACGCGGTTACAGTCTGGTCGCCGACGACGTCACCAAGGTCACACTGGTGGACGGGCGCGAAGTCATCGGCAAAAGCGCGGAGGTGACGCGCAATCACATGGAGGTTCGCGGCATCGGCATTATCAACGTGGCCGCCATGTTTGGAGTGAAATGCATTCGCAGCGAGATGCGCGTGGACCTTGTGGTAACGCTTAAGGCTTGGAACGAAGTGATGGACGTTGACCGGCTCGGCATGGAACAGGAAACGGTTAAAATTCTCGGCGTGGAGATTCCGCACATCACGCTCCCGGTGCGACCCGGACGTGATCTGGCCCGGCTGATCGAAGTGGCCGCGTTTCACACCAAGCTCAAGAAATCCGGCTACAATCCGGCCAAGGAATTGAACGACCGGCTCATCGCCAAAATGGCGGGCACCGCAAAATTGTAGCACCTCATGGTAGAATTCAATGGCGCAGTCCAAGGTCTTAAAGTAATCGTATTGCGCACCCGATGAGCGCAAAGAAGCCGCCGGAGAGCGGCGGAAACTCAAGCAAAGAATTGACGGTCTCGAACAAACTGGGCATTCACGCCCGGCCCGCCGCCTTGTTCGTCAAGACCGCCAACCGCTTCGCGTGCGACATCTTCGTGGAAAAGGACGGCGAGAAAGTGAATGGCAAGAGCATCATGGGCCTGATGATGCTGGCCGCCGGGCCCGGCAGCAAATTGACCGTCCACGCCGAAGGCCCGAACGCTTCAGAAGCCATCTCCGAACTGGAAAACCTGCTCAAACGGAAGTTTGACGAAGATTGACCCGCCCATGGCCGCAAACGATTTTGATGTCAAATACGTTGCCCACCTCGCGCGCATCGCGCTCACGCCCGAGGAAGAGCAGCATCTCGGCCCCCAACTTGCAAAAATTCTTGGGCACATCGAGAAGCTCAAGGAATTGGACGTCAGCGGCGTGGAACCGACCGCCCACGCCGTTCCGCTCGTCAACGTGACGCGGCCGGATGAGGTCCGGCCATCTCTTCCGCACGATGAAGCCATGCGCAACGCTCCCGCGCAGGCCAACGGCTTGTTCACTGTTCCAAAGATCGTTGAATAAACCTTCCGCGACTGCCGCGCCATGGTGAGCTCCTTTGCGGGAGCGCGGCTGTGCGCGAAGCGTCAGGCGCAGCGCTGAGGCGGGTCTGCGACCCAGCCGCGCTCCTGAAAAGGGTTGAGCGCCACACCCTCACGCGCAAAACTTGACGCCTGCTGTTACCGCTGCGACTCTGCCCACGCTTGGCGCAGGCACCCGAAGTCCCGGCGGCAAGCAACTTGTTCGACCGGGTTTCGCAAACTCCCGCCGTGCAATCCCTGGCGCGGCGACTGGAGCAAGGCGGCGCATTGTCTTGTGCCGGCGTTCACGCGGCGGCACAGCCGTTCATAGCCGCTTTGCTGCGACACATTTTTCCCAACCGACCGATTGTCGTGGTTACCGACGGGCTCAAGCTTCAGGAATGCTTTCAACAGGACTTGGAAACGTGGCAGGACTTGGGAGGGACGAGTTTCGCCTCGTCCCAGAATGCGCTTGAAAAAGAAGTCAGAGACGCGGTGGAACGCGTCCCTCTCAATCAACCACTGTTCTATCCCGCTTGGGAAGTCCTGCCGCACGAAGGCAAATCACCGCATGCCGACATCATCAGCGACCGTCTTGAAACTCTCGTCGCGCTGTCACCGGGCTTCAAACTTCAGGCTTCAGGTTCAGGGCTCGTCGTCACCAGCGTCATGGCGCTGCTCCAAAAAACATTTGCGCCCGGGGAATTGAGCCGAAGGACTCGCGCGCTCCGTCGCGGTGATCGCTTTGATCCGCTCGATCTCGTCGAGTCGTTGGAAGAACAAGGCTACGAACCCGAGGCGCAAGTGACGCAGAAAGGCGAAATCGCGTTGCGCGGCGGAATCCTCGATGTCTTCCCGCCCACCAGTCCCTGGCCCGTCCGGCTGGAATTCTTCGGCGACGAATTGGAGTCGTTGCGTTACTTCGACCCGTTCACGCAAATCTCGCGCGAAGAAATCACGAGCGTCACGCTGCCGCCGGCGGGCGAACTTGGGATTCTGAAGCGCGAAATTGAGCACGGCGTTCACGCCGCTTCGCCCGCCCAATCGGAAAACACGTCGTCAGCGGGAGCAACACGCGGTGAAACTGGGACGAATCGGGCTGAAGCCCGTGCTCCGTTCGCAACACTGCTCGATTACCTGCCGCGCGAAACGATCGTCCTTCTTTGCGAGCCGGAATTACTCGGCGAACGCGCCGACGAATACGCGCAGCAGATGCCTGCGGATGATCCGTTCTTCGTTTCGTGGGAAACATTGATGGAGGATTTGGATCGGCGTGGCCTTACAAGATTGGGAGTCGCGGAAACCGCGGACGGCCTGTTTCCCCTCACCCCGGCCCTCTCCCTCAGGGAGAGGGAGAAGCATTCGTCGCCTCCGGGCAAAAGTGTGCCCGCCGATCAAGGGACGCCATCCGAATTTCTTGAGGCCGTTCGATTGCCGTCCCCTCTCCCCAAGGGAGAGGGTCAGGGTGAGGGGAAAGAGGGCAACACATCGAGTGACGCGCTTTCGTTTGCCAGCCTGGATGCTTTTCGCCCGCTCGGTGCGCGCGCTCCCGATCCGCAGATTGCCGAAGCGCAGCGGCGCGAATTCTTCAATCAACTCCACCGCTGGCTGCGCCAGGGTTGGGCCGTTCACGTTTTCTGCAACAACGAAGGCGAGGGCGAGCGGTTTGGAGAAATCTGGAATGAGCTGGTGCGGCAGGCTTCCAGCCGCCCAAATGATGCTCTAATGGCGGGCAGGCTGGAAGCCCGCCCCACTATCCAAGTCGGCACTCTCGCACGCGGCTTCATTTGCGACGAAGCCAGAGTCGTCGTCGTTACGGACGCGGAAATCTTTGGACGTTACCGGGTGCAACGGCCTCGCCGGCTCAAGTCGCCGCATGCCGCCGCCATGCGTTCGGCGCTGGAGATTGATTTTGCCGATTTGGAAGGCGGCGATTTTGTCGTTCACCTTCAGCACGGCATTGGCCGTTACCTCGGTTTGAAAAATCTCCCCGCCACTGCCGGTTCAACGGTTCAACGGTTCAACGATTCAGCGGTTCAACAAACCGAATGTCTCGTCATCGAATACGCGCCGGCCAGTCCCGGTGACGAACCTCCAAAACTCTACGTGCCCGTCACCGAATCGCATCTGGTCAGCAAATATGTCGGCGTGGGCAAGGCGCGTCCGCCGCTCAACACGCTCGGCGGAACGCGGTGGCACAAAGCAAAGGAACAGGCTGAGCGTGCCGTGCGTGATGTCGCCGCGGAGTTGCTTGCCATTCAAGCTGCCCGAGAATCGCAGCCCGGCCACGCGTTCGCGCCCGACGCACGGTGGCAACGTGAATTCGAGAGCGCCTTCATCTACGAAGAAACTCCCGACCAGGTGCGTTCCATTGCTGAAACCAAGACCGACATGGAGCGACCGAAACCCATGGACCGCCTGATTTGCGGCGACGCCGGCTACGGAAAAACCGAGGTCGCCATTCGCGCCGCCTTCAAGGCCGTGATGGATGGAAAACAAGTCGCCGTGCTCGTGCCGACGACCGTGCTGGCGCAACAGCATTTCAACACGTTTCGCGAACGCATGGCCGATTATCCCGTGCGCATCGAACTGCTTTCGCGGTTTCGCACCCGCCGGCAACAGGAGCGCGTGGTGAAAGATTTGGCCGCCGGCGCAGTGGACATCGTCATCGGCACGCATCGGTTGATCCAAAGCGACATTGTTTTCAAGGACCTTGGACTGGTGGTGATTGACGAGGAGCAACGCTTCGGAGTCTTGCACAAGGAAAAATTCAAGCGCCTCCGCACGCTCGTGGACGTGCTCACACTCAGCGCCACGCCCATTCCGCGCACGCTTTACCTGGCGCTCACGGGCGCCCGCGACATGAGCACCATCCAGACTCCGCCGCACGACCGTCTGCCCGTTGAAACGATCGTCACGCAATACGACGAACGCGTCATCCGCGACGCCATCCAGCGCGAGATCAATCGCGGCGGACAGGTTTTTTTTCTGCACAACCGCGTGATGACAATTCAGACGGTGGCCGATCGTTTGAAAAAGTTGTTACCTCAGGCGCGCATCGTCGTGGGTCACGGCCAGATGAACAGCGATGAACTTGAAGAGGTGATGACCAGGTTTGTAAACGGCGAGGCGGATGTGCTCTTGTCCACGACCATTGTTGAAAGCGGCCTCGATATTCCCAACGCGAACACCATCATCATAGACCGGGCAGATCGTTTCGGCCTGAGCGACCTTTACCAGTTGCGCGGGCGCGTCGGGCGCTACAAGCACCAGGCCTACGCCTATCTGCTGTTGCCGCGCCACGCGAGCTTGCTCACCGACGTGCGCAAACGCATCAGCGCCATCAAGCAATACTCGACGCTGGGCAGCGGGTTCAAAATCGCCATGCGCGACTTGGAAATCCGCGGCGCGGGAAATTTGTTGGGCGCCGCCCAAAGCGGTCACATCACGGCCGTAGGCTTTGAACTTTACTGCCAGTTGCTCAAACAAAGCGTTGGCTCGTTGAAGGGTGAGAAGGTGAAACCGCGTGTGGAGGTGGAGGTGAGACTGGATTTTCTGGAAGCAACCGGAGCCGGCGCAACCGGGTGGAGCGCGGCTGTTGACGAGTCGAAATCCTCCGACGGCTCGCGAGGACGCTCGCCACGCCATGCGGGTTTGCCCCACTCCTACGTTCCCGAATCGCAACATCGCATCGAGATTTACCGGAAGCTGGCGCAGGCAACGGACAAGGCGTCGCTCGACGCGTTGCAAAAGGAACTGCGCGATCGCTTCGGCCCCTTGCCCGTGCCGGTGGAATTGCTGCTTCAAGTGGCTGAATTGAAAATGCTGGCCGGCGAGAAATCCGTGACCGTCATCGAAGTCAAAGAGGACAAGTTGATGCTCACGCGCCACGGCGACTTCATCACTCTGGGCGGCAAGTTTCCCCGCCTGACGAAAAGAGAAGCCAAGGCGCGAGTAAAGGAAATCAAAAAGCTGCTGCTCGCGTTGTGAAGTGGCTTGGGAATTTGTAAAAATTGGAGCGAGCGAAGGGATTCGAACCCTCGACATTCACCTTGGCAAGGTGACGCTCTACCAGACTGAGCTACGCTCGCTTCCTTAGCAGGCCCGGCCAACCTACAAAAACCGCCGCTGAATGCAAGCCTTGTTTTCCCCGTGCTTACACCAGCGCCGTTGGGGAAAAACCTTGCGTCCTATGTGTGGTTTAACTAGCTTCCGCGCGTCTTAGCCTGAGTTCTCAGCGCCGGCTGGAATTCCCGACAGGAAGCGAATGGCTGGAGATTTTTGGGTTGGTAGCTCAGTCGGTAGAGCAGCGGCCTTTTAAGCCGTTGGTCCCGGGTTCGAGTCCCGGCCAACCCACCAACTCGTCGAAGTTCCGCGAGGTAACTTCAGGGGGTCGCACCTTTTGCGCGCTGAAATTCCGCCTTCGCCCGTGGCATCCATTGCTGAAGCTGGCGAATGCGTGTTTCATCCGTCGGATGCGTGCGCAGAAATGCCGGAGTTGACGCGCCTTGCTGTTGATTAAACGCGGCGAACCGTTGCCAGAATTGCACCGCCGCTTCGGGATTATATCCGGCGCGAGCCATGTAGAGCACACCAATCTCGTCTGCTTCCGATTCCTGTTTGCGGCTATGGGGCAATTCGCGTCCGACCGTTGTTCCCACGCCATAAGCTGTGGAAGCCACGGCCTGCCAGGCTGGATCCGCTTTCGACAAGCCGGCGCCCAACAGATTTCCGACTCCCTGAATCACCATCGCCTCGCTGACGCGCTCGCCGCCGTGCCGCGCTACGGCATGAGCGACTTCGTGTCCGATCACCGTTGCCAGGCCGGCTTCATCTTTCGTGATGGGCAGAATCCCCGTGTAAACTCCAACCTTGCCGCCTGGCAGGCAAAAGGCATTGGCATCCTTGCTGTCGAACACCACGAATTCCCATTGTGCGTTGGGCATGTCCGGCCCGGCGATTGCAGCGATGCGTTTGCCGACTTTTTGCACCAGCGCGTTGGCCGTCGCATCCTTGCTGATGGGCGTTTCCTTCTTCATTTTCTCGAAGCTCGTGAGCCCAAGCTGCGTTTCTTCATTGGCTGAAAGGAGCGTCAATTGCGAGCGCCCGGTCACCGGCACGGTGCTGCATCCGCTCCACAAAACTGCGGTCAAAGTAATCAACACGCATAGCGCGAGCCGATGGGAAAAATTCTTTTTCATATCCGTGGTTTGGTTCAACCCAACCAGCGAACCACATTTTATTCGGTTTTCAATACGGAAGATTTGGAGTTTAATGGGGGCACTTGAGCAACGGACTGATTCGATGAAAGTAAACCTCGCCTACGGACAAGGCCAACTGCCCGTGGATCTGCCCGATGACCGCACCACGGTCATCGAGCCGGCGCACACGCCCGGACTCGCTGACGAGCGCGGCGCAATCTTCGCCGCGTTGGACGAACCGACCGGCACCCGGCCGCTTCGCGAGTGGATCAAGCCCGGCGACCGCGTGTGCATCCTGTTCACCGACATCACCCGCGCCACACCGAACGAACGCCTGATCCCGTGGCTGCTTGGATATTTGAAGGACGTGCCGCGCGAACAAATCACGCTGCTCAACCAGCTTGGCACGCATCGCCCGAACACCACCGCCGAACTCGAGCGCATGCTCACGCCCGAAGTGGTGCGGAATTACCACGTGGTGAATCACGAACCTGAAAATCCCGAAGCTCTCGTCCAACTCGGCACAACGCGCGACGGCACGCCCGCTTTGATCAACAAACACGCCGTCGAGGCGGACGTGCGTATCGTCACCGGATTCATCGAGCCGCATTTTTTTGCCGGGTTCAGCGGAGGCATCAAGGGCATCGTTCCAGGTGTCGCGGGGTTGAAGACTGTGATGAGCAATCACGGCGCGAAAAACATCGGCCACGCAAAGTCCACATTCGGCGTCACCGAGGGAAATCAATTGTGGGAAGATTTGCGAGATATGGCCTTGCGCGTGGGCCAGAGTTTTTTGCTCAACGTTTCGCTCAACGACGAGCGCCAGATCACCGGCGTGTTTGCGGGCGACATCATTGCCGCCCACAGGGTCGGTTGCGAGTTTGTGCGGAAGTCTGCGATGCAGAAATTTGACGCGCCATTCGACATCGTCATCACCACAAACAGCGGGTATCCGCTCGACATGAATTTGTATCAGGGCGTCAAAGGCATGAGCGCCGGCGCGCGCGTGGTAAAACAGGGAGGCACCTTGATTCTCGCGGCGGAATGTCGCGAGGGCGTTCCCTCCGGCAGTCCGTTGGACAAGTTGTTGCGCAGCGCGGCGAGCATTGAGGAAATTCTGGCACTCCTGAATTCGCCGGGATTCGTCCGCCCCGAGCAGTGGCAGGCGCAGATTCAGGCCATCGTGCAACGCAAAGCGAACGTTCTGGTTCACAGCTCGCTTACGGACGACATTGTGCGCGCCGCTCATCTCACGCCCTGCCACGACATCAGCGGAACGGTGAGCGAATTGATTCGCGCGAACGGGAACGGCGCGCGCATCGCCGTGCTGCCGCAAGGGCCGCTGACGATTCCGTATCTGGCCGAATAAGTCAGAACAGCAGCGGCACAAGCCAGCCTACCAACACGACGATCACCACGGCGCCCACAAGACACAGCACGAAACCGTGCCGGACCATTTTCAGCAAGGGGATGCAGCCCGACCCATAAATGATCGCGTTTGGCGGCGTGGACACCGGCAACATACAGCCCATGCTCGACCCCAGGCACGCCGCGAGTGCCGGTCCAAGCGGATTTACACCTGCAGCTTCTGCCATGGCAATGGCCACCGGCACGGACATGGTGGCCGAGGCCGTATTGCTGGTCACTTGCGTTACCGCCGTGCTGAGCAAGGCAAAGACAATCATCAAGCCCAGAGCGCTTCGGGCGTTGGTGGCTTGAACCAGACCGTTGCCGACCCATTCAGCCAGCCCGGTTGAAAACATCAGTTCGCCCAACGACAGGCCGCCGCCGAACAACAGGATGGTGCCCCAATCAATCCTCTTCGCCTCGCTCCAACTCAGCGTGAATTCGCGTCGCGCGAAGTTGACGGGAGCGATGAACAGCAACACGCCGCCCAGCAAAGCCACCATCGCTTCCGGCAAGCGCGCGTTCAGCCAGCGGTAGGCGGGAGACTCTGTGCCGGTCACCAGCGCTAAAACTCCCGGCAGCAACCAAAGCGTCACGATGAGACTGAAAATCGCGATTACGTTCTTCTCGCCGCGCGAAAGCGACCCGAGACTGGCCTTCTCCGCGGCAATCCAGTCCGCACTCCCGTGCATTAGGCCCGGCTCCACCGGTGAAACCCGAGTCAGGTAGAACACCAGAAAAACCAGGAGCAACAGCGCGATGGGCAAACC
>CAZCZP010000005.1:0-1098 GCA_964502895.1 uncultured Bifidobacteriaceae bacterium
CGGCGCTTGCCGAGCGCGCACAAATCCACCCCCATTTGATAATGAATGTCCGCGATGGTACGCGGAGTGAGGTCGTCATACTTTTGCAGGATTCGGCTGAAAATCTTGAGCCGGGTGACGCAAAAGCTGCGTTTCTTGACAACGTTCGAGCTCTGGCTATGTACCCGATACCTTGCAAGCGGTTCCGGAGAATACAGGAATTGATGGTGTCGGGAGAGCTGGACCCAATACCACCAGTCTTCGAGGACGCGCAGATCTTCATCAAATCGTTCCACCGTCTGCAAACACTTCCGGCGTATCACCGCGCTCTGCACGTTGATGAAATTGGTGCTGACCAGTTCCGCAAACAAAAACCCCGACGCCGCCCTGGGCAGCGGATAGATTTCGCTGAAGCGCTGTCCGGTGAGCGAACCATTCTCATCAATGATCCAGGTGTCACAATAGGTCATGTCATGGTCCGGGTTACGCTTCAAAAGCTCCACCTGGGTTCGCAGTTTTTCCGGCTCCCATACATCGTCCGAGTCGCAAAAGGCGAGATACTCGCCCTTGGAAATCCGCATGCCGTCGTTTCTTGATTTTGGCAAGCCGCCGTTTTTTTCATGTTTGACGAGCTTGACCCTGGAATCCGCGTTTGCAAACTCCTTCATCACCTCCCAGGAATTATCCTTGGAGCAATCATCCGTGATGATTAGTTCGAGGTCCGCGTGCGTTTGGCCGAGAACGCCGCGCACCGCATCCGGGAGAAACCGTGCATGGTTGAAACACGGCATGATGACGCTCACAGTTGACATACGATCTGCCTGAAAATTTTTACGCGCGGCTTGATTCCGTTTGTCGTGGGCTGGCGGAAGCGCCGGTGCGCTTGGAGGAGGCCGGTCGTGAAGGCGCTGGCAGCCGCCGGGCCTGCAGCAGCCATTCCTTCGCCGTCAGACTCCCCAAAGCCATCCGACTTCGGCGCAACCACCCGCGTTGGAACGAATGATTCAGCCATCGGACATTTGCCACGCAAAATCCCGCTTTTTCCAAGGGTGACGACAAATTCCCGGGGCCAACCAGGTTAAAGCCACTCGTTTCGTACCGAGTCAGCTTTTTGTACTC
>CAZCZP010000005.1:1198-5303 GCA_964502895.1 uncultured Bifidobacteriaceae bacterium
AAATCCTTCACCGAAGAAATGCAGACCACTTTGCGGAATCCGCAGTTGGTGTAAGGATCCGTCGCCGCCGTTTCCGGCCAGCTATACCGTCCCCGGCAAGGTCCGCGCAGAAAGCCCCCGGAAGCGATCGCCCGCTTCAGTTGCCATTGGGTCAGGATATAAAATCCCGCGTGTTCGTTCGTGATCTCAGCAACCAGATAAGGACCCCGCCGTCGCACGGATTCCGGCTTCCAATGGTAGTGACCCCACGGATCGTTGACAAACATGCGACCCGAAGGCGCCATTTCGTAACGAATGTAGCCGGCGATTTCATCGGCCTCCAACTCGGGAGTAATGTTTAGAAACGCCTGGATGCCAGCCTCGGTCACCCCGATGTCGTCTTCCGTGTAGATGAACAAGTCATAGCGCTCAACTCTTTCGGCGAATACCGCTTTATGGGCGAACGGCAGCGTCCACGGATTGCGCGAAGGCAGCCCGACCACGACTTCCACGTCCGTCCCGATGGCTTTCTCCGCTTCCGAAACCACCACCACATCCACGTTGAAGGACATGCTCCGATACGTCCCGATGATCTGCTTGAGGAACTGGAGATGCTTCTCGCCGTAACTCGCGATAACCACCAGCACGCGGAGCTTACGCGGATCAAGCTCTCCGGTCTCGTGGACCTCGAGTTTTCCGGTTCGTGTTTTCTGCGAAGGGTTCAAGACAACTGGCGCGCAACGGCCCCGACAAGCGGGATTTATCAATGATCGCTTCTGATTGATACCAATTCAACAGACCGAAGATAACCTGTGCCCTTCGACTGTCGGAATGGGCTCGCGGCGAGGCAGCCGCACGGCTTTGATGCAATGGCCGGGCACCGCGCCAATGAGCAGGCAATAGGACGCGTAACTTTGGTCGAAGTAGGTAACCGAAAGAAATGTGATGCAATGGGCAAAAAGCGCCGCCCCGAAACACCAGGACATGAATTCGCGCGGATCGCGGGCTGAACGCATGGCCATCAACTGGCGGCCCAACAATTGGAAAGTCTTCGCGAGTATTGCAATAAACAGCACCATCAACGGCAGTCCACCCGTGACTCCCATCTGAATGTAGAGATTTGTAATGTCGGCCACGTATGGGCTCCAGTCGAGCCCGTAGGCAAACCAATCGCGTGTATAATCCGTGCCCATGAACCACCACCGATTTATGTGTGCCAGCGCCTGACTGATCAATTCGGCCCGATGCCAGCCGGTGCTCCCGCCCGCCAAATCTACTCTCGCCATCAAGTACCAAACCGGAGCCTCCATGGCGAAGTGCAGACCCACGATGGTAAGGATGACCAGCGTCCGAATCGAACTGAGCCTGGTTCTCCATCGCCATAATATAAGTGCGCCAAGCCCCGCTCCGAGCGTCATGATCGGCCCGCTTGAAGCCGAGCTATAAACAATCAAGCCGCATGAAGCAGCCACCAGGATGGCCTGGCGGCGATTCCGCCGGCCCAGAAATGCGAGCAGTATCCCTGATGTGGCTCCAACGGTCCCCGCCAGAATCGGATGCATAAAAGTTCCGCCGGCGCGCACTTTTCCGCCACGTGATTGCGCCTCGGACATGCTTCCGGTCATTATCGTCATCGTCAGATTGCGGGAAGTGGTCTTTTCGATTGTCATCATGGCGGCGAGGACGATCATGCAAGCGGCAAGCAACTTGGCGAACCTCAGAACACTTTCATAGTTTCCAAGGTAGGAACGCGCGTAGAGGTACGTCCCGAAGTAATCATACACCAGCGACAACCGTACCGTGAGCGGGTTTAGGTCGGCGGGATTATGGCCGAAGCTGCTGATTACGGCCCAGCACGCCCACACGGCAAAAAGCAGGTCCAACGGATTGCGTGAGGACCAGACCAACGTGCGTCCGGTTATCGCGCGAATCAGCCCCGTCAAAATCAGGAGCTTGGTCAGCGTGAAGGCAACGCCAACATCTACGACAACCATGTTTGGCAGAGTGCAAAGCGCGATCAGCAATGGCGCGAATCCTAATCGGAGCGGCAGCGCAAGCTGCGCCACAATGAGCGCCAAAACACAAGCCAGGTAAACGGGGGTCACAAGGAAAAGCAGCCAGCTGCCATGTCACGATGCCAACAGGAAACGCGAGAACAAGCTAACCAGACGAAGCAGTTTGACGGAAAATTCCAATGCTCAGGGACGACTCAACCGTTCTGGTGCGCGCAGTCGCCTTACTTGGGCAAACCGTTTCACGAAACTTCTGATCAAAAGCCGGCTTGGACCACTCGAAGCGCCGCTGGCGGAGCGGGCGATGCCGGGGGCGTCCCATTGTAGAGGTAAAGCGCCTGAACGTCGCTGGCAGTCAAGGCCCGCCCATATATCCTCAAATCGTCAATGGCGCCCTTCAACACGTCGGCCCCAATTCCGTTGCGGCCGATGAATAACGGTTGACCAGTTTGCAGGAGGGCGCTTGTGTACGGCGCGCTACCTTCCTGCGCGCCATTTACGTAAATCCTCACAGTCGAACTGTCGTATGTTGCCACCAAATGATACCAGGTCCCGTAATTCAAGGCCGTCGTTCCATCAGCATAAACCCGGTTTCCATCAACGCCACTGACACCAAGGCGTGCCCGATAAGCACCGCCGACATCCTCAACGAACAACTCGTAGGCGGAATAGGGATAAGCGTGCGAGCCTTCCTGCAGGACCTTGCTCGCCAGCGATTGCCAGCCACCGTTGCTTTGCAGATTCACCCACGCAGAAATTGTAAGTGCGCCGGAAGGCTCCAGCGAGGCGTCATTCGCCACTCGAACATAGTCGTCAACTCCGTCAAAACCGGCAGCGTTACCGGAACGTCCCCCGGCGTGAGTCACCCCATTCAACAAAGAGGCGCCATTTCCATTGCCCGATGAATCCACGGCTGAAGCCCCGGTCGTTTCGTCGAACATCCAATATCCGGCAAGCCCATCCGCCAGCGATGGCGCCGCGTTTTGCACATTCAAGTTGATGGTGGCTGAAGTCGCTTGATTTCCCGCTGCATCCAGTGCCCTGGCCTGCAACGTGTGAATTCCGTTCGCAACGGTCCGGCTGTCCCAAACCAGGGAATACGGCGCGCTCGAATCGCTTCCTACGTTTGAACCATCCACTAGAAACACGACGCTGGCAACACCGGAGCCGCCCGCATTGTCAATAGCGTTGACGGTTGCCGTCACGGTGTTCGATACAGTCGAGCCAGTCCCCGGTGCTGTCACGGTCACGGCAGGAGGTGTTGTGTCCACTACGTTTTGCACATTGATCGAAAAACTGGAGGAGGTTGCCTGATTGCCGGCCGCATCCACAGCCCGGGCTTGAAGCGAATGGGAGCCATTGGCAACCGTTCGGCTGTCCCAATTCAACGAATATGGGGAGGTCGCATCAGTCCCCACGGACACGCCATCAACTAAAAAAGTCACGCTCGCCACGCCGGAACCGCCCGCGTTGTCGCTTGCCGTGGCGGCAATGGCGACTGCATTTGAAACAGTGGTCCCAGAGGCGGGGGACGTTAGGCTCACCGTCGGAACAACGGTGTCCGGTGGGTTTTGAACCGTAACCGTTACGTCGTCAAAAGCCGAAACCAGTAGAACAGTTGCCGTGAGACGAAGCACATGGGTTCCAGCCGTCGAGAATGTCGCTGTGGTGGTCGCCGCGGAGGGCGAGCCGAACGATACGGTGCCGGGACCACTCACCTTCGACCAACTCAAACTGACAAGACCACCCAGCAAATTCACATACGATCCGGCCAGGTTCGCGTTGTCTGGCAACGTCACTTGTTGATCGGGACCGGCGTTCGCGCTCAGACCTGCGTTGCCAAACTGCAATGCCCCGCGTGTGCTGCCGGTCACTCCCCACCAATCGGTGCGATAGATCGAACTGATACTGGTGTCCGCCGCGGTCGTGTCACTGTTCAACTTGGCGAAGTTGGCGCTGGTTATGTCCAGTGTTTGGAACGGATTTCCGCTCCCGCTAGTAGCGTTTGCGCCGGCGGCGACGCCACTATCTTGAAAGTGGTTGTGCGTCGTATTGTAAATGCCGTTGGGCAATCCCGTGCCGCTGTTGTAAAAATAATTGTTCTTGCAGTTGTT
>CAZCZP010000005.1:5403-39086 GCA_964502895.1 uncultured Bifidobacteriaceae bacterium
ACAGCCTGTCCGTCACCGTAGGCGTCATTCCAACCAGAGGCCGGACCATGGATTCCAGCTGTGGCCTTCTTGATCGTAATAACCGCAGAGCCGGAGGTCGGCGTGTCGAACGTTCTCCCGGCGTAGTTTCCATCGGCGAGATAGTAAGTGGCGCCGCGTTGAAGGTTGGCGGGTAGCGAAGAATAAGCATTATTCCAATCCGACCCGTTATTTGCCCCCGTGGCGCCCGGACGGACGCAATACACCGCTTGTGCGAAAACGTTGAGGTGAGAAAAAAGTACCAACGCCGCCACCAACAACGAGCGAACCCCCAAAACACAACCCACGTATCTAATCATACTGTGCGTTATTGCAAATGCCATGCCATGCCCTTTCGCCAGCGGCGCGCCACATCGGGGCGTACCAAGGCGGCTTTGAAAATAGGGGCTGCCGCTCCGCCGGGTTTTGCCAACACGTTTACACCTCATCGCGGTATGCCGGGCCATTGTGCCACTTGGAGACGAAAACCGGTACTTTCTGGACATCGCGAAGAAAACCTGGATGAGTTTCCGAATCGTTCGCAGTCCGGTCAATTTGGACCGCGTATCGTCAACCGATCAGCGAATTGCCTGTGCCAAAGCTCAAGCACCAGCAGCGAAAACGTCGCACTCGCGCCGTCCCCGTTGTGCGCGCCCACGTCGAGGACCCGCTCAATTCCGTCACGCTGAAAGTAACCACGTGCGATTGCCTGTGAACTGAGGAGCGTGTCGCACACAAAATCCCGCGCCTCGTGGTTCAACCAGCTTCCAAACGGCACCGGAAAACCGGTCTTGCGTCGGTTCAGAATCTCCTGGGGCACGCGGCCTTGAAAAGCACGTTTCAACACACGCTTGGTCGCCCGCCCTTTGACCTTGAACTCAGGCGGCAAAGTCGCGGCGAACTCCAAAACCTGGTGGTCCAGAAAAGGAACCCGCAACTCCAAGGACGTTGCCATCGTGATTTTGTCCGCTTTGATCAACAAATCGTCCGGCAGCCACGTTTTGGTGTCCACGTAGAGCATCTGGTTTAATTGCGATTGATTCCCCACGCGCGCAAAAAGTTCCCGGGTGGGATCCGCCGAGCGCGTGCCGTCCACAGTGCCCGCGAATCCATCGGAGTAAAGAGAACTCTTGTTCCGGTTGAAGTAGTGGTGGGGCGACGTGACGCGACTGAAGTAATAATCCGGCAAAGCGCAATTTGTGAACGCCGCGTATTTCCGAAAACGGCTGACCCCGCTGAAACGACCTGCGGCATCCAAGGCCATGCCCGCCAGCCCGCGAAGCGGACCAGCCAGTGTTTTGCAACGCTCGAAAGCGGCGTAGTTTTTGTATTCCGGGTAGCCTCCGAACGCCTCGTCACCCCCTTCACCCGAAAGGAGCACTTTCACATGCGAGCGTGCGAGCTTGGAAACGTAATACAAAGCGATCGCAGGCGGCTCGCACACAGGCTCCTCCATGTGCCACACAAACTTGGGCAAGAAACCACTGAAGTCCGCGGCGGACATGGTGATGTCATAGTGCTGAGTTCCGAATCGTTTGGACGCGAGCCGCGCATAAGGCCGTTCGTCGGCGAAGCCCTCTCCTTCGAATCCCACCGTGAAGGTCTGGATCTTTTTGTCCGTTTCCTCGACCGCGTAGCTTAGCAAGGCCGTCGAATCCACGCCGCCACTGGCCAGAAACCCGACCGGCACATCGCTGATCATGTGGTCTTTGACCGTTCGGCGGAGCAAATCACCCAACTCCTCCGCGGCGGCGTCGAGGCTGTTCCAGCGATCAGACGGCTGAAAATGAAGGTCCCAGTATTGCTTTACCTCGACCGCACCGTTGCGGACCACGAGGTAATGGCCCGGTTCGAGTTTGTTGATCGTCCGAAACAGCGTTTCCTTTCCCGGAAGATAGAGGTAGGTCAAGAACCGGTCTATGGCTTTCGGATTCAATTCTCGCGGAACTTCCGGGTCCAAGAGCAGTGATTTGATTTCGGATCCAAAAATGACCGCCTTGCTTGTGTGGCAAAAATACAACGGTTTGATTCCCACGCGGTCACGCGCGAGAAAAAGCGTGCGTTGTTTTTGGTCCCAAATGGCGAATGCAAACATGCCTCGCAACCGCTTGACGCATTCCGATCCCAACTCCTCGTAGAGATGGACGATTACCTCCGTGTCCGTGGTCGAACGGAACACATGACCGCGGGCAAGCAGTTCGGCGCGAAGTTCGGGAAAGTTATAGATTTCGCCATTGAACACAATCCAAACCGTTCCGTCTTCGTTGGACATCGGCTGCGCGCCTGTCGGTCGGAGATCAATGATCGAGAGCCGCCGATGTCCCAACCCGACCGGGCCGTTCACATGCTTGCCCTCTCCGTCGGGCCCGCGATGCGCAATGATGTCCATCATCTCTTGGACCAGATTCGGATCAACAGGTTGTTGACCGTCCAAATACAGCTTTCCGACAATGCCACACATGGGATGCTAACAGTCGCTGGGGTGCGCAAACGAAACTGTGCGGACCCTCTCGCTCTTGCGGTCCATTGCGGCGGCTCGAGGATTCGAAGCTGGATAGTACTGCCCGGTCCAGTCTTCCAGATTCAAACTCCACCGCAAGACTGCACGCCACTTGCGAGTGGAAGCTTCGTCCGTCGCGGCGCGCCGAGAAATCAATCGCCAAAGCGAAACCAAGGCCAGCGCCAGGAGGCGGCCCAACGCGGAAGCCAGCATCGCCACGCGGTAGGCCGCGCCATAGAGTCTTCCGCGGAATTTCTGTAAGAACCGCCAAATCGCTTCCCGCATCATCACCACGGAGAAATTGCTGGCCGCCTGTGCCACACTGCTGCCGCCGTGATGGATGACCGTCGCTTCCGGAACATAATAATTCTTGTACCCCGCCTGCTTGACCTTGTACGAAAGATCAATGTCCTCGGCGTACATGAAGTAATCCTGGCTGAAACGGCCGGCGGCCTCGAAGACGGAGCGTTTCAACATCACGCACGCGCCTGAAATCGCATCCACCTCTTGCGCGCGTCTGCCGTCGCCATACAGCGCCGCCATGCCCCACAGGGCTGATCGGGGAAATCTCCTGCGAAGTAATTCCGTGTCGAGCAGTTGATTCAAAATCGTGGGAAAAGACTGAATGCAACTGGTCTGAATCGAACCGTCGGAATTCAACAGCTTGCACCCGATCGCGCCGGCGGCCGGCAAAGTCCGCAGTTGTTCGCACATCAGTTGGATCGCGGGCCCGCGCAATTCCGTGTCGGGATTCAGGAACAGCACGAATTTCCCTTTCGACACCGAATACGCATGGTTGTTGGCGCGGGCGAACCCCAGATTCGCCGTGCTCTGAAGGAACCGGACCTGGGGAAATTCTTCCCGCAACATCCGGTCGCAGCCGTCGTGCGAGGCCGAATCAATCACAATGATCTCGAACTGCAAATCACGTGTTTCAGCCAGAACCGAAGCGAGGCACTTGCGGAGATAGTCCTTCGAGTTCCAGTTGACAATTATGATCGAGAGTTCCATCCGCGCGCCTTTAGTTGGAACGGACAATCTCCGAGGCGGCATCTTTCCCGTTGGAGCCGTCCGCGGGCCGCATAAACGTTCGATGCCAAAGCTCGAGCGACACGAGCAAATAAATCTGCCGGCGATACTGTTCCTTGCCGGAACGATCCAACTCCAGGATTTGCCGGATGTAATTCTGGTCAAAGTAACTCGCCATCGAAGATCCCTCGCTCAGCAGACAATCCTCGACAAACGGCCTCATGCGAACCCGAAACCAGTCTTCGATCGGGTTGGCGAACCCTTTTTTCTTTCGATAAACGACGCTTTTCGGCAGCCACTTTTCGCAGGCGCGCTTGTGCAGGTATTTGCCGGTGAAACCGTTCATTCTCAGATTCACGGGCAGGCTCTCAATGAATTCCACCAACCGGTAATCAAGGAACGGAACCCGCGCTTCGAGGGAATTGGCCATGGATGTCTTGTCCCCGACCATAAGCAAGTCGTCCGGCAGATTCGCGCGCGTGTCTATGTAGAGCATTTGCGTGAGCGGGTCGAGGTCTTGAACATCCGATTGCAGGCGGGCCAAGGCGTGACGCGTACCATAGCGGTCGGCCTCGAATCGCTGCTTAAACGGATCTTTGTAGAGCTGCGCTTTCATGTCCGCGCTGAAAAACGAATACACTTTCGCGAATCGCGTCAACATGTCCGGTTCAGCCAAGGAGGTTACGCCACGTTTGAATCGCTCCATACGGCCGGGCATCCTGGCCATCAGTGGTGCGATTCCATCGGTGACGAGCCGGGGCATCCGACTGTACACGGAAGAGAGCTTCACCCCTTTGTAACGATCGTACCCCGCCCAAGGTTCGTCCGCGCCCTGGCCCGTCAGTGCCACCTTCACCCGCTCGCTGGTGATCTTGGAAACAAAGTAGAACGCCGCCGCGGTTTCATTCCCCACTGGTTCTTCCAGGTCCCACATGTACCGCTCATAATACTTTTCGTAGTCCTCCGGAGAAAGCGTCCGGGAATAATGATCCGCTCCAAACCGGCGCGCCATGGAACTGGCATCGTCCACTTCGTTCGTCTTCTCGCCGTCTTCAAAGCCGATGGTAAAGGTCTGCACGGGCCCGCTCGCGTGTTTGCTCATTATCGCGAGCAACACCCCTGAATCAACGCCCGAACTGAGGAACAATCCCAAGGGCACGTCGCTCCGCAATTGCAGGCGAACCGCGTCTTCCAGCAGGAATTGATACTTCTCCGTGAGTTCCCGCTCGTCGGTTTCAGTGCAAGGTTTCGGCACCCAATCCCAATAGCGCTCGAGGCGCAGCCCCTTTGGGGACGCGACGATCAGATGCGCGGGCGGCAGTTTCTTGATGCCCTTAAACAGGGTCTTGGGGGAAGGCACGTAACGAAATGTGAACAACTCGGCCAGCGCTTCCTCGTCCACCTCTCTCGGACACTCCGGATGCCTGAGCAACGACTTGATCTCGGAAGCGAACACGAATTGCTGGCCCAACTTTGCGTAGTAAAGCGGCTTGATCCCCAAATGGTCGCGCGCCAGGAACACCTGCCGGTTTTTTGAATCCCAGATCGCGAAGGCGAACATGCCATTGAAGCGTTTGACACAACTTGGTCCCCATTGCTCGAAAGCGTGGACGATAACCTCGGTATCCGAATGCGTGCGGAAGCGGTGACCGAATTTTTCGAGTTCCTCGCGCAATTCGATGAAGTTGTAGATTTCGCCATTGAAGACTATCTGGATGCTGCCGTCCTCGTTGCCGATCGGCTGGCCGCCGCCTCCAAGGTCAATGATGCTCAAGCGCCGGTGGCCGAGTCCAACTTCACGATCCACGTATTGGCCCTCGCCATCCGGTCCGCGATGCCGGATGACGTCGTTCATTCCGGCCAGCGTGCCCGGGGAGATAGGCTTCCCCGACAAATCAAAGATTCCACAAATTCCACACATGAGAAGCAGTGCGCCGGTTTACGGAGCGACGAGAGTGTTCAACGGCGGCGTTTGGTTTCAGTTTTACCGCGATCCGCGAGTTCAATAATTTTTTGTAGGTACGGGCCTCCTCGGTGGTTACGAGGCGCGGCTTACGACGGATTGTCGCATTCAGATAACCACAGACCATCGCCAACGCTCCGAGCACAAAAGGCCTTCTGGTCATCCGGTGGACGGCTTTGAGCAAAAAGAACAAAAACCCTCCGCCTGTCCGATAATGAATCTCCCCGTGCATCCAGCTCGTACGCCATTGGCCAATGCCCGTTCCTTCGGCCTTCCAATGTTTCATCTCCAGATCGGCGAAATGCGTCGTACGCCAGCCCTTCGACATCGCCCGAATTTCATCAACCGTGTCCCAGCCGCGCGTAGGAAGGAAGCCACCGATCTGATCGTAACAAGATTTGCGAAGAGCCTTCGCGGCACCGGCCGCGTGATACGCAGGCATCTTGATTTGAAACCAGTCATTCCCGTTCCGACATTCCCAATACACGCCGGAAGCAATGCCCAGTTGCCGATCCCCTTCGAAATAGCGCAACAACCTCTCAAAGTAGTCAGGGCCGAAGCTCAAATCGCAATCCAGCTTTACGATCAGGTCGTGCTTGACCGCGCGGCATTGATCGTAGCCAGCCTGAAAAGCTCGAATCACCGGCGACCCGGGCCCGCGCTCAGTGTTCGCCGTGTGGCGAACCATTTTGATGAAGGCATGGCGTTCGGCATACTGGGCGACGATCTCGGGAGTGCGATCCGTGGATCCGTCATCCACGATCACCCACTGGACCGGACGCACAGTCTGTTGGATCATCGAGTCCAACGTACGCCGGACATGTTTTTCCTCATCCTTGACGGGTGAGACGACCAGGTAGGCGGGTGTGGTTTTCGTTAGGGACATTTGCAGGCGAAAACCGGCGTTAAACCTCGCGAACCAATCCGCGCACGTGATCGAGGAATGCCTTCCGCTCAGAATCCCAGGCGTGGCTTTCGAGCACTGGGCGAGCGCGGCCAATCATTTGCTTCACCTCTTCGGGATTGCTGTAAACCCAGCGAATGGCGTCGGCCAGGCTCTTCGGATCGTCAGGTTCAAAAAAGACCAGTTGACTCTCATCGAAATAATCCCTGATGCCTTTGGTCCTGGGAACGATGACGGGTTTGCCCATTGCCAGATTCTCGAAAATACGCGTGGGCATATTCACTTCCGTGAAGGGATTCCGCCGGTTCGGAATAACACCCAAGTCCGAGGCGGCCAGCGCCCCAGCAATTTCGGCCAGCGGTTTGCGACCGTGATAATGCACAACGTTCGCGAGACCAAGCTCATCAATCAGCGACTGCATCTTTTCCATGTAGGGAGTTTCCCCACCATAAATGTGAAAGCTCAAAGCGGGCAGGTCCTCGCGCAATCGTGCCACAGCGTGGATGGCCGTATCCAATCCGTGGCGCTCCACCAGAAGACCATGGTACATCAACTTGAAGCCACCGTTCGTGTGCACGGCGCCGTTTTGGTTGAACTTCGCCGGGTCGAAAATCTCACGCTTCGGTGAGTTCATCACGATTCTGATTTTTTTGGCGGGGCACCGACGGGCCACAAAAATATCCCGGAAGGCGATGTTTGGGGTGAGGACGAGATGAGCGAACGCCACGCTCCAGGCCTCCAAACGGGTCAACCAGCGAACCAGCCAGTGGCTGGCCGGCAGATTGTAAATGCTGCTCATCAACTCCGGCATGGGATCATGCAAATCGAGAATGAGCTTCGCCCCGAAGAGTCTTGGCACCAGCGCGCTAAAGACGAGGATGTCAGGCATGTTATGAACGTGCACAACATCATACCGTTTTGATAATGTCCGGCCAGCCAGGATCAACCAGCAAGCGGATAGAAATTGTGAGTAGCACAGGACGTAGGCGAGCTTCGAATCGCGCCGCTTTGTGATTGGCAGCCGCCTTACGCTTACCCCTTCGATGTTTTCACGCGTCGGCTCGGTTTCATCTTCGCGCAAGCAAATCAGGTCCACGCTCATGCCGGCCTGAGCCATCGCCTCGGCGGCCCGGCGCGGGCGCGGGTCGGAAGGGTAGTGCGAAAAAAGGAGGACGGCGGCGCGTTTCCCCGCGAGGGAGCTTTTTTGTAGTTTCGGAGGATTGAAGTCCGGTCTGCTCACGACACTTGCGGCCGGCTTCGGTTTGAATCGGGCGCAGTGCGCGGCCACTTCCTTTGGCAGCGGTTGCCAGTAAAGTCCGGCATACTTGGTTCTCACGTAATCCAGCAGTTCACTATAGTAGGCAGCCGGGTACTCTTTCCAACTCGGTTTGTCGCGGTCAAACGCCATGTAGTCCGGATGCGTGTTCAACATGACCATTCCGCCATGTTCCGCCACCCAGTCGAGTTTGCGCTTCCACAAATCAATGGTGCGCTCGCGCAACAACAAGAAGAGCGTGGAGTCTTGGGCCAAGGTGTAGGGTAACTCGACGTAGCCGTTGGTTTCCTCTTGCGAGTGTGGCAACCTTACGTAGCCGTCGGCTTCCTCGTCATCACCCTCAACCCAAAACGGGAATACGGTGTTGACCCCGTCCGGTTGCGGCTCAAAGGGATCAACGTCAAACGTCGAAGTGTCGTACAGGACCTTCAGTTTTCTCTGCCAGCCCAGATTGTGGAACATGAAACCGGCCCGAAAACCACTCACGCCCCATTGTTCCACATATCGGTTGATCTTGTGAACTTGCTTCTCGAATTCCTCGCGACTCCGAAAGAGCGATCCGTCGTGATACAAATCATGAATCCCTACTTCAAACCCGTGATGCACCAGATGTTCCCGTAGCGCTCGTGAAACCTCGTATTTGCCGTCCGGAACAAAATTAAACGACGATCTGAACCCGTATCTTTCCTCAAGTTCCATCAGCAGGCGGCAGCGATCCAGCCCTCGCTGGTCTTCGACATCATGGGTCAAAACAACCGCGAATTTCTTGCCCTCGGGCCATCCCGGCCAGTTTTGTGGAGGCGACTCGCTTCCCGGTTTGATCGGCCAATCCTTCGTTTTAGCCAACGTCCGCCGCGCGATCCACCTCCTCAGCCAATACCGCAGGCGCAGTGGCATCACGGGCTTGAAAGTGTAGTACGCAACCAGCAAGCTGGAGAGTACAGATCCTATGAGTAACGGCTTGCTCATGCCTCAGACCGGAGTAAGCGATTTGAGACTCTTGTTCGATCGTGTCTGCGTTGATTCCGAGCTTGCCAAACGACCAATCACCGTCTCCCCGGCAACCACTCGCTGGTGCTGCTCCACACACAGTTCGCCCACGCTCGCGGTTGGAATAAAGAAGTCCACTTGGGATCCAAATTTAATCATTCCGATCCGCTGCCCACGCTGCACCTGATCCCCCGTTTGGACGTACGATACGATCCTTCTGACCAACCGGGACGCAATCTGGATTATGGCCAATTGCAAGCCACCGTTCTCAACCAGCAAGGTCTGCCGCTCGTTGACGTTGAGCGCATTCGTCCGCCGCAAGGAAAGGAATCTCCCCGGACGGTGTGTGACGAGGGCCACACGACCAGACATGGGCGACCGGTTTACGTGAACGTCAGTAAAGACCATGGAAATTCCAATCTGCCACAGCTCCTGCTCGGCCAATTTACTTTGGCTCAACTCATCCAACACAAGGCGGCAACCGTTCTTTTCTGACTGAAGAACCTGTCCCGCCGGCAACTTCTTCACATAGATTACCTTGCCGTCCGCGGGTGAAACCAAAACATCCGGCTCACCCGGCACCAATCTCTCAGGATCCCGATAGAAGCGGTACGCCAAGCACGCCGCGTAGATTGAGAACTGGGCCAGCGACGCAGCCAGCGCATTGGACAACGTCAGGCCACTCAATTGGATCAGGAAAGCGCCAAGAGCCGCGGCTGTGAGCGTCGCCAAGGAGATCATCACGGCAGAAAGGACTCCCGGCAAACACCACTTGCGCGAAAGCAGTCCCAACACGCAAATCCCTAACAACAAGTTGAACGCGAGAATCACGAGATTCATGTACCGGAACAACCGATCAATAGCCGCGCCGCTTCAACAAGTAACCCAGAAGCAAGAATTGCAAAAAGAATGGCCAAGGGTCGCTTCGCTCCCACTCGCAGCAAACCACCGGACGGCGAATGCTTCGAAAATACTCTGCCAGACTAATCTCCCGCCGCAGCAACAAGTGAAGAACCACGGGCACATCAGTGATGTACTTCACCCATCGGCAGCCGTATTTTGGCGTGGCACCGGCCACGGGCTGGCCCGTGAGTTGGTCATAAAGCATTTTGGGCAAGTTGCCGATCACCTTCGCCGCCAGTGAATGCCACCCCCAACACCGGGCGTTGACCTCCAGGAATTTCAATTGACCGTCGCGCGCATCCCGCTTCCACTCGACCTCGGCGAGCCCGGTGTATTTCAACAGCGATAGCACCTTGCGACTCTCCCGTTCCACCTCTGCATCGAAGACCGCCTCAACATAGGTGCTGGCGCGACCGAAGTCGGGCGGGTGTTGGCGAAGACGACGCGCGGTAAAGGCCGCCTTTGGCTCGCCGCCGACAAACAAACCCGCATACGACCACTGTTGCTCGCCGTTTCCGGGAATGATTTCCTGGTAAAGCAATTCCTCGATCGGAACAAACCGGAGCGTGGAGTTCAAAATTCGAGTGAGATGTTCCTGCGATTCGACACGGATCGCCTTGGCCTTCGAGTGTTTGCTGTAGGTTCGCCTGAACGCCGGCTTGATGATGAACGGGAATTCGAGCTTTGCGCCCGGCACTTCATCGCGAGTGTTGGGCAAAAAGGACCTTGGCGCGCTGATCCCGAATCGCCGACACCATTCATGGCTTTTTCGTTTGTTGTAGAGGATCTCATAAGCGTCCCAAGGCAGGCCGAAGACCGTGAAACGTGCTCTCGCCTCACTGATATTAAGGGATATCTGACGCACTTGCTCGTCGTCAGTGGGGATCAGTAGCCAATTCGCGTAACCTTCCCGCCCGGCCAGGCCCACCAGCCAAGACCAGAATTCATCGGAAGTGTACGCTGGCGATTGATGGAACTTGCACCGGTACCGCGAAAGACGGGCTGCTCCGAAGGAGTCTTGGTCAATCAGAGCGCACTTGGTGCCTGCCGCGTAGAGTTGCCGGAGCAGACCCAGCGACTGATACTCGATTCCAAGAATCAATGCTCCGGGCTTGTCCACGAAAATTCAAAACTCATCCGATGGCCAGCCCAATTGCCAAAGTCGATCCCGCACCGCACAGGCGCAGACTTCGTCCCCGTCAATTCGCACGGGTGCGATTGATTGGCGAACAGGGCGCATTTCATGCGCATATCAATTGTTAAACCGAACCGGAACAACCAGGGCCGCGTGCCCCCTTTATAGCAATCTCAGTGCCGTTGAAGATGTTACGTTTCATGCGACAGCACCTGAGGCACATAACGGCGACGTTTGTTGAGCACCACCGCCGCGTTGGCGCGGGACTCAGCCAATAGTGCGCCCGCCTGACCAGCCAGTTGCTGCGGGGTCTTTTCGGATTCCAGCACGAGCAAAACCATGTCCATGTAACTTGCCAGCCGCGGCGTCACACTTGTGGGTGTGACATGTGGCATGTCGAAAATGATGTAATCGTAATCACTTGCCTTGAGCTTGGGCACCAGGTTCATGAAGTGCGAAGGCAACACCCTGGCTAATTTGTCATTCGTGGTCGGACGCAGTGATGCGAGATACAGGTTTTCTTCAATCTTGGCATCCGCCCGGGAATCCGGGTGCAGGACCTCAGCCAGGGCGAAACCCGGTTTGCCCTTGTAGAAGGAATGCGCCTCACCCTCCCCAGCGTTCATATCCACGAGCAGCACGTTCCCCTCGCCGGTTTTTGACAAAGCCGCCGCCAATCCACTGGCCAGAGTCGTAACACCCGATCCATCGGTGCAACCGGTCACACCGATCAATTTGGGTTTGTGCAGCACGTTGTTAACCTCAAAATGGGTGATGACCCGTTCGCGAAGACCTTCGGCAAATGGCCGGAGTTGATTCGCCTGGTCCCACGGCGCAATTGCGGAATTGTCACTCGATCCCCCGTTGGTTTCCTCGGCCACGGCAGTTCTGGATGGAAGCACACGCTTTCGCGCCCCTTGCTTGGGCTGTGTGATGTCCGGGATGGAGATGAACAACGGCGCGCGGAGGTGTCGCTTGACATCGGTCGCGCGCCGGATCGTTCGGTCGAGAACCAAGTCAATCAGGAACGCGAGCGCCACCCCCATGCCAAAACAGCCCGCGAACGCCGCGCCAACAAGCTTCATCAGCTTCTTTCTATCGAGGCCGGGCGGTGTGGGAGACTGAACGATGCTCATGTGAACGAGTTTGCCCGCGCCGGCGGCCTCCTGTTCAATTGCGGTCTGACAAAATTGGTAGTCTTTCTCCTCTTGCTGGCGCTGCCTTTCCAACTGGGCGATACGCGGCTCGAGGTTCATGACGCTGATTGCATCCGCTTCAAGCCCGCTGAGTCGCGAACGAAGGCTATCCACTTTGGCGGTCAACCGCTTGATGTTGGCGAATTCTGTTCCTATATCAGTTCGAGTCGAATTCGTGCCGACCGAGACCCCGGAACTGGCATAAGAACCTAGATTCGGAAATTTCTCTTCAAGCTTCGCCTTGTTCGCGCTGTAGCGTTCGATCACATCACGAACCGCGCGGACCTGGGGATGCGCTGCCGTGAATGATTTCAGCAGCAGGTCTTGCTCCTGCTTCTTAAGGGTCGCCAAACTCTCGACCAGTTCACTGTATTCTTTCACCGTTTCAGCCGGAGGAATAATTCTGATGGCGCCATTGGTATCTGCGGATGCAAGCGGCGCATCCCCTACAACCGCGCGGGCCGAGGCAAGCTCGGTTTCCGCGGCGAATAATTCCGCGCTCTGTTTTTCAATCTGGGTTTGGTAATACGCATAAGGAAGCTTTGCCTGAGCCTTGAGTTCTTTGATTTGCTCCTCAGTCTTTGCGAGTTTTTCGCGCAACTCATCCCGTTGACGGATGTAATACTCATTGCCGTGGCCCAAGCGCACCACGCTGTGCCGTTGTGTGTACGTATCGAGCAAGGCTCGCAAGACTGGCTGCACGACTTCCGCATCCGGGTGCCGGAAGGTCACGGTAAGGACGGTGCTGCGCGGAGGTGAGACCTCCAAGCCGGATTTGATCACCCCGGCGGCTGCCAACTGGCTGTTGCCTCCGCCAACTTTAGCCAGAATTTTTTCCGGACCGACAACGCCCGCGGCTATTTCCGCAACGTCCAAGCTGGTCAGAATTTCTATCTCGGAAGTGATGGCGCTTTCGCTGCCGGACTCCAACATCCGCGGCTTCTCGGGATCGGACGGGTTGCCTTCGGCATTCACGACATACCGCACCATCACTTTGGCAACCGATCCATACTTGGGTGGCCTGATCCAACTGACGGCGACAGCTGCGATCACCCCAAGGCACGCGAACCCCAGCAGCACCCACTTGCGTCGAAACACAATATAGTAGATATCGTCCAGGTTAAACCCACCGCCCAGTGGGGTTCCATTTGCAGCCTCAACCTGGCCAATGTCTGAATTTGTATCGTTCTGGTTCAAAGCTTTGCTTTTTCCGGCGACAATGCCCAGCTCATGAAATAGTCACAAATCAGCAGGCACCGACCTGTTTTCAGAGTGACCGCATCACCGTGTTTGGGGCGACATAGAATCAACTCGGCGCATGACGCGAGCGGGATTACCCGCTACGATCGCGCCATCCGGAACGTCTTTGGTGACCACGCTGCCGGCGCCCACGATGGCGCGCTCGCCGATTGAAACTCCACAGAGGATCGTAACGCCCGAACCGATCGAGGCTCCGCGCTTGACCACGGTGGGAACGCAACTCCAGTCCGCTTCGGTTTGCAGACCGCCATCCGTATTCGTGGCACGCGGGAAACGGTCGTTGATGAAGGTTACCCCATGGCCGATGAACACTTCGTCCTCGAGCGTCACCCCTTCGCACAGAAAGCTGTGGCTGGAAACTTTGCATCGGTGCCCCACGCGCGCGCCTTTTTGAATTTCCACAAACGCGCCGATCTTGACGTCATCGCCGATTTCGCATCCGTAGAGATTGGTGAAGGCAAATATCCTCACACGTTGCCCGAGCTTCACGTCCGGCGCGATGCGCTGATAAAGTTGATCCTGCGTATTCACGTCTCAGGCGGCTAAAACGGCGCGACCAGCAACGGGAGCGACCAGAGTCTCGTGCCCATTACCGTGGCCGTTGATTCCTTTGCCATTGCCGTTGCCATTCGCATGTTCACTGTCATGTCGCAGCCCCGTGCTGAGTGATACGGCCGCCCCCTGTTGCCGCAATGAAATGCCGGACGCTTCAAGGATGCGAACGACTTCCAAGCCCTGTCGTCCGCCTGTTATCGGCGTGGTCTCTCCACGAATGGACTCCAGGAAATGCTGGCATTCGAGTTTCAACGGTTCGTCCTGTTTGATGTAAGGCACATAGGCGTCGCCGTAGTGATACGAATACGTAAACTCGGCAAAAGTATCGTAGTGCGGGGGCACTTCCACGCGTGCATCATAGATTTTGAGCTTTTCCAGCGGCTCAGTGTCGTCATAGACAATCATGCGCCGCGAACCGACCACGGTCATCATGCGGACTTTCTTTGGATCCAACCAACTGTTTTGAATGAACGCGCAGCGGTTCTTTCGGAAGTTGAGGTACATCATGGTGACGTCTTCTATGCCCCGGGTCACATGGCTGCTGCCCTGACACGAGACGCTGACCGGCTGTTCGTTCAACAGGTGCAGGATAATCGAGATGTCATGCGGCGCGAGGTCCCAAGCCACATTGATGTCCTTTTGAAACAACCCGAGATTGAGACGGCGAGCTGCGATGTACTGCAACTCACCAATGTCGCCGGCATCAATGACTTCCTTCATGCGACGCACGGCCGGCGAGAAGAGGAACGTATGGCCTACCATCAACACGAGACCCTGGCGTTCAGCCAGCGCCACGAGTTCTTCACCCTCCGCCACGGTGCGCGCCATTGGCTTCTCGATAAAGGTGTGTTTGCCGGCGTTGAGGCTGGCTTTGGCCATCTCGTAATGAAATCGGACAGGTGTGGCGATGACCACGGCATCCAAGTCCGCGTCGTTGAGCAAATCCTCAAACCGATGGGTGGTTGCCACGTCCGGATACAGCCGCCGCATGTGCCGGAGCCGTTGCTCGCTTGCGTCACAAATGAGTTTCAGTTGGCAGTCCGGAGATTGCCGGAGATTGCGAATCAAGTTGGGCCCCCAATAGCCGCATCCCACCACCCCGATTTTAATAGTCTTCTTCATGGTTTTCATGTCGTGTGTCTTCAGGAACTTCAGGAACGGACCGGCTTTGCCATGCCCGGCGCCGTGGTTGCCGCCTCCTTGCGCTTCACCACTCGCATATCCAGGCACTGTTGCACCAGTGCTGGCAAAGTCATAAGGATGATTCTCAAGTCGAGCCAGAGGCTCGCCCGCTCGGCATACTCGATGTCGAGCCGGACCATTTGTGAAAACGTCGTGCGGTTCTTACCGCTTACTTGCCAAAGGCCCGTCAGTCCTGGAACTGCCTCAAAGCGGCGGCGATGCCACGGCTCGTACAGTTCGTACTCGTAGGGCAGACACGGGCGCGGGCCCACAATGCTCATCTCTCCACGCATCACGTTGATGAGTTGCGGGAGTTCGTCCAAACCAACCGCGCGCAACGCGGCGCCAAATGGAATGAGACGAGGGTCGCGCCGTGCGTCCAGTTTTATCATCGGCGCGTCCGATTTGATCAAATGAGTTGCGTGTCCCTGGTGCGAAGCGGTCTCCGCATTTGGACGCATCGTGCGGAACTTGTAACACGTGAACTCGCGCCCTGCCAGGCCAACCCTCTGTTGACGGAAAAAAATCGGCCCGCGCGACCCGCAGCGCACCACCAGCGCCACCAAACCGCCCAGGAGCAGCAGTCCCGGCGCCAGAATCACTATGATTGTCAAATCAAGCATCCGTTTCCAGAATGGAAGTCGTGTCGCTTTGGTCCCTGCTGTCCCAGTTTCACCGATGTTACGTCTATACATACGTCGCTTAAACAATCCGCAACGAAAGTTTGAATCTATGCCGACCGTCTACGGCTCCGCCGGTTCTGCGACCGTCTCCTTGATTTCTTGCTGGCCGCTTTCTTTTCTCGTCAGGTATTGCCTGCTCAAGCTGGCACTCCACGTGTCCAAGCCAACTGAATCAATGAACCTGCATACGGGCGGATTACCGCTCGGGTACTCACGCGCGTCCATCTTCCACTCGGTGTAGAATCGTGGCAAGTAGCAACAGCGCAAAGACTTCGCCGCTGAATACGGAAGGGCCGTCCGTCGAACTACGGAGATTCCAATCCAGCGTAAATTTTCCGGACAGTATAAGAAAAGCGCCAATTATCCGTCAGGCCTAATGACGGTTGCGCGCGAGGGGGATCCTCTGGGCGAAAGTACACAGATTCCTTTGCGGCAACCACAAGACGACAACAACTCCAGAGTTCTGCTATGCCGTTGGGCGAAGGTCGGGTATCTGGTCGGCAACCGCCTTGCCGATTTCGAGCGAGGCTGTGGCCGCAGGGGACGGCGCGTTGCAGACGTGACAGGCATTGCGCTCACGCAAAATCAGAAAATCATCCACGAGACTCCCGTCAGGCAGAAGTGCTTGTGCGCGTACTCCCGCGTGTGTGGGCACAACATCAGCCGGTTGCACTTCGGGGATCAACTGCTGCAAACTCCGCACAAACGCGGCCTTGCTCAACGACCGGCGGATTTCCATCAAACCTTCGTCGAGGTTCTTGCGCGCAAGCTTCCAAAATCCGCCGTAGGTCATCGTCTCCAGAAAATCCCGCAAGTTAAAACTGGTCTTGTGGTAGCCTTCCCGCTTTAACGCGAGAACCGCGTTCGGCCCGGCGTGAACGGAGCCGTCAATCATTTTGGTGAAATGAACACCGAGAAACGGAAACGCCGGATTCGGCACCGGATAGATCAACGTGTTCACCAGGTGACGTTTCTCGGGCACCAGTTCGTAATACTCGCCACGAAACGGTACTATCTTCGCCTGGGGCTGCAAACCCGCCATGCGCGCTACTCGGTCGCTATGAAGCCCCGCACAATTGACCAGGAATCGGGCTTCGTAATCGGCCTTGGTTGTTTCGATGCAGTGTGTCCCATTCACTTCATGACACCGCGTTACACGCGCGCCGGTGGTCACCGATCCGCCTCGTTCGCGAACAAGGTCCGCAAGTTTTGCGCACACTTCCTTGTAGTCCACGATACCGGTTGTGGGAACTTTGAGTCCGGCAAGACAGCGCACGTGCGGTTCGATTTCGCGCACCTGCTCAGCCGTCAGCTTGGTTACCGGAAGCCCGTTGTCCAATCCGCGTTGAAACAATTTGTCCAGCAGCGGCAACTCGGACTCGCGCGTCGCGACGATCACTTTGCCGCAGACGTCGTGTTTGATGCCGTGTTCGCGGCAGAATTCAACCATCGAGCGACTGCCTTCCCGCGCGAACCTGGCTTTGAAGCTGCCGGGCTTGTAGTAAATACCGGAATGAATGACGCCGCTGTTGCGCCCGGTTTGATGTCGGGCAAGGCCGTCTTCCTTTTCCAAAACAACGATCCGCAATCCCGAATCCCTGCGGCTTAAGGTAAAGGCCGTCGCCAGCCCTACGATGCCTCCTCCAATGACCACACAATCAACCATAAAGATTTCCTCGCAACGTTTCCTGGCGATCTTCGCCGATTCTCACCGCGCGCGGCTTGGGTATTCCAACATGTCGAATTCAGGATGCAAGTCCGGATTGATCCATCCCCATCCCCCGACGAATGCGAGGAAGCTGGCTTCAGAAATGTAAACCAACGAATCCGCTTGCCAGCACCGAACCACTCGGAAAAAGTGGATGCGTTGATTGTGGATTGTCCCATTCCCAATCCCGTTGCCTTTCCTCGCAGGTTTGAAGACTTGTGCCGAACGGGCGTGTTAACAACGCTTCAAGTTAACTTGCGAAACGCGGTTTGCCGCGCCCCAATTCGACCAAAAAAGCGTGGAGGAATTCTCTGATGCCACGCTGGCTGCAATGGAGTTTGTTGGCCGTCCTGGCATGGGGTATCTGGGCCATCATGGCCAAACTCATCGGCAACGCGTTGTCAGGGGCGCACAATCAGGCGCTCTCAACTCTGGGAATTTTGCCCGTCGTGCTGGCGTTCTTCCTCTCAAAGAAATCTTCAAACCCGGCCAGTTGTTCTCGGGGCATTTTCTACGCACTGGCCGGTGGTGCCGTCTCGTGCATCGGCAACGTGTTCTACTACGATGTCCTGAGCCGAGGCGGCAAGGCGGCCACCATCGTCCCGTTGACCGCGCTGTATCCGTTTGCGACGATTCTGCTGGCGGTGCTGGTCCTGAAGGAGCGGCTCAACCGGATTCAACTGGGCGGCGTCGTGGTTTCGCTCATCGCGATTTACCTTTTCAATGTGCAGAGTGAGGATGGCGTCTTCTCTCAGTGGTTGGTTTTTGCCCTTGCCCCGATTGCCTTGTGGGGCGCCGCAGGGTTTCTGCAAAAGCTTTCCACGAATCACATCTCCGGCGAGCTCTCGACCCTTTGGTTTCTTGGCGCGTTCATTCCGTTTGGCGTTTTCTTTCTTTTCCAAGAACCGCTCCCGGCGCAAATCACCGCGCGGACCTGGCTGCTCGTGGTCGGGCAGGGATTTTTTCTCGCCCTCGGCAATTTCGCCGTCCTTTTGGCGTTCGCCAGCCAGGGCAAAGCCTCCATCATCGCACCGCTCTCTGCCCTTTATCCCGTCGTGAGCGTGCCCATCGCGATTCTTTTCCTCGGCGAGAAGATCGGCGCGCGTGAGGCCTTGGGAATTTTCCTCGCACTCGTTTCGGTGGCCGCGCTTTCCTATGAAACTCGACCTCCAGAAAAAGTTCAGACATCCTCCGCCCGAAAGACAGAACCCATCGCATGAAACCGATCAACACTCTGTTGAAAGAAGGAATCGTCCTCGGCGACGGCGGTTATCTCATCGAGCTGGAACGGCGCGGTTACGTGGACAGCGGCTCGCGCCGCGAAAAAGTCGGCACGGGCAAAGGCAGCGGGCAATTCACGCCCGAGGTCGCCATCGAGAATCCCAACGCCCTCCGCGAACTGCATCGCGAATTTCTCAAAGCCGGCTCGCAAGTGTTGCAGGCGCTCACGTTCTTCGGCACGCGCGAGAAATTGCATCGCGCCGGCTATGGCGCACAGACGGAGGCCATCAATCAAGCCGCCGTCCGCATCGCCCGCGAAGTCGCGGGCAGCCACGCGCTGGTCGCGGGTAGTGTGTCGCGAACGCAACTCATCGAACGTGAAGGCCCGGGCGCGCTCGGTCATGCGAAAGATTTGATGGCCGAGCAAATCCGCCTGCTCAAAGACGCAGGCGTGGATTTTCTCATCCTCGAAACTTTTTTCCGGCTCGACGAAATGCTGGCGGCGCTCGACGCCGCGAACGCAAGCGGATTGCCCGCGGTGGCCACGCTGAGTTTCCGGCCACTTATCACCAAATGCAGCGACGACCACACGCCCGCGGAATGTGCGCGAGTTCTCACCGACAAAGGCGCAATCGCTGTTGGCGCAAATTGCGAACAGGAACCCGCGCGAATGTTGCCGCTGCTGCGTGAAATGCGCAAAGCCACTGATGTTCCGATCGCTGCCCAACCCGCCGCTTTTTGCACAACCGATGAATGTCACTGTTTCACGCGACAGCCTGCGTTCCCGGATGACTTGGAAACCATCCAGGTTTCTCGTCAGAAATTTTTTGAGTTCGGGCAAACCGCGGCGACGGAAGGAATCCGCTACCTGGGAGGTTGCTGCGGCTGCAATGCGGCTTACATCCGTTCACTGGCCGACGGTCTGGCGGAAGCGAGATGAACATCTCCATCCATTCCACACCCGGTGAAGCCAACCTCGCTGCGACCAATTGTCTGGTGGCGTGGTTGACGCAACCGGGCCCGCGCAACGTGATGGTCGCCGGCGGCAACACACCGCTTGAACTTTATCGCCTGGTGGCTGAACGCAAGTTGAAGCTTTCGCACTTGAACATTTTTACGCTCGACGAATATGTCGGCGTTCCGCTGGCCGAGCCGCGTAACTGCGCCAATCTTTTGCGCCGCACGGTCGCCAAGGCCTGGGAAATTCCACCTTCACAATTTTTCTCGGTTAGTTCGCTCGAATCCGACGCGCTCGAAAGTGTCCGCCGGCACGAGCAACAGATCGTTCAACTCGGCGGACTTGATGTCATCGTGCTCGGCCTCGGCCAGAACGGGCATCTGGGATTCAACGAGCCCGGCAGCGAGGGGGATTCAGTGGGGCGGCTCGTTCAACTCGATCCGGTTTCCGTTGAAGCCAACACCAAATGGTTTGGTGGAGCATATTCCCCCTCGGTCGGCGTAACGGTTGGATTGAAAACTATTCTCGCAGCGCGGCACATTCTCATCATGGCTTACGGCGCAAATAAAATCTCCGCCGTCAAAGCCATGGCGGAAGGCCCGCGGATGGCGCAATGTCCGGCGTCATTCCTGCAAGGTCTTCCCGACGTACGCGTTTTTCTGGATGCCGCCGCTGCCTCGACATTGACCGCGCGAAAATGAATGCTCCCGCCACAGGCGTTGCACCGTGTTGCGCCATCGGCGTGGACCTGGGCGGAACAAAAATCGCCGCGGGTCTTGTCACCTTTCCCAAAGGACAAGTCCTGTCGCGAAAGCAGATTCGCACCGAACCGCAACGCGGTGGCGAAGCCGTGTTCACAGAAGTGCTGCGCTTGTGCGATGAGCTCGCCGGTGCAGCGCGCGCCATGCACCAGTCGGTCACGCGCATCGGTATCGGCGTATGCGAACTTGTGAGCCTGGACGGAAATCTGTTGAGCGAAAACTGCATCGCCTGGAAGAACGTGCCCGTCCGCGAACGTCTGTCGAAACTTGCGCCAACGATTATCGAAGCCGACGTGCGCGCGGCCGCGTTGGCGGAAGCACGCTTTGGCGCAGGCCGGCCGTTCAAACAATTTCTGTTTGTCGCCGTCGGCACAGGAATCAGCAGTTGCCTGATATTGGAGGGCCGTCCATTCACCGGCGCGCGCGGTGCCGCCGGCACCATGGCCAGCAGCCCGCTGAACATTGCGTGCGAGCAATGCGGGCAGGTAAACCGGCGGACCTTGGAAGAGATCGCCTCCGGCCCGGCGCTGGTTGCGCGTTACAATCAACTCGCGGGAAGCGCGGTACAAACCGGCCAAGCCGTGCTGGCCGCCACCGCATCCGGTGACGCAATCGCGGCAAGTGTGGCGCGCACAGGCGGTGAAGCCTTGGGAAATTCTGTTGGCCTCCTCGTCAATGTGCTTGATCCGGAAGCCGTCGTGGTTGGAGGTGGGCTCGGTTTGAGCGAAGGTTTTTTCTGGGAGAGCTTCGTCAGTTCGACCCGCCGCCAGATTTGGTCGGAGGTCCACCGCGATCTGCCGATACTCCACGCGGCAACCGGACCGGATGCCGGTTTGATTGGCGCGGCGCTGGCGGCCTGCGAACATTCCGCTGAAGCGGTTTGACTCGTATCTTACGCTCGTTTCGATCCGATCAGAATTCGATCCGCAACTCGCGCGGGCGGGCTTCATTCGCGAAACGAAGCCAAAGCAAAGCACCTTCAGCCGAATGCTGGAACTGCGTCACCGGATTTCCCGCCAGCGTGATTGAACGCGGCGGCTTGGCTGAATGAAACAACATGACGGCCGAAGTTTTGCCCACGCCCTCGACAGTGTACGAAACCGATTTCGAGTCTTGTTTCAACGGAAGCGCCTTGCACGCCGAGGCAATTAGTTGAGGCGCGCGGCTGCGTGCGGCGTCGAGATCGCGCAGGAAGTAACGCGTACCGGGCTTCAGTTCGACGGTGTTCTGCATACGCAGTTCTGGATCAAACAGGTTCACGAACCGACCGTGAAGTTGCTTGGGCGCACCCGCGATGGATTCGTCCAATCCGGCAGCAATGAGGTATGGCCCGCGGCGCAGCAACAGGTAATTGGTTTCCCGCCAGGACAGCTTCGCGCGTTGCGCTGCCACTTTCACCAACTCCACCGCGCGCGCGTCGCCGTCAGTGCTCCGTGCGAGGCGCACCGGGTTTTGTTTCAACCAGCTTACGCTGCCTTTGCCGTGAAGCCACACAGCGTCCGGCGCTTCGCTTTTGGCCGCGTCAACCCCCAGCAGCTCGAACAAATGCTCGCGCGGTGTGCGGAAATTTCTTCCCTCGCGGTTCCACCAATCGCGGACGGCGTGGTAGGGATCAGAATCATCATCGCAAACTACCAATGCGCCACCGCGTTTGACCCAGTCTGCAATCGCCGCGTGAACCTCCGGCGAAAGCGGCTTCATGCCGTGATACGAAAGCAACAGCACGCGGAAGTCAGCGAGATAGCGCGGCACGGTCACGTTCTCCAGTTGCACCGGCACAATCGGCATTCCGCGTTTCAACAACGGCAGCGCCAGCCCGTAAACTTCGCTCAAGTGCGGATCACCGGGGCTGGGATCGCCGCGTTGGAACATCAATGAATCGCTCACGAGCACGCCGATGCCCGTCGTGCCGCAATCCCACTCAACGCGCTTTTGCTTCATGTCATTGAGCGCGTTCATCACCGTTTGCAGCTCGGTCGCATACGGCTGTGGGATAGGTTGCCGGTCCTCGGGCTTTGCGGATGAAGGATAGCGGCCATTGAAAACGCGTTCCGGCCACGGCGCGACTTCGTATTGCCAGACCTCCGGTTGCAGCAGCGACGCAACCAGCGTGGACTCCCAGTTGCGCTGGTAATCATTCCAATCGTGGTCCGGATTGTCTTCAATGGGATCGTTCAAATACCAAACGGTGCGCCCCGTGGCGCGGACGAGATTCTGCATCGCGCCGTATTCGAGAAACGCTGTCTCAAACGTGCGCTCGCGCACTTGGCCGCGAAACTGATTCGGCGTGCGCGAGGTCCCAGTCCAAACTTGAGCGATATAGCCATCACAACCGTTGAGCCGCGCGAGGCTCGATTCCGGACTGACGATGCGCCAGTGCGCGTAGTTGAGCAGGCTGTGCGTCGGCACATAGCAACGGACTTTGCGTCCGGTGCGGCGGTTGTAATCCTGCACGTAGTCGAAGACCTGCTGCAACGCGCGGCGGTAGAGAAAATACTTGAGCTTTGACGCGCGCCATTGTGCATCTACAGAAGTGTGCGGTGGCTGCCAGTCCTCGCCATAATGCGCGCGCCACTCGCGCTTAAAACCTTCCGAGTAGCCGCCGCGCACCCAGAATTCCGGCTCCTCCAGATGAACGGCTTCCGCTCCCGCATCCAGAGCGCGTTGCACGCCCCGGCAAAGAAATTTTCCGAAGTTCGTTCCCGGCGACATGTAATACACATCGCCACCGTGGCTGATCTTATTTCCGGCGCGATCGGTCTGCGCTTCGTCTTCGTGATTCACGCCATCGAAGCGTCCATAGAGATAATCCTGGTAATTGCCCCACGAGACACCGGTCATTACATGGATACGGTAACCGCGGTCGCGCCAGGTCTGGATGCGTTGCGGCAGGCCGGGATCAATGCCGTAAACGATGGCCACATCAGAACGCAGGTTTCCCGCCTCGCTCCACGCGCCACCGGTTTGGAAACAGGTGCGTTCTAAAATCTGTTGAGGGTCGCGTGGAAATGCCGGAATTCCCTCGGCAGCGGTCGCGAGCAGGGCGGCGCTGGATAACAGACAGGCAAATGAAGCCCGGAAAACCAAGCTGCACGACGGCTTCATGGTTTTGCCCGCGCCACTCCTTCAAAGGTGATCTTGACCGGCTTGATGAAACCTTGTTCGTCAAACTCCATCCGGTCAATGCATACCACACGATGATTGCCGTCGCGTTCGCCCAGCGGACGGCGGTGATAGACGATGTAATAAACATCCTTGCCTGGCAATTGAATGACCGAATGGTGTCCCGCGCCGGTCGCCACGCTGGGATCCTGCTGGAGAATCTTCCCGAGGCGCTGGAATGGTCCGAGCGGCGAATCGGCAATCGCATACGCCACCGAATAGTCCGGCCCGGTCCAGCCGCCTTCCGACCACATGAAGTAGTATTTACCATTGCGGATGAACATGAACGGTCCTTCCACGTAACCTTGCGGCGTGATTTCCCTGAACAGCGCGCCGTCCGCGAAGGGCTCGATGCCGCGGAAATCCTCCTTCAGCCTCGCGACGTTGCAGTGCCGCCAGCCGCCGTAATACATGTAGAATTGCCCGTCCTTGTCCTGGAAAACGAACTGGTCAATCGGCTGCGCGCCGTTATGAAATTTATCAATCAGCGGTTTGCCGAGGTAATCCTTGAACGGGCCTTCCGGCTGGTCCGCCACCGCCACGCCGATACCGCCGACCTGCTGGTCGTTCTGAATATCGTTCCCCGCAAAGAACAGAAAATACTTTCCGTTGTTCTTCACAATGGCCGGGGCCCACATCGCGCGCCACACCCACGGCACGGCGTTGGTGTCGAGTATTCGGCTGTGTTTGGTCCATTTCACCAGGTCCGGTGAGGAAAACGCGTCGAGAAAAACCTGCTGGTTGTACGGCGCGGAGTAGGTCGGGTAAACCCAGAACTTCTTCCCAAACACGGCGCCCTCCGGATCGGCATACCAGCCGGGGAAGATCGGGTTGCCGGAAGTTATCCGTGTTTGCGGGGAGTTCCCCGCACAACTACTCGTCATCAACGCACCGCTCAAAACCAGCGCGACAGCCCATCCGCCGCACGTCACCGGCAAGTCTCGTTTCATTTGCCGAGGATAAAGACACGCGCCGTGCTTGTCATCATTCCCCCGTGAGAAAAGAAAAACAGGATTTGACACTAGATAGCATAGTGATATCATAATGAAAACATGAAAGGAACGGATGCTATGAATGGAAAACCCGAAAACCTCGCCAGCAAAGAGCGCGAGACGACTGCGGTCAATGGCTGGGTGATGATGATTGTTAACATTGCGCTGCTCCTGGGGGCACTGGTTTGGCTGGTTTGGACCATCGTGCAAGGCGCAAAGGCGAATGATCCGTCACAATTGTGGTGGTTGCTCCCCGCAATTCTGACGGAGATTCTGGCCGCGATCCTCCTCTGCGGCCATTTCACGCTGCAACCGAACGAAGCGCGGGTGTTGATTCTATTCGGTGCCTACAAGGGCACAGTGCGCACCAGTGGATTCTGGTGGGCGAATCCCTTCTACTCCCGAATCCGCGCGAAAATTCCCGTTCATCCCACCACCGTCACAGTGCAAAAGGCATCGCAAGGCGGCAATGCAACCAGCATCGTTCACATCACGCGGAGTGCGAAGATTTCACTGCGGGCGCAGAACTTCAACAGCGACAAACTCAAGGTGAATGACAAGCGCGGCAACCCCGTTGAGATAGCCGCCGTGGTGGTCTGGCGCGTCGAGGACACGGCGAAGGCTGCGTTTGATGTGGACGACTACGAGAGTTATATCCACATCCAAAGCGAGGCAGCCATCCGCCACATCGCCAGCCTTTACGCCTATGACCGGGGCGATGAGCACGAACTGACCTTGCGTGAGAGTGCCGACGAAGTCGCGCTGTCACTGAAGAAGGAATTGCAGGAGCGGCTTGAGAAAGCCGGCGTGGTCGTGGAAGAAGCCCGGTTGACGCATCTCGCCTACGCGTCGGAGATCGCGCAAACGATGCTTCGTCGGCAACAGGCCGAAGCCGTGATTGCGGCTCGTCAGAAGATCGTCCATGGCGCCGTCAGCATGGTGGACATGGCTCTGCGCGAGTTGGCGGAGAAAGCCGTCGTCAAACTTGATGACGAACGCAAAGCAGCGATGGTGAGCAATCTGCTCGTGGTCCTTTGCGGCGAGTCCGAGACCAAGCCCGTCATCAACACGGGTACGCTCTACCAGTAAATGGGCAAGGACGCGAAAGAAGAGCGCAAGCCATTCCTCCTGCGCATACCGCCGGATCTTTGGGTGGAACTGGAAAAGTGGGCAGCGACCGAATTGCGGAGTGTAAACGGACAAATCGAGTATGTGCTGCGCCAGGCGGTGGAAAAGCGCAAGCGTACCCAGGAAGAGCAATGATGCCTCGTTCCGGGCTTTCGCCGTGGACGCATACTCGCATCACATCAAACGAGTCCTGCAAATCAGATTGCGGGACACTTCCCTCGCTTCCATAATCGGCGTGTGAAAACATCCCCACTTCTTCGGAACACAATCATCCGCGCCTGCGTTTTCATCGCCGCACTTGCGATACTCGACACGAAGCGCTCGGAAGGTGCGGCGGCCGGCCAAACTCAAAAAATCGTTGACGCCGCTAACGCGTTTCTCGGCACGCTCGACGAAGCGCAGCACGGCAAGGTGATTTTCGCATTCGACGACGACGCCCAACGCATCCGCTGGTCCAATCTGCCAGTGAACATGGCGGAACATCGCGGACTGCGAATGGGCGACTTGAAACAAAGTCAGCGCGATGCCGTGATGAACATTCTCTCCACTGCGCTCAGCAAGATGGGTTACGAGAAAGTGGTTGGCATTGTCGAATCCGACGAAGTCTTGCGGAAGGAAAGCTCCAAGGACGCGCCGCCATTCGGTCGGGATGAGTACTTCATTTCGTTCATGGGCAAACCTTCAGCCACGGAACAGTGGATGATTCAGTTCGGCGGCCACCATCTGGCGCTCAACATCACGATGGCAGGTGAGCAAGGCGTGCTGACGCCGAGTTTGATCGCTGTGCAACCCGCCAAGTTCACGCTCGATGGCAAAACCGTGCGCCCCATGGGCCGCGAAACGGACAAGGCGTTGGAGTTGGTCACAGCCCTGACTGATGATCAGCGCAAGCAAGCGATACTTGGGTTGCAAATGCGCGATCTCGTGCTCGGCCCCGGACACGACGGCGAGACGATTCAACCTGAAGGTTTGAAGTTATCCACGCTCAACGAAGGGCAACGCAAATTGCTGTTGGAACTTGTCGCGGAATGGTCAGGCATCATTCACGACACTGCGGCGGCCGCAAAGCTGAACGAGATCAAAGCCAGCTTGGCCGATACCTGGTTTGCGTGGAGCGGACCGCTTGAAGCCGGCAAGGCCTACTTTCGAATCCAAGGTCCGACGGTGTTCATCGAATACGCGCCGCAAAAGCTGGGTGGCGATGTCACGATGCATCTTCACTCCATGTATCGCGACCCGACCAACGACTACGGCAAAAAGTTTTCTAGAAAATGAAAGGAGGCTTGGTGTGTTGTCTGTTGCTGGTGCTCGCGACCGATGCGTTTGCGCATCGGCTGGACGAATACTTGCAGGCCATGCGCGTCTCGGTCACCACCAATCGTGTTGACCTATCAATTGACCTCACGCCGGGCGTGGCCATCGTTGACGAATTGCTGGTCGTCGTTGACAAGGATCGCGATGGCACAGTTTCCCAGAAAGAGATTGCAGCCTACGCGCAATTTGTCCTCAAGGACATCCGAGTTGGGCTCGATGAAAAGGCTCGGGCTGTGAGTCTGGTGGATATTTCCTTCCCCGCACTTGAAGACGTTAGAAAGGGAATGGGTATCATTCGCGTCAAAGCCACCGCGTCCGTGGCACCGCTTTCCGCAGGCAATCACACCCTCACCCTCACCAACGCGCACCTGCCGGCAATCAGCGTTTACCTCGTCAATGCAATGGCGCCGAAGAATCCTGCCATCAAGATCACCAAGCAGACCCGCGACGAACTCCAAAGAAACTACCGGGTGGAGTTCAGCGTATCACCCTCATCGGCGTCTCAGACAAGCTCCCAACCCGGACGATAGGACTCCTTCAGGAACTGGTCCGCCTCGGGCGCGTTGGTGGCTTTCATGGCTTTCGCGTCCCAATAAATTTTCTTGCCGACGCGCATCGCGACAAGGCCGAGCAGTCCCACTTCGCTGAGCGCCGCGCCGTATTCGAAATTGCCGCTGGCCGCCGGGCCGCCTTTAATAGCGTCGAGCCAGTCGCGGTGATGGCCTTTGACGCGCGGCAACGTTTTGGGCGGACGTTGATAACTTTCATTCTTCGAGCCGGGCAACAAACGCGGCGTGCCCGCCCAGCCGGGACAGGTGATCATGCCCTTGTCGCCCACGAACAGAATCCCATTGCCGCCGGCGCCGAGTTGATCTTCGGGCTCGAGGCCTTCAGGCCGGGCGGGCATCAGGCCGCCCTCGTACCAGGTGAATTTCACCGCCGGCATCCTGTCGCGCGGACCGAAATGGTAGGTGTAGAGACCGCCCGGCGGCGCGATCTGCTTGTCCACGCCGCCAACGCACGAGGCCTCGATGCTGATCGGCTCGCGCAGGTTCAACGCCCAGCAGGCCGGATCGAAATTGTGGCAGAAGAAATCCCCGATGGGCGCGGTGCCGAAATCCCAGAAATCACGCCACGTTACCGGGCTGTAAACCTGGTTATACGGGCGGTTCGCGCGCGGCCCCAGCCACAAGTCCCAGTTCAGTCCCTGCGGCACGGGTTGACCACTTGGGTTCCCACCCAGAAAACCCTTGTTCCACCGCGAGGCGCCGGTCCAGGCATGCACTTCGCGGACGTCCCCGATCGCTCCGCCCCAGATCATCTCGCAAGTCGTGCGGATGCCGTCATCCGAATGCCCCTGGTTGCCCAACTGCGTCGCAACTCCGGTTTCGCGGGCGACCTTGGCGACAAGCCGCGCTTCCCAGACGTTGTGCGTGAGCGGCTTTTCGCAATAGACGTGTTTGCCCAGGCGCATGGACGCGAGGCAAACGCCGGCGTGCTGGTGATCCGGCGTGGCGCACAGGATCGCATCAATGGACTTCTCCTTCTCGAGCATCACGCGGTAGTCTTCGTAATCGGCCACCTTGAAGTTGGGCGTCTTTTCGGCGTAATGCTTCTCAATCGCCTGTTTCACCGGCACGCGGCCCGCAATGTTCCGGTAATAAAACGCCCGCAGGTCCTGCTGCTCCGCTGGATCGGCGATGGCAATGATTTGCACGTCCGGATGGTTGAACAATCCGCGCACGTTGGTCAGCCCTTGGCCGCCGCAGCCTACGATGGCCACGTTGATCTTTTCACTGGGCGCCACGAATTTGGCGCCGCCGAGGACGTGCCTGGGCGCGATGCTGAACGTGGCAACCGCTGCCGTCGAATGCGCCAGGAATTTGCGCCGGCTCCAACCGGCCTTGCGCCCGGCACGAGGAGGATTCGTCGAAATGGTCACGATGCTCTTTGACATGGTGTTTTTCATAATGAAATGAGGGTGTCGGTTTGTTGTCCGCCCAGCGGCCATTATCCAGAGAATGGCCGGCGGCTCAACGAATTCTTTTGTCAGGCGTGGCGTTGAAATCCGCATCCCGGCGAACCATGTTGGCGCAGAGTTCTGCCACGATAGGCTGGGCACAAACTCACGGCCAAGCCCCAACGCAATCGCGGGCCAAAAGAACGCACACTTCACCCGGGATACTTCGCCGTATTGGTAATCAAGGCACGCGAATCGCGCGATAAAACTGCCGGTCCGCAGTTCCGTTCGTGCTCGGCGCGTTGGTGTATTCGAGAAAACCGCCGGTCATCGTGCGCGCCGGTCGGTTGGTGGACCAGTTGAACAAATCTGCTGATCCCAACAGAAGATAGCGTTGCCAGTCCACGCCCGTGAGCCCGATCTTGAAATTTCCGTCCGGCAGATCGGCAATTGAAAGCCGCGCGTCCATGTTCCAATTCAATCGCAGATCGCCGAAGTCACCGCCGAATCCGTCCACCGCGATACGATAAGTTGTTCCCGCTCGCGCGTAAAACCACGAGCGGCTCGTTTGTAGTCCGCCCCCGCCGGCATCGTCGTCGTTGGCAGCAACCGGAACATTGCCGACCCCCAGCGTGGCGTTGGTGTAAATTGCCAGCGTCGTGTCAAACGAACTGCCGAGGGTGTTGAAATCCACAAAGCCATTGGTTGGCGCGACCCAGCGATACCAGACGGAACGGCCCCCGACATCGGCCGCGTGGGCCATTTCGTTGGCTTCTTTGGACGCGCCGATGGTGGATCCGGCGATCATGCCAGACGTGGCAGTGACCAAAATATTGGAGGCAAAATCATCATTTGGCGGCGGGTTGACGTTCAGGATCACCGTGCCCACCGCGCTGCCAAATCCGTCCACCGCAATGCGGTAGGGCGTGCCCGCGACCGCGGCAAACGAAACCAGACTTTGGTTGACGCCGGGCGCGATATCCTCGTTGCTGGCGATGAGGCTGAGCGCATTGACGGCGTTGCCCGTGTAAACCCCGAGCGTCGTGTCGAAGCTGCTGCGCTTGGTGGAAATCACGGCGGTGTGGTTCGCGTCCGGCGTCCAGGTGAACCAGATCGAGTGTCCGCCTGCGTTGCCCGCGTGATTCGGCTCGCCGGATTGCTTGGTGGCGCAATGGTTGAATTCAGTCGTCGTGAAGGGCGAATGCGTCACCACAACTGCGCTCGCGAACGAGTCGTTCGCGGGTGCCGTCAGGCAATTCGTCGGTGCGATGTTCACCGGCACGAGCACGGTGTTGTTGGCCAGGTCCGCTTCCGTCAGCAGTGCGTCGGGATTGACCGTCATTTGCAGGTAGTAATTTCCCGCGGGCACGCCCGTGACGTCCACGAACTGGCAGTCCAGGTTCTGGCTGTAAACATCCGCCCAGCCGGCCTGCATTCCGTTGTTGGAGCAGTCGTATTTCTGGGAGGCCGGCGCGGTGGGTGACCAGCGCGAAGTGTCCTCGATACAAAACCCCACCTTGCGGCCGACGACAACGTTGGTATCAAGCATGACGGGATTGTAGTTCGTGTCCAGCAGCGTGTATTGCGCGAAGGACTCGAAGTGATAATGCCCATGGCAGGTGGCGAATTGGAAAAGCGGATTGTTCGCCGGATTGCCGAGGACCAGATCGCCGGGGCCGAGGTTGCGCGTTTCCATTGTGAACCGAAGCAATCTGCGCGTGCCCACCGCCACGCAACCCTCCAGCACCTGGCAATTGTTCGCCGAAACTGTGGTGGTGGCGATGACCGGCGCAGCCGCCGGCGCCCAGACGATCAGGTCCGGCAGCGCGCCGGCTTGTGTCCAGTTCAACTCGATGATTCCCGATGCGCCACCGAAACCGTCCACCGCGACGCGATATGTCGTTCCCATGCTTGCCGTGAAGGTGACGCGGCTCATGCGGTTGGTGGCGCCCGCGATATCGTCGTTGCTGGCGACGAGCGTGAGGTTGGTCAATAAGTCTCCTGTGTAAACCGCCAGCACCGTGTCGAAGCTGCTGCCAATCGTGTCGAACGTCACCGGGCGGTTGGTCGGCGCCGTCCAACAATACCAGAGCGAATGGCCGCCCGGATTGCCGGCGTGATCCGGCTCGCCCGTTTCCTTGGTGGCGGCGGAATTGTTGTCGGACTGCGACCCGGCGCGGCCGTTGAGCGCCACGCACGTCGCGAACGTGTCGCTCGCGCAAACATCCTCGGCCAGTGTTTCCTCGCGATGCTGCGAAAGGTGTACGTCGTTGGTGCTTGAGCGGATGGAATCTGGATTCGGCGAACCGACCCGGTAGATTTCTATTTTGTAATCGCGGCACTCGCCGCCGGCGTCGAGTTCGATGTCCACGTATTGCTGGTCAATGCTGCGGCAACCGGCAATCACGTGCGGGGCGTTCGTGTAAATCGGAACCCAGGTCGAGGTGCCGCAGGGCCGGAAATAAATCCTTTCGTACACGTTGAGTGTGCCGTTGCAGTTCACCACGTCGGGAAACCAGTTGAGCCGCGAAAAATTGTCGAGCAATGTGCCGGCCTTTTGACTATCCCCGTCACAATCCTGTTCGTAACTCCACCAGGCGTCCGAGATGACGGCGGTCTGGGCCAGGGCAGCCAAGGGCCCTGTCAATAGGGCAAGAACGGCTACGAGTATTGCCAGACGCGAGGCCGGTAGTGACGGTTTGCTTGCATTTGGACGGCGTTTGAAAAGCGGCATTGTAGAAAGGGAAGCACACCCCAGCCGGACTGTCCACCTTGCTCTGGCGGGCCGGTGCGGGCGCGGGCCGGTGCGGGCCGGGCTTGTTCTGGACGCGGCCGGCGTATCCGAGAATCCTTCTCTGAAAAGTTGCTGTCCTCCTGCTAACTTGGCGCGCAGTTCGACCACGATGGGCTTTTTGGCGTAATTGAACAACGCTTCGTCGTCGTTGAGCGTGATCACGCGCACCTGATCGGGCGCGAGCCAGAGCGGGAATTGCCCGTCCCGCAGGCGCGGGACTCGATTCTCATGCATGCCGAGCGGCGCGCGATGGATGCACAACGGCGTCTTGTTCGAGCTGTCCTTGTCGCTCCCCCCTGTAAAAACTCCGCCCTTGAAGCCATCTATTATGGGATGACTTCCAACGATACGATCTTGTCGCCTTCAACTCTGAAAAAGAATCGAAGGTCAGCGGGACTGCCGGGAAAGTTTCCAACCAGATGGCAGGTGACGACTGTCTTCCCGTCCTTCTCTTCGCACGCTAGAGGCTCGCACGAGTATTGATACTTTGCCGAGGCAATCGTTTTCCACTTTTTGATTGCGGCGCGTCCATGGTGCGCGTGGCCCTCGTCCTTCACGACGGCATTTTCAGTAAAGCATTGTGAAACGGCCTCCCCGTCAACTTCGTCTGCGAGGAAGTAGGCGGCGACGGGCTTTGGCAGATTGAGCGATTTCGTTGCTTGATTCATACGCGTGTTCTTTCTCGTTGATTTCGTTTTACAGCGCTACTCTCCCAGAGTACTACCGGTGCGTCTAGCCGAGTTGGCTGGCGATGGTAAACCCAATTCCTTTTGTTGATCCTGAGATTAGCGCTGTTCTTCCAGCAAGTTGTAAGTTCATATCTTGTAATCTTGACGTTTATTTAGTCAGCAGAAGAGTAACCATTCCGCTCTTTGATGTTCGCCAGAATCTTTGCGACACCCTCCCACTTCGACTTCGCGCCTTGCGGGCCGCCGTGGTGGGGCCGCACACTCACCGCGTCGGCTCCGGCGACTGCGGGCTTGCGCCCGCCGATGACGAGCATGGTGTGGACTTTGGCTTTCTCGGCGTCCTGGATTTTGCCGCTAATTTTGTTCGTCGAATAATCGGCCTCGCAAGGGACGAAATAGGCGCGCATTCCGTTCACGCTGGGCTTGGCGTAATTCACCAGCGTTTTTTGTCGCCGGTGGGGAGGACGCGCCGTCACGCTCTCTATGAGTCAGCGCATCAGGGCGCCAGAGGCACAACGCGAAAGAACTCCCGCGGTGAGCCGGTTGGGCGAGCCAACGACGCTCCCGTACTGCTAGCGGTCGCCAACACATTGTTGGACGCCACGTTCCAACTCGACAAATCGCTGGAACGTTCCAGACGGAACACGTGATTCGTTGCGCTCGTCCAGGTGAGTTCGATGCGGTCTGCGGCGGGAAGGCTCACGCTGATAGACGGACGCGACGCAGCGGAGTTCGGATTCGTGCCGGAATGGAATTCGCGCCAATTGCTTGCGCCGTCGCCGTCCGGATCCGCGTTCGGTGCGGCGAGAACGTTTGTAGCGCTGCCGAAGTGCGACGTCTGCCACGCGTCGTCCAGCCCGTCGGCCGAAGCGGGACTCACGGCGGTGATGGTCAAATAATTCATGAGATCATAAGATCCGCCGGGTACGTGCCGGCCCGCTTCCAGCACGAGCGACTCGTTCACGACCGTGATGCGATTCGTCAATGAAGTAAGGCTGGGCACGGCTTGCGGCGAGTTCGCCAGCCGATTGCCGAAGAAGTCTATTCCGTTCACCGTGACAAGCGATTGATCAGGGCGGTTCACCCCCAACCATCCCATGGCAACCTCGACGTCATATGTTCCGTTCGCCAACCCATAGATGAATGTGACTGGCCGATTGTAATCGTCGTATATCGAGGTGCGTTGCACGGTGTTTCCGTTGCCCGTGTCGATGGTTTGGAGCGGGGTGGTGTCGGTCGTGTCAGCCACGTACCATCCGGTGTTGGTGACCGCCTGATAAAGCTGCCACCCCATTCTGATCCAGACGCGACCGTTAAAGGTGAATGTGCCTGAGCCCGCCCCAAAATCGATGTTATACGATCCGTAAGGCCGCGGTGCGCTCAGCGGCAGCAATGGCGACGA
>CAZCZP010000006.1:0-38720 GCA_964502895.1 uncultured Bifidobacteriaceae bacterium
ACAGAAAACGCTCAGCCGTTGATCCGACGATTGCGTAAACAGCCGACATGGTGTTCAGTCTTCCCAAGGATGGCCAACGCGAAAGCCGAAACGCGTCCCGAGCGGACCCTCAGGCGCATTTTCAAAAATGCACACGTGCGGGCTTGTTTCATTAGCACCTCGCTTTAGCTGGTTGCTAGTGGGCGACTCGGCCACCGAACCGCTTCAGCGGTTAGTTCAGGCTCGCAAACCGCTAAAGCGGTTGGAAACATGGCGACACTTCAACACCCGGCTAAAGCCGCGCGTTAATGAAAAGATCGAAAACACGTGGGGTTCAATTCCGACAACCCTCAGGCTTTCCAGACTTTGCCGGCGTCAACCTTGACGTTCACCATGGCGTTGCGTGTGTCCACGATGCACTGCGCCCATTCGGCGAGTTCGTCGTAATTCACAGCGCGATGCGCGGTCGAAATGAGCACCACGTCGTAACTGGCGATCGTTTCGCGATTCCACGCCACGGACTTTACTCCCGTCCAGTGGGCGTGTTCGCGCGTGGGACGCACGACCGGCACATGCGGATCGTAATAGGCCACTTCAGCGCCCTGTTGATTCAGCAAGTCCATGAGCTGGTAGCTGGGGGACTCGCGTTCGTCGTCCACGTTCGCTTTGTAAGCCAGACCGAGGATGAGCACGCGGCTGCCGTTGACGGCTTTGCGCCGGGCGTTGAGCGCTTCGGTGACCCGATGCACGACGTATTGCGGCATCGCGGTGTTGATCTCGCCGGCCAGTTCGATGAAACGAGTGTTCTGGCCGTACTCGCGCGCCTTCCACGTGAGGTAAAAAGGATCAATCGGAATGCAATGCCCGCCCAAACCTGGCCCGGGATAAAACGGCATGAACCCGAACGGTTTGGTCTTCGCGGCATTGATGACGTCCCACACGTCAATGCCCATGGCGGCATAAACGATTTTCAATTCGTTCACCAACGCGATGTTCACACTGCGGAAAATATTCTCGAGCAACTTCGTTGCTTCGGCCACACGGCACGAACCCACGGGCACCAGAGATTTTATCGCGCGCCCGTAGAGCGCCTTGGTCCGTTCGAGACAGGCCGGGGTGTAGCCGCCGATCACCTTCGGGATTTGGGCCACGACGCTGTCGGGGTTGCCGGGGTCTTCGCGTTCGGGCGAGAACGCCAGATGAAAATCCGTGCCGGCCTTCAAACCCGAGCCGGCTTCAAGGACGGCGCGCAAGTCAACATCCGTCGTCCCCGGGTAGGTGGTGGATTCGAGCACCACAAGCGTGGCACGCTGCAAGTGCGGCGCAATAGCCTTGCCCGTCTTGATGATGTAGGAAATATCCGGCTCGCGGTTCTTGTTGAGCGGCGTCGGCACGCAAATGATGACGGCCTCCACTTCGGTCACTTTGGAAAAGTCGCTGGAGGCCTCCAGCTTGCGTTCGCCCACCATTTTCTGGATCGCGGCGCTGTCAATGTGCGCGATGTAGCTTTTCCCACTGTTAATGGACTGAACCTTGGAGGAATCAATATCCAGACCGACGACTTCCACGCCGCTGCGCGCGAATTGCAAGCAGAGCGGCAAACCGACATAACCCAAACCCACGATGGCAATTTTCATAATTGAGCATTTCGAGCATTTCGTAAACGGCGGCGGGAAGATGCATGTACTGCGCCGAAGTGGAAAGTATGTTTTCTACTGACCGGAAAAAGGACGAATACGGATAATCATTGTCGGTGGAAATCGCGGGGTGTTTCGTTTAGCTGATGATTGCGCGAGAAAGGCGAGACAACGAGCAAGTGGACTGGAGGCTTTCGCGCAACACGCAGGGATTGTTTCTCCAGCCGATCCGACATCACTGCAACACCGAAACGCCAGGCGACGGAATTCGACCGTGGAATTAGGGCGGGCGCGTGTCCAGGATCCTTCGCGCTGAGCGGCAAACAGCCTCAGCGAGTTCCCGTGGCTTGACGACCACAGCGTCGCCGCCCCAACTCAGCACCCAGCGCTCGATTTCGCCAAGGCTGGAAAGCCTGAATCGCAGCTCCACGCCGCCGCCCTTGAGTTCTCGCAACAGTTGCGACTCATGCCATCGCTTCTCGCGGACATAATCGGCCACCCGGGCGTTGAACCGCAGCACGACACCAAATTTGCCTTCGCCGGAATGAACACCGAAGCTGTCGCGCAGCCGCTGATCCAGCGAAAATCTCTGGGGCCGCTCGAACGTCCGGCCCGTCGGCTGCACCGCCTTCACGCGCGCGGGAACGAAGGTGCGGATGTCCTTGCGGGCATGATCCCAGGCAAACAGAAACCACTCGCCGTTGATGTTGGCGAGGTGATACGGATCAACCAGACGTGGTTCGGTTTCTTTGCTCCCGGGCTTGCGATAGGCCAGTTCGATCTGCTGGTGATGCGCCGTGGCTTTGGCGAGGGCGTCAAAAATTTCCAAATCCAGGATTGGCTCGGCGCGTGTGCGGAAAGAAATGGTCTGTTCAAATTCGGCGAGGTTGAGCGAGATGGTATCCGGCAACGATTGCTCCATTTTCTTGATCGCGCTGAGGAGCGGTTTCTCGAAGTTCGTGCCACGATATTGCTGGAGGGCCTTTTCCGCGACGATCAGCGCGAAGAGTTCGCCTTCGGTGATTTGCACCGTCGGGAAGGCGCTGACTTCCTCGGTGTAATGGTAGCCGAAACGGCTGGCGTCATATTCGATGGGCAACTGCAAACGGTCGCGCATGAACTCGAGGTCGCGATGAATGGACTTGGCGCTGACTTCCAGTTCGCGGGCCAGCCGCGAAGCATTGGGGAATTTTCCGGCTTGAAGCGCTTGATGGATGCGCAGCATCCGCTCCAACGGCGGACGGGACAATGGCAGACGAGCCTCGTTCTTCTCTTGTGCTTCTGAGATCAGACGTTTGTCTCGCGCAGTCAACGGTGAAGCTGGGTGGAATCAACTCCCCTTGTCGAGCTTGGCGAGGAGTTCGTCGTTGGTCTTATGCTTCTTCAAGGCAGCGACGAGTGTTTCCATCGCCTCGATGGGATTCAAATCCACCATCATGCGGCGGAGTTTGCGCACGGCTTCGATTTGATTCTTGGGGAACAACTTTTCCTCTTTGCGCGTGCCGCTCTTGGGAATGTCAATGGCGGGAAAAAGGCGGCGGTCGGAAAGCTTGCGATCCAGAATCAACTCCATGTTACCCGTGCCTTTGAACTCCTGGAAAATGAGTTCATCCATGCGCGAACCCGTGTCAATCAGCGCGGTGGCCAGGATGGTCAGCGAGCCGCCGCCTTCGATCTTGCGGGCGGACGCAAACATCTTGCGCGGGATTTCCAACGCACGCGCATCCACACCGCCGGTCATGGTGCGTCCGCTGCCGCCGTGGACGCTGTTGTAGGCGCGGGCGATGCGTGTCAAGGAATCCATCAGCACGAACACGTCTTTGCCGCTCTCGACCATCCGGCGGCAACGCTCGATCATGAAGCGCGAAAGGCGGACGTGGGTTTCCAAATCCTGATCGTTGGAGGAAGCAACGACTTCGGCTTTGACGGAGCGTTGGAAGTCGGTGACTTCCTCGGGTCGCTCGTCAATCAGCAGCACCAGCACGTGAACTTCGGGGTGGTTTTCCGTGATGGCATTGGCGATTTGCTTGAGGATCGTGGTCTTGCCACTGCGCGGAGGCGAGACGATCAACCCACGCGTGCCCTTGCCGATTGGCGTGACCATGTCAATGACGCGGGTCTCGATCAGGTCGGGGCTGGTTTCGAGTTTGAACTTCTCGATGGGGTCAATGGTGGTGAGGTTCTCGAACCGAACCGCTTTGGTGTATTCGTCAAAGGACATGTCATTGACCTTCTCCACCGACTTGAGCTGCGGGCTGGTGCCGCGATGGGGCGGCTGCGTGGGGCCGGCCACGTGGCTGCCCTCGCGCAGGAAGCTCCGTTTGATCGTGTCCGGCGTGACGAAAATGTCGGTCGGCTTGGGATGAAAATGATTGGTCGCTGTCCGAAGAAATCCGAAGCCCTTCTCGGAAATCTCCAGATAACCGGAACCGTAGTCCGCCGCGTTACTGTTGCCGCTGCTCATAATTGTATCGTGTCGTCGAAGGTTCGGAATAAATCCCCGTAAACCTGTTTAGAACTTAGAATTTTGGGAAGCTGCCGCGCCGGCTAACTTCGGGAAACACACATCCGCACGCAGCTATCAGACCTTCAACTGGCCCACGTTTTACGCACAAACGTCCTGGAGCGCAACACTTTTTTCGCAATAGTTGCGCGCCCCGGCGGGACTCCAATCCACCGCCACCTCAGCCCCCAACCGCCGCCCTGGCCTCGGCCGCCAACGGAGTGCTCAGATAACGCTCTCCCGTCGAGCAGGCGACCGTCACGATCATCTTGCCCTTGTTTTCAGGGCGCTTGGCAATTTCGATGGCGGCCCAGACGTTGGCGCCGGTTGAAATACCCGCCAGAATGCCTTCCTCTTTGGCCAGCCGCCGCGCCATAGCAAACGCGTCGTCATTGCTGACCTGCACACACTCTGTGATCTGCGGGCTTCCTTTCCCGTCCTTCAAGTGAAGGTTCGCCGGGACAAAGCCCGCCCCGGTTCCTTGAATCTTATGCGGGCCGGGTTTGAGCGGTTGACCAGCGAGTGTCTGCGAAATAACCGGCGAATCCTTCGGCTCGACGGCAATCGCCTGAAACGAAGGCTTACGAGGCTTGATGACTTCATAGCAACCGGTGATCGTGCCGCCCGTGCCCACCGCCGCGACGAGAATATCCACTTTGCCAGCGGTGTCGTCCCAGATTTCCACGGCGGTCGTCTTGCGATGAATTTCGGGGTTGGACGGATTCTCGAATTGCTGGGGTATCCACGAATTCGGGGTTTCCTTCGCCAACTGTTCGGCCTTGGCAATGGCGCCTTTCATGCCTTCGGTGCCCGGCGTGAGCACCAGTTTGGCGCCCAACATCGCCAGCAAAGTTCGCCGTTCCAGCGACATGGTTTCCGGCATGGTGAGGATGAGTTGATAACCCTTGGCGGCGGCAACGAACGCGAGGGCAATCCCCGTGTTGCCGCTGGTGGGTTCGATGATCACCGTGTCCTTTTTGAGCACGCCCTTCTTCTCGGCTTCCTCGATCATGGACATGCCGATACGGTCTTTGACGCTTCCGAGCGGATTGAAGAATTCGCACTTCAGCAGGATGGTGGCGGGCAGGCCAGCGGTGACACGATTCAAGCGGACCAGCGGCGTTCGGCCAACCGTTTCTACGATGTCATTGTAAATGCGTCCCATAAAATTGTTCGGGCTTTTGGTTTTGGAGATTTTGACCAAACACAACTTCAGGGCAAGCACTTTTCCTGAAGTCGAACCGGTTGGGCAGGCAAAAAGTGTCTTAACGCAAGGGCGTTAAACACGCGCTTCCGAATAGTAGGCGCACGTGTTAAACTGTGCCATCGAATGAAAGCGACGGGTGTGGAGAAGGGGTCTTATCGGGTTGCCTTGATAGCTTTGAGTCATGTCAACGCAGCCCTACATTTCTCGGCGTCGGTTCCTGAGCACGCCATGGCTGCGAAGTAGTCATTTACTGCTCGGGGCAATGTGGGCTGACAGGCATGCCGGCGCTCCCAGGCTCAGTTGACGGCGATGCAATAAAGGTTCTGGTGGCCGCGGATGAAAAGTTCCTTGCCGACGATGGCAATGGAGGCGTCGGTCTTGTCTTCGAGTACGTTCGTGGCGAGGACCTCAATTTTCGGTCCCTTCTTTAACACCGCGCAAGTGCCGTTGCGCCCGAGAACATACACACGGTCCTTTGCGGCCACCGGCGAGGCATAGATACCATTCACGCCTTCGAGCCGTTGTTCCTCGAAATGTGGTTTGCCGGTCTTCGCGTCGAAGGAGGAGAAAATCTGTTCATTGCCTTTGGCGACGTAAATCTGGCCATCCACCAACAGAGGTGACGGCACGTAGGGCGTGTTGCGATTGTAACTCCAGCGGACTGCCGGCGTGCCGGCCAGATCGCCGGTGTGGCCCAGCGCAAACGCAAACAGGGCGCTGCCGCGAAAACCGCTCGTGACATAGACCGTGTCCTTGTCGGCGACAGGACTGGGAACGGCATTAGCGGTCTGGCCCGCGCACGACCAGATTTCCTTGCCCGTCTCCAAATCGTAACTGCGAACTTTGCGGGTAGAGTTCACGACCACCTGGAATTTTTTGTCGTGCTCCACGATGAGTGGTGTGGACCAGCCGGTGTCATCGCTGCGGGGCGTTTTCCAGAGTTCTTTGCCGGTACGCGCATCCAGCGCCGTGATGAAATCGTTGTCGGTTTCGTCATCCCAATTGATGACGACCTTGTCGCCGTGCAACACCGGCGATGCGCCCTCGCCGAAACTGTTCCGCGTCTGCATATCGCCGAAATCCTTGGACCATTTCAAATTCCCATCCAAGTCATAACAATAAAGCCCACGCGAACCGAAATACGCGAAAACCAGTTTGCCGTCGGTGGCTGGTGACGCCGAAGCAAAGCCGTGATCGCGATGGTGGCCTTCGTGCGGGATTTCTTCGCGGGCGATTTTCTGCCAGAGCACTTTGCCCGTCTTGCGGTCATAACAAAGGACTGTGAACTGATGAATTTCACTCGGCTTTTCGCCGCGACCAAAACCGCCGCCAGGGCCGCCCGGACGCCGGCCAGGAGGACGCGCTTCCGGCGGAGCCGCCTGCGCCAACAGCTTCGGCCGCTCGGAACCATAACCTGCCAGGCGTTCCCGGTTTCGTTCCGCGAGCAACTGTTCGGCATCCAAAGAGGAAGATTCAGTTGAAGGAGGTTGGACCGGCTTTGCGACCTTGACGGCCGTGAGGATGAAGACCTTGTCGCCCCAGACGATGGGCGTGGACGTGCCGGAGCCCGGGACTTTGACTTTCCACTTCACGTTTTTTGTTTCGCTCCATTCCAACGGTGGGTCGGCTTCGGGCGCGACGCCGGTTGCCAGCGGCCCGCGCCATTGCGGCCAGTAGCGCTTCGCTTCGTCCGTTTGGGCGACCGCGGAAGCAGTGGAAAAGGTCAAAGCGAGCGCAAAAAATCCTGTGGATTGGGACAAAGTTCTCATGTGTTTTCAGTGAATTGACGGCTTGTTGCGTAACCAATAACGGCTCCGGAGACACAGCGCAAGCCGCGCTTCCGTTTTTTCTTGGCTCGGCTTCCGAGCCGTCATACCTTGCGCCGCATGAGAAGCAATCTGCTTTCCGCCTTAATCATCACCGCAACATTCACCGCCACCACCGCGGTTCGGGCCGACGTTGAGCCGGGCTTTACCGCGCTCATGGACGGCAAAACCTTCAACGGCTGGAAAATCGCCGAAGAAAACAAGGAGACGTGGAAAATCGAAAACGGCGCCTTCGTCGCCAAGGGTCCGCGCTGCCACCTTTTTTATGAGGGCGACGGCAAGCCGTTTAAAAACTTTCATCTCAAGGTCGAAGTGATGACTGAGCCAAATTCGAATGGCGGAATTTATTTCCACACAAAATACCAGTCAACGGACTGGCCCAGAGGTGGCTTTGAGTGTCAGGTCAACAACACCCAGAGCGATTGGATTAAGACAGGCAGCCTTTACGGCATTTGCAATACTGGCCTGTCCATCGCTTGGGACAAGTATTGGTGGACGCAGGAAATAATCGTGCAGGGCAACTCGGTCACCGTGATGGTGGATGGAAAGAAGGTTGTGCAATATGTCGAACCCGCGGGAGCACAGGCCGGCCAGTTCGAGCGCAAGCTGAGCGAGGGCACGTTCGCGCTTCAGGGCCACGACCCGGGCAGCACCATCCGATACAAGAACATTCGGGTGAAGCGGTTGGATTGAGAAAATCTGAATGCATCAAAAGCGTCGGCATTCGCGCCGGCGCTTTTTTGTTTCACTGGACCGACAGCAAAATGCCGAGTCTCGGGGCGTGAGCATTAGCCACCGCGCTTCTTCTTCAATTCCTTCCTCAGCTTCTCCAACGGCAGTGTGTTCATCACGTCTGCCTTTTCCAGCCAGCCTTTGCGCGCGACGCCAATTCCGAGGCGCAGGAACATCGCCTGCTCGTTGCGGTGGGCATCCGGGTTGATGACGCATTTCACGCCCTTGGATTTTGCGTAAGGCCAGAGCCGCCAATCGAGATCGAAGCGGCGCGGATTGCAGTTCAGTTCGAGCCACGTGGCGGTTTCGGCGCAGGCGTCAATTACCGCTTCCTGATTCACGGGGTAAGGTTCACGCTCCAACAAGAGCCGTCCGGACAAGTGGCCGAGCATGTGAACGAATTTGTTCTGCGCGGCGCGGATCAATCGTTTTGTGTTTTCAGCCTCGTTGTTCGCCGGGACGTGCAGGCTGGCGACCACGACATCCAATTCGGCCAGCAGGTCGTCGTCGAAATCCAACCGGTCCTTGAGCACATCCACTTCCGCGCCGGTCAGGACGCGAAACTCGCTGCCGCGTTGGGCGAGTTGATCGTTGACCTTCTTGATTTCCTTGAGTTGTTCGCGCAGTCGCGCCGCGTCCAAGCCGTTCGCCTGAAACGAAGATTTCGAGTGATCCGTAATGGCCCAATACTGCAGCCCAAGATCCTCCATGAATTTTGCAATTTCCTCGGGCCGGCTATGGCCGTCGCTCCAGGTCGAGTGATTGTGCAGCGACCCTTTCAGATCGGTCCATTCGATGAGCCGCGGCAACTCGCCTTTCTCCGCCGCAACAAACTCGCCATGGTCCTCGCGGATTTCGGGCGGCACGTAGGCTAGGTCAAGCTTCTCGAAAATCTCCGCTTCGTCCTTGCAGGGCACGAGCAATGTCGGATCGCGCGTTTCCTCTTTCGACTTGAACAAACCGTATTCGTTGAGCCGCAAGCCGCGCGCGATGGCCCGTTGCCGCATGACGATGTTGTGCTCCTTGCTCCCGGTGAAGTAGGCGAGCGCAAACGGGAATTCCTTGTCGCTCACCACCCGCAGGTCGCACTGGATGCCGCCCTCGAGAATCACACTGGCCTTGGTGTCCCCCTTGGCGTTGATCTTGAGAATGCCCGGTTGCGCGACGAAGTGTTCGATCACGGCCTCGGGCTTTTTCGAGGAAGCCAGCAAGTCAATGTCGCCGATGATTTCTTTGGAGCGGCGCAAGCTGCCAGCCGTGCTGCAACGAATCACGTCGGGATGCTGGCGCAAACTTTCGAGCAACGGTTCGGCCACGCGCAAGGCGTCGCCGAGGAGATGTTTCGCGGCAAACTGGCGGCGTTGTTGAATGCCTCCAAGGATGTTGGCCTGAGTCTTTTCCCCAAAGCCGGCGAGTTCCGCAACTTTCCCCTCCTTGCAGGCTTGTTCAAGTTTCTCCACCGAATCAATCCCGAGCTGCTTGTTCAAAGCCTGGATTTTTTTGGGGCCCAAGCCGGGGATGTCGAGCATGGCTGTCAGTCCGGGCGGCATCGAGACCTTCAATTCGTCGTAGTAGATCAACTTCCCCGTTTCGACGAGTTCTTTGATTTTTTTGGCAATGCCTTCGCCGACGCCCTTGATTTCGCCGATCCGGTCTTCGGCGACAATTTTCGTGAGCGGTTCGGCCAGACTTTCAATGGCACGGGCGGCGTTGGAATAGGCGCGGGTCTTGAACGGATTCTCCCCCTTGAGTTCGAGCAAGGTGCCGATCTCGATCAGGATTTCCGCGACTTTGTCTTTGTCCATGCGGGCGAATATTAGGTTCTGGCGATTGGGTTGAAAGGGCAAAGTAAACGTGACACACCTGGCTTTTTGCGGGGCGTTGGCCTTGGTTGGCGGCATTGGATTTGCTGACCATGCATGGGCCGCACCAGGGGTTTCGAGTTGCCGGCCGAGACTTACTGAACAAAACACGCGATATGTTGCCAGAGTTAGCTAATCGCATTTTCTCCTCCGATTTCGCAGGGGCATACGGCGAGCAGTATGTGCGCGCTGCGCTGGTGGTTTCGCTTTCGAGTGTATGGTTGCTGGTCGGACTTTTCTATTACATCAACCGTTACACGCGCCGGGATTACTTCACGATGTGGACAGCGGCCTGGCTGTTCTATGCGCTGTGGCTGACGTTGAGTTTGCAATTGAATCCCAAAGCCAGCCATGCACCGGGCAGCCTGCCGTTCATGCTCAAACACTTTTGCGTGGCGATCTCGGCCGTCTTCCTTTTGTGGGGCAGCCTGCGTTTCTTGAAACTACCGGTGCGCCAAACGTTGATCGGTTTGTTCATGCTCTTCCTTATGGCCTGGACCCTGGTCGGTCCCCAGGTGGGAGCAGAAGGGCTGCAACTGGAACTACCCGTGTTTATTCTGTTGGGCTCCGGCAGTGTGTTTGCCGGCGTCTGTTTCTTTCGCGTCCGGCAGAAGATGCCCTTTGTGGGCGCCGGCATGTTGTCGCTGGGATTTTTGCTGTGGGGCGTGTTCCTGGCGAGTTTTCCGTTGTCTCAAGAATTCGGCAAGCAATACGAGAACCTGCATAGTGCGAGCTATTTCGTGGCCGCCGTGCTCCAGCTTTTCATCGCCGTCAGCATGATCGTTCTGGTGTTGGAAGAAGTGCGTTACAAGAGCGAACAGATGCTGGCCGAAGTGACACAGATCCGCTCTGAAAAGGAAGCGTTGCAAGCCAAGGTGCTCTCCACCGAGGAACAATATCGAAATCTCTACAGCCAGGTGTTGCACACCGAGGGCAAGCAGAAGGCCTACGACGAATTGCGCCAGGCCCAGCAGGCGCTGGTTCGTCAGGAACGTCTCCGGGCCCTGGGCGAAATGTCCAGCGGTGTCGCGCACGACATCAACAACCTGCTTTCGCCCGTGCTCGGTTACTCCGAATTGTTGCTCGACCATCTTCCCGACCTGCCGGAAAAACCGAGACGCTACCTGACCAACATCAACAAAGCCGCCCAGGACATCGCGCAAATTGTCGCGCGCATGCGGGAGTTCTATCGTTCACGGTCGAACCAGGAACAACTGGCCCCCGTTGAGATCAATCAAGTCATTGAAGATGTGATCGAGCTGACGCGCCCCCGTTGGCGTGATCTTCCCCAGCGCGAAGGGATTTCCATTCAGCTTCGGACGGAATTGACCGCCCAGTTGCCGCCGCTGATGAGCGACGCGAGCGAACTCCGCGAAGCGATCACCAATCTCGTATTCAACGCGGTGGATGCCCTGCCCCTGGGTGGGACCATTACGATTGCCACGGGCTTCGCGGTCAACGCCGGCAACGCACCAAAACCCGACGAACGCCAGCTAAAAGTCGAGGTGCGCGATGACGGAACCGGCATGTCCGAAGAAACGCGGCTGCGATGCTTGGAGCCGTTCTTTTCCACCAAGGCTCAACGCGGCGGCTCCGGCTTGGGCTTGGCGATGGTGTATGGAATGATGCAGCGACACGAGGGCAGCATCGAAGTCGAGAGCACGCTGGGCAAAGGCACGTGCGCGCGCCTCATTTTCCCCATTCGCGAGACGACCACTCGCGCGGCGCAACCAACGGTCGCCGACCCGAAGAAGACCGGGGGGCTGCGCGTTCTCTGCATTGACGACGAGCCCAACGTGCGGGAACTGGTCGTGGATTGCCTGGGTGGCGTTCATCAAATTGAAACCGCGCCAACCGGAAAACTCGGGTTGCAAATGTTCCGGTCTGGACTCAAGGCCCGCCAGCCCTACGACGTGGTGATCACCGACTTGGGCATGCCGGAAGTGGACGGACACCAAGTTGCGCGGGAAATCAAAGCCGACTCACCCAAAACGCCCATCATCATGCTCACTGGCTGGGGCACCATGATGAAGCAGGACGGCGAAACGACCGGCCACGCGGACGCGATCATCGGCAAACCACCGTCCATGAAAGAACTCAACGAGCTGATCCTGCGTTTGAACGCGGGGCGCGAATCCCACTCGCGAGCTACCCCCGAGAGCGTTGCTTCGGTCGCTTGAGTGCAATCCGCTACGCGAACGCAAGGCGCCGCCCCGGCGGGTTTCGTTTTGCCAATTCGCCCCGCACATGGTATGGAAACCTTGGCATGCGATCCCGTTCGGACAGCCTTGGTTCGCGACGAAGCCGAAGTGAACCCCACCTCGGACGTAGAGCGTTCACCCTGATCGAACTTCTGGTGGTCATTGCCATTATCGCGATTCTTGCGGCGATGTTGCTGCCAACGTTTTCGCGGTCAAAACTTGCGGGCCAAGGGACGGCTTGCAAAAGCAATTTGCGACAACTCGGATTGGCGCTCAAAATGTACACATCAGACACGGGCGCTTACCCCCTCACCTCTGACGGTGTCACGACGAACACGTGGTACACGTCCCTGTCCCCGTACTATGCCCGCAACTTCAACATCATGAACTGCCCCACGTTCAAAGGAGAATGGCCGGTGGAAAAAGCCATTGTCTGGATTTTTGGCTGGCCCGGGTACCGTCCGCCTTCAGCGCCGGGACGCTCCTGCGGCCTGAGTTACGGTTACAACGGCTTTGGTGTGAGTTCAGCAAATCAGTCTAGTTGGGTGAACAGTCTCGGCTTAGGCATGGCGGCAAACCCAGGCCAACTAATTCCTCCGGTTAAAGAACAGGACGTCGCAGCCCCAGCCAGCATGATTGCGATTGGAGACTCTGTCAGACAACCAGGCTATGAGTATATTCACGCCTTCCTGCTGTTGATCAATAGTACGCCCGCACGAGAACGCCACGACGGCGTCTCAAATATCTTATTCGCCGACGGACATGTCGAATCTGCGAAACACCGCTTCCTGATGGACACCAACGATTTCAATCGCCGCCGTTGGAACGTAGATCATCAGCCGCACTACGAGGTTAGTTTCTGAAGTCCCGGGCTTTGACCGCAAAACCTTGATCGGCAGACCATGCCCCCTTCTCTTCCCTGCGCCCTGACCATCGCCGGCTCGGACAGCGGGGGCGGCGCGGGCATTCAGGCGGACTTGAAAACCTTCACCGCGCTCGGCGTCCATGGCACCAGCGCCATCACCTGCATCACCGCGCAGAATCCCCGGCGCGTTACCGGTATTCAGGCAGTCCGTGCCGACATGGTCCGCCGGCAAATCGAAGCCGTGTTCGACGAGCTGCCGCCCCGCGCGGTCAAGACCGGCATGTTGTATTCGGCGGAAATCATCGAGGTGGTGGCAGATTTTTTCCGGCGCGGAAAACGACCGCCGCTGGTTGTTGACCCAGTCATGGTCGCGACGAGCGGCGCGGTGTTGCTGAAGCCTTCGGCTATTCGTGTGTTGAAGGAACGTCTGTTGCCGGTGGCAACACTCGTCACACCGAATCTGCCCGAAGCTGAAATTTTAGTCGGCCGCAAACTGGCGACGCTTGATCAATTGCAAGGAGCAGCCTGCGAGATTCACAAACACTTCGGTTGCGCAGTCCTGGCCAAAGGCGGCCATCTCACGAACACATCGAAGGCGGTGGACGTATTCTTTGACGGTCGCCGAGTTCGAGTGTTGAGCGCGCCCTTCACTCGCGGCGTTTCGACGCACGGCACAGGTTGCACTTATTCCGCAGCCATAGCCGGTTTTCTGGCGCTGGGCCACAACCTGCCGCACGCGATCGAACTGGCCAAGCGCTATATCACTCGCGCGATTTCCCGCAGCCGCAAGGTCGGCCGCCATTGGGCGCTAAACCCTGGTTGGAATTGATGGAATTGCGCCACTGTTCCTTGGGTATTGGCGTATTTATTTTTTCCTGCTTCCTGCCTGATTGACGAGGGACTAATTTCCCACCGCGCATGAAGCTCAACCACGACCTGCACCTCGCCTACTGCACGAACATCCATCGCGGCGAGACGTGGCAGGAAACTTTCAACGCGCTCAAGCATCACACCCTCGCCGTGCGCGGGCGCGTGTGTCCGAATGCGCACTACGCCATCGGCCTGCGCTTGAGCAATCGCGCCGCGAACGAGTTGCGCGACCCCGCCACGCTCGTGTCGTTTCAACGCTGGTTGGATGCGAATCAATGCTACATTTTCACGATCAACGGATTTCCCTTCGGCCAGTTTCATGGGACGCGCGTCAAAGAACAGGTGTATCAGCCGGACTGGACCACGCCGGAGCGGCTGGCCTACACGAATCTGCTGTTTGACCTGCTTGCGCAGCTCGTGCCCGAGGGGATCGAAGGCAGCGTCAGCACCCTGCCTTGCGGCTTCAAACATTTCCTGACAACTCCGGAACAAATGACATTGGTCCGGGCAAATCTGTGGAGTTGCGTCGAGCACATTGCCCGGCTAAGCAACCAATCCGGCCGCAAGCTGCACCTGGGCCTCGAACCCGAACCGATGTGCGTCCTGGAATGCAGCGCCGAAGTGCTGGATTTTTTTGCCCGCATGCACGACGAGCATCCGAACGATCCGCATCTCGCCCAACATCTCGGCGTGAATTATGACACCTGCCATTTCGCCGTCGAATTCGAGGAACCGCAACGCGCCATCGCTTCCTTGCAGCGACACGGCATCAAGCTCAGCAAGCTGCATCTCAGTTCGGCGCTGAAGGTGCGGCCCACAGCCCAAGCACGTCAGGCTCTCGCCGCGTTCGAGGAAGGCGTCTATTTGCATCAGACCGTCGTTCGCCATACCGGCGGGCAGCGGACGATTTATCGCGACTTGCCGGACGCCCTGGCCGCCGAAACCAGCGCCGCCGAGACGGACGAATGGCGCATTCATTTTCACATCCCGTTGCACAGCGCGCCCGCGACTTTTTTTGACAACACAACCGACCACCTGCTGGGCGTGCTCGATTTGCTCGCCGCAAATCCAGGTCTGTGTCCGCACCTCGAAATGGAAACTTACACGTGGGAGGTTCTGCCGCCGGAATTGAAGAACCGGGATGTCGTCGAGCAACTCGTAGCCGAGTATGAATGGACGCTCGGGCGTTTGCGGGAACGCGGATTGGCCAGCGCGATATGAATGAGGAACCACACCGGGCGTTTCTGGTGCTTTCCTTTGCCCGGAGTTTTCAGTAATCAGTAACCCGTCTTCAGAAGCGCACGCTGCCCACTGAAAGCCGGCGACCGATCACTGATTATCACTGATTACAGATAACTGATCCACATGACCCCGCCGCAACGCACACCCTCGCTTCGCACCCTGCTGGTGCTGGGCCGCGTTTCCAATCTGCCAACCGTGTGGTCAAACTGCCTCGCCGGCTGGTGGCTGGGCGGCGGCGGAAATTTTTCAAAACTTCCCTTCCTCTTCCTCGGCGTAACGCTGCTTTACGTGGGCGGGATGTTTTTGAACGACGCGTTCGACGCGAGCTTCGACCGCCAACACCGGACGGAACGTCCGATTCCGTCCGGCGCCATCGCCGAGTCGCTGGTCTGGAAACTGGGCGCGCTCGGATTGATCCTCGGCGAACTCTGCCTGATGTGTCTCGGTTTCGTGCCGGGCGCCATTGGCCTGACGTTGGGTCTATGCATCCTCGTCTATGACGCGTTTCACAAACTGTTCACCTTTTCGCCGGTGTTGATGGGATTATGCCGGTTCTTCGTTTACATTGTGGCGGCGTCCGCCGGAGCGAACGGCGTAACCGGTTGGGCTGTCTGGTGCGGGCTGGCATTGGGTGCCTACGTCGTGGGCCTGAGCGGACTGGCGCGCATCGAGAGCACACGCGGACATCCGCCGCGCTGGCCCGTGTCGCTGCTGTTCCTACCCATCCTGATGGCAATGTTCATCAACGACGGGATTTACCTCGAAGGCGCGCTGATCCGTTCCGCCGTGTTGGCGCTATGGATTCTCTACTGCCTGCGCGCCACATTTTGGACCAACAACGTCAACATCGGCCGCAGTGTTTCCGGCCTCCTGGCGGGAATCGTCATCGTGGACTGGCTCGCCGCGATGAACACACACACACCGCCGGAACTGGGACTGACGTTTCTCTTCCTGTTGCTGGCAGCCAGACTCTCGCAACGCTATGCTCCGGCCACGTGAAAAATGCCCGCCCGATTGCGACCCCTTCCGGTCGCCAACCGGCCTTTTCCTGACCCTTCGATGACAATCGCCGCGCACCGCGACAATCGGTAAATTTCTTGACGCTTACAGGACCACGTGTTTGCATCACGGCATCAAAATGGAGCCGTTATGAAACAAGTGCTGGTTCTTCTCACCCTCTCGTCGTTGCTGCTTCCATCCGTCACGCATGGCGCGCAAACCGCCCAGGCAAAGCTGTTTTGTTTGTCCCCTCGCTTTCAGCGTGCTGCCGCGAACGACAACATCGGCACTCGCTGGACGATGGACCTGACAACTTTGAACGCGGGCATCAACGGTGAATTGGCCCCGGACTTTGTCACCGGCGGATACTCGAACGGGGCTTACCTCGAATTGTACGGCGAATTGATAGACGACACTTTTTTTGGCATTATTGGCCTGGACTTGCCGGACTTCGTGGACAGCAACGGTAACGGATTTTACGATTTTTTCGAGGTTGCCCAAGCCGTGCCTGGACTTCCGGCGGATGGCGCGTTCAGCATCACGGGTTTTGGCGGCGGCGCCTTTACCGCAACCTGGTCACGCGAAGCTGGGTCGGCGTTCGGCTTCTGCACTTACACGATCCCCAACTCTCTCGGCGGCGGCAATTTGACTTTTATTCACCAGTTTGAATTGCTCGAATTTGTCGGTCCGATTTCCTACACGCCAGGAACCAACGCTGTGTCCGCCAGCCTTTCGATCACCAATACAAACTCCCTGACCACACTGGTAGGTCCTGCATTGTTCCAAAAGCCGTCCACCACCAACCGATTCAACCAGCTAACGCTCCAAACCGCGTTTTTGACCAATGACTCCCAACAAGTCCTGGATCTTTTCCTCCCCACTCCTTTCCTACGGCGCACTCCATCCAACTCGACGAACTACTCCGGCAACGTGGAATTCAATGACGGCGACCTGAACACGACCGAGGAAGACTATTACACCTGGCAACTCTCGATAAACGATCCCAACGACAGTGATGGCGACGGCATTCCCGACTTCAGCGACGATCCGCAATCGGTCGCACCGCCGCGCCGTCCGCAACTTTCCCTCACGCGTGGCTCGACGAACCTCCTGCTCAGCATCAGCGGTGATGTCGGCCGGTTGCATCGCATTCTGGAATCCTCCAACCTCGCGAGCGGCAACTGGACGACCAACTCGTCTTTCACGCTCACGAATGATCCGCAAGTGGTCTCGCTGCCATTGCTCCAAGGCGAAAACCGATTCTGGCGCGTAAACGCCCAATAGCCGCCCTTCGCCCGGTCATTGCTTCGCTCCAGAACGAAGCACCGATTCCACCATCAACCGGGCTGCTTGATTGCACTTCGCCTCCGGATTGCCCGGCGATTTGTCATGATCGTCAATCAGCGAATCGTTCCAGCAGACGATCAAGTCGAGGCTCGGAAAAACCCAGAGCGTGCGTTTGCCGCCGTGACCGCTGGCCACATACGCGTCCGGAGGCGCGTCCACTAGAAGCCGTTGCCCCACCTTGTTCGTTCGATTCAGCCACCAGTTGAAACTGTAATAGCCAGGACCAATGGGCGTGATGTTCTTTCCGCCGCCAATCGAATGTTGGCCCGGCAGCATGTCCGCCTCGCGTCCGCTCGTGAGCGGCGTGTCGGTCGGAATGGCACTGCTGATGGCCATGCGGATGAACTCCGGTTGGATCAATTGCTTGTCGCGCCATTTTCCGCCGTGAAGATAGAGCAAACCGATCCGAGCAAAGTCACGCACAGAAAGCGCCAGTCGTCCGTCACGATCAGGTCGCCGAAATGCGTTGAAGCTGAAGTCATCCTCAAACTGGAGCGGTTCGGCCAAGTGAGTTCGGAGAACCTCCGTGCCGTTGGTTTTGAAAACCTTGTGCGTGAGCGTGTCGTAATACAACGCGAGCGCGAAGTCGTTATAGGAATACGCCGCACCAGGCGGTTCAACCAGACCGTAGCCGGAAGTTTGCGACGCCAAATGCCGCCAGGTGATGCCGGCGTCCTTGCCGTCGTTCAAGGACTTGAGCCGCGGCTCCAGGTTGGCCACCAATTCGTCCACACTGTTCAACCGGCCCTCCTGCACCGCCACGAGCAGCAGCGTCGAAAGAACCGGCTTGAACGCCGAAGCCACGTCAGAACTTTTCCTTTGATCGCCCCACTTATAGACCATGTAACCGTGCCGCACCACGCAGCCTCGGCCGCCTGCCAGCTTGCTCAACGCTTCAAGTTTTTCCCGCGACAAGCCGGCCTGTTCCGGCTCCCGCGTCTCCCACTGAGTGCCCGGAAAGACACTGGCCGCGGCCCCGCCCGCAAGGGGGAGAGCCGCGCTCAAGCTGAGAGCCAGCAGGATCAGGCGATCCATAACCACGTGGGATCGAAATTAGCGCGGAGATACTTCATCGCAAATCATTATCCTCGCTCGCATCGGCAACCGAAAATCATCGGTCGCGTTTGAATTCATGAATCAGGAAACTCACCAATCCGTCTCGCGAAAGTCCTTTAGAAACTTTCCCCACACGTGTTCGCCCGAGTTGAAGCCAGTGATGATCGGATCGAGAATCCGCGCCGCACCATCAACGATGTCCAGCGGCGGATGAAAGCGGTGTTCTTCCGTCTTGCGCGCCGCAATATGCACCGGGTCTTCGTCCGTGACCCAGCCCGTGTCCACGGCGTTCATGTGGATGCCGTCCGCCTGATATTCCGCGGCCGACGTGCGCGTCATCATGTTCAGCGCCGCCTTCGCCATGTTGGTGTGCGGATGGCGCGTGGTTTTGAACTTGCGATAAAATTGTCCTTCCACCGCAGATACGTTCACGATGTGTTTGTCGCGCTCCGGCGTGCGGAGCATGAGCGGTTTCAATCGCGCATTCAAAATGAACGGTGCGATGGCATTCACCAGGTGGACTTCCAACAATTCCACCGACGGCACCTCCGCGAGCAACAGCCGCCACGAGTTGCGGTCGCGCAAATCCACCTGCTGTAAATCCTGGTCGAGCCGCCCGGCCGGAAACAACGCTTGTTGCGCCGCGAGTTCATCCGGCAACAGCGGTACCTGCGACAATTCCGCAGCATGCGTGAGGCCGGCAACTTCCGACATGCGCCGTTGCGCGAGCGACGAATCGCCATCCGGCAGCATGTGGTAGCCGCGCAAACCCTCGTAGGCGCCGAGTAATGCGCGCACGTTCTCCGGCATGCCGCCCGGCGATGCCGTCTCCCGCTCCATCATGTGCTGATAAAATTCTGGAGGTCGCCGCACGGTCTGGCAGGCGTTGTTGATGATGAAATCCAGCCGCGAATGCGTTGCCAGCAAATGCCGGCAAAACGCCTCCACGCTCGGAGTGTGGCGCAAATCCAGCCCGAAGATTTCCAGCCGATGCCCCCACTCCTTGAAATCCGCCTCAGCCGCGTAGCGCATCGCTGAGTCCCGCGGGAAGCGAGTGCTGACGATCAAGCGAGCACCCGCGCGCAACAATTTGATACCCGCCTGATAGCCGATCTTCACACGCCCGCCTGTAAGCAGCGCCACCCGGCCGCGCAAATCCGCGAGTTCGGCGCGCTTGCGAAAATTCAACTCTGCGCAGGGCGGACATAGCTGGTCGTAGAAATGGTGAATGGTCGAGTAATCCTGCTTGCAGATGTAACAATTCTGCGGCTCGACCACTTCGCGAAAGTCAGGGTCGCCACTGACATCCTGTTGTGTGAATTGCTCCGGCGGGAAAACGTTCGGCGTAGTGAACACTTTTTCACGGCGCAGCTTGCGGATGCCCGTCTCGTTGAGCTTTGACTGGTCGCGCCGGAGTTTGTCTGCTTTGTGCAGTCTCACCTGCGCTTTCACCAACCGCCGGCGTTCGCGAACATCAGGACAATAAATATCCCCGGCCGCCTTGAGCAAGCGGGTGCGGTCCTCAACTGATAACTGTGCAAGCATCGCCCGGCTCCTGGCAGCCTGTTCAAGAATCTCGACAGCGGCTTTCAGTTGTTCAGCCGGCGAAGCGCACTTTTTTGATTCACCGTTGTTTGAATGTTTTACAGACATTTCGATACTCGGTGAAAAACGATAACGGTGCGGTGAAGTGCATGCGAATCAAAACCAACCTCGCGTGGCCAGCCCCGAGTGGGTACGAGAATCCCGCGCAAAATCGTTACGGTAGATTCGTTGCGCCCATCAGGTAACGATCACACTCACGCGCGGCGCCACGACCTTCGTTAAAGGCCCAGACAACGAGACTCTGGCCGCGACGGCAATCGCCGGCGGCAAAGACGCCTTTGATGTTGGTCGAGTATTTCTCGAACTCGGCTTTCACGTTGGTGCGCGGGTCGCGTTCGAGATTGAGCGCATCGAGTAACGGTTGTTCCGGTCCCAGGAAGCCCATCGCGAGCAGCACCAATTGAGCGGGCAACACTTTTTCCGTGCCGGGCACGTTCTTGGGAATGAACTGGCCCTTGTCGTTTCGCTCCCACCGCACCTGCACGGTGTGAACAGCTTTGACATGGCCGTTTGCGTCGCCCTCGAATTTCGTGGCGGTGGTGAGATACACCCGCGGGTCGTCGCCAAATTTTGCAGCGGCTTCTTCCTGGCCGTAATCAAGCTTGTAAACTTTGGGCCACTCCGGCCAGGGATTGTCCTTGGCGCGTTCCTCCGGCGGGCGCGGCAGGATTTCCACCTGCACGAGACTCTTGCAGCCGTGCCGCATCGAAGTGCCAACGCAGTCCGTGCCCGTATCGCCGCCGCCGATGACAATCACGTCCTTGCCGGTGGCGTCAATGAAGCTGCCGTTCTTGTGTCCGTCGAGAACACTCCGGGTGTTCGCCGTGAGGAATTCCATCGCGAAGTGAACGCCTTTGAGTTCGCGACCGGGAATCGGCAGATCACGCGGTTTGGTGGCACCCGTGCAAAGAACCGTTGCATCGAAATCCTTGAGCAGTTTCGCAGCGGCAAAGTTTTTCCCGACCTCGGTGTGACAGGCGAAGACCACTCCTTCGTCCTCCATCTGTTTGATGCGGCGCAGCACGACTTCCTGCTTGTCGAGCTTCATGTTCGGGATGCCGTACATCAACAACCCACCGGGACGATCTTCTCGCTCGAAGACTGTGACGAGATGACCGGCCCGGTTAAGTTGTGCGGCGGCGCACAGACCTGCAGGTCCTGAGCCGACAACGGCAACTTTTTTCCCAGTACGCTTCTTCGGCGGTTCCGGCACGACCCAGCCCTCCGCCCAGCCGCGGTCAATAATCTCGCACTCGATGGTTTTGATGGTAACGGGTGGCGCATTGATGCCCAGCACGCACGAGCCTTCGCACGGCGCCGGGCAAACACGGCCCGTGAAATCGGGAAAATTGTTGGTCTTGTGCAGCCGTTCCAACGCTTCCTTCCACAGCCCGCGATAAACAAGATCGTTCCACTCCGGAATCAGGTTATGAATCGGGCAGCCACTGGCCATGCCGCTGACGAGCTGGCCGGTGTGGCAGAAGGGAACTCCGCAATCCATGCAGCGCGCGCCCTGCTGACGCAGCTTGGCCTCCGGCATGTGGAAGTGAAATTCCTTCCAGTCCGCTATCCGCTCCTTCGGGGTGCGGTCTTGCGGCAGTTCGCGTAGATACTCGATGAATCCTGTGGGTTTGCCCATCTTCCAACTTTCTGATTTTAGACCGAATTGAAACTAACCGCCGCCCACGCGCGCCACGTCGCGGGCATTTTCCTCGAACGCGGCCATAATCGCGTCGTCGCCACTCAGGCCCTGCGATTGCACTTTCTTGAGAGACTGCAAGACGCGCTGGTAATCCTTCGGCATGACCCGCACGAATTTCGGCACATAGGACTTCCAGTCCGCCAGGATTTTCGCCGCCCTTTCGCTCTTCGTGTAAGTCTGGTGGCGCTGAATCATCTTCCAGACCGCTTCGATCTCGTCCGCATCCTGGAGTTTTTCCAATCCTACCATTTGTTGGTTGCAGCGTTTCGGAAAACCTCCGGTCTCGTCGAGCACGTAAGCCACACCACCGCTCATGCCGGCGGCAAAATTGCGTCCGGTCGGGCCGAGAATCACCACGCGGCCGCCGGTCATGTATTCACAGCCGTGGTCGCCGACGGACTCGACGACCGCCGTGACGCCGGAGTTGCGCACGCAGAAGCGTTCGCCCGCCATGCCGCGGATATAAGCCTCGCCTCCGGTGGCGCCGTAAAGCGCCACGTTGCCAACAATGATGTTTTCTTCCGGGACAAACGTGGCCTGCTCCGATGGATAGACAATGATTTTGCCGCCGGACAAACCTTTGCCCACGTAATCGTTTGCGTCGCCTTCGAGCATGAACGTCATTCCCTTGGGCATGAACGCGCCGAAACTCTGGCCCGCGCTGCCGGTAAAGTTGATTTCAATCGTGTCCTCCGGCAAACCTTCCACGCCCCAACGCCGCGTGACTTCGCTGCCAACGATCGTGCCAACGACACGGTTCACGTTGCGGATGGGCAGCACGGCAACAACTTTTTCCTGCCGCTCGATGGCTGGCTCGCAGAGTTTGAGCAGCACGGTGTTGTCGAGCGCTTTGTCCAGACCGTGGTCCTGCGCCATGGTGCAAAAGCGGCCCACGTCAGTGGGGACTTCCGGCACGTGAAGAATTTTGGAGAAATCCAGGCCCTTGGCCTTCCAATGCTCCACAGCCTGCTTTACTTCCAGGCGGTCCACGCGCCCGATCATTTTGTTGAGTTGCTTGAAACCCAGTTGTGCCATGATCTCGCGGACTTCCTGCGCAATGAAACGCATGAAATTCTCGACGTCCTCCGGCCGGCCGACAAATCGCTTGCGCAACTCGGGGTCCTGTGTGGCGACGCCTACAGGGCAGGTGTTCAAGTGGCAAACCCGCATCATGATGCAACCCATCGCCACGAGCGGCGCAGTAGCGAAGCCGAATTCCTCGGCGCCCAACAGCGCGGCGACAACTACATCGCGACCCGTCTTCAACTGGCCGTCGGTCTCGACGATGATCCGCGAGCGAAGATTGTTAAGCACGAGCGTCTGGTGCGTTTCGGCCAGGCCAAGCTCCCACGGAATGCCCGCGTGCTTGATCGAAGTCTGCGGCGACGCGCCCGTGCCGCCGTCGTGTCCGCTGATGAGCACCACGTCGGCGTGCGCCTTGGCGACGCCAGCCGCGATGGTGCCCACGCCAACCTCGGCCACGAGTTTTACACTGATGCGCGCGTGGTGATTCGCGTTCTTCAAGTCGTGAATCAACTCCGCCAGGTCCTCGATGGAGTAAATGTCGTGATGAGGCGGCGGAGAAATCAATCCCACGCCAGGAGTTGAATGCCGTACGCGCGCAATCCACGGATAAACTTTCGCCCCGGGCAACTGGCCGCCTTCACCGGGCTTGGCGCCCTGGGCCATTTTGATCTGAAGTTCCTTTGCTTTGACAAGATAGAGGCTCGTCACGCCGAACCGGCCGCTTGCGACCTGCTTGATCGCGGAATTCTTCGAGTCACCATTTGGCTCAAGGTTGTAGCGCTCGGGGTCTTCGCCGCCTTCGCCGGTGTTGCTCTTGCCGCCGATGCGGTTCATGGCCACCGCCAGCGTTTCGTGGGCTTCCTTGCTGATCGAGCCGTAGCTCATGGCGCCGGATTTGAAGCGGCGCATGATGCTGTCAACCGATTCAACCTCTTCAATTGGAACTGGCTTGGAGTTCTTGAAATCCAACAGGCCGCGCAGTGTACACCAGCTCTTTGTCTGCTCGTTGACGAGTGCTGAGTATTCTTTGAACGTTTTGAAATCAGTCGTCCGGACGGCCTTCTGCAACTTGTGAATCGTCTGCGGATTAAACAGATGATACTCGCCGTCGTCGCGCCACTGATATTGTCCGCCCGCGTCGAGCGCGTGGCCGTTGACCTGCCGATCCGGAAACGCGCGTTGATGCCGGGCCAGGACTTCCTGCCCGATCACCTCCAACCCGACGCCTTCGATCCGCGACGGCGTCCACGTAAAATACTTGTCCACGATTTCCTTCTTCAGGCCGATGGCTTCGAAGATCTGCGCGCCCCAATAACTTTGAATGGTCGAGATGCCCATCTTCGACGCGACTTTTACGACGCCCTTGATCGCCGCCTTGAGATAATTCTTGCAGGCGGTTTTGTGATCCACCCCCGTCAGCAAGCCCTGGCGAATCATGTCATCAAGGGTTTGAAACGCGAGATAGGGATTGATCGCGCCGCAGCCGTAGCCGATGAGCAATGAAAAATGATGCACCTCGCGTGGCTCGCCCGATTCGAGGACAAGCCCCACGCGCGTGCGGGTGCCTTCGCGGATCAAATGATGATGCACTCCAGCCACGGCGAGCAGCGACGGAATGGGCGCCCATTCCGGGCTGATGCCACGATCCGAGAGCACGACGATGTTGGTGCCGTCGGCAATCGCATGGCTGACCTGCCGGCACAACTTCTCCATGGCCCGCGCCAAACCCGCCGGACCTTCCGCGGCCTGGAACAGGATCGGCACGGTGGCCGATTTGAATCCGGGCAAGGTGATGTGCTGCAGCTTGGCGAATTCCTCGTTCGTGAGGATGGGCGATTTTAGCTCAATGAGCTGGCAACTTTCCGGACCGGGCTTCAACAGATTTCGTTCCGACCCAATCGCCGTCTCGGTAGCCGTTATGATTTCCTCGCGGATGCAGTCAATCGGAGGGTTCGTGACTTGCGCAAACAGTTGCTTGAAATAATTGAAAAGCGGCTGCGACTTGTTCGAGAGCACCGCCAGCGGCGTGTCGGTGCCCATCGAACCGACCGCTTCATTGCCGTCGCGCGCCATCGGCGCCATGAGTAACCGCAATTCTTCAAACGTGTAGCCGAAGGCCAGTTGCCGCCGCAGCACCGTTTGATGTCCGGGGTCGGTCTGGACGCCCGGATCGGGAACATCGGCGAGTCTAATCAGGTTTTCCTTCAACCAGGCGCGATACGGCTTCTCCGTCGAAATGGCGTTCTTGATTTCCTCGTCCGCCACAATGCGGCCTTGCTCGGTGTCCACGAGGAACATGCGGCCCGGCTGGAGGCGGCCTTTTTGCAGCACACGATCCGGCGGCACGTCCAGCACACCGACTTCGCTGGCCATGATGACCAGGTCGTCCTTGGTGACGTAATAACGCGAAGGCCGCAGGCCGTTGCGGTCGAGCACGGCGCCAATCTTCTTGCCGTCGGTAAAAGCAATTGAAGCCGGACCGTCCCACGGCTCCATCAAGCACGAATGAAATTCGTAAAACGCCTTCTTCTCGTCACTCATGCTCTCGTGCTTCGACCACGGCTCGGGAATCATCATCATGATCGCGTGCGGCAACGAGCGGCCAGCCAGCACGAGCAGTTCAAGGCAGTTATCGAACATCGCCGAATCACTGCCGTCAGTGTTGATGATCGGCAGGATTTTCTTGATGTCGTCGCCGAACAGCTCGCTCTCGAAAATCGCCTCGCGCGCCTTCATCCAGTTGACGTTGCCGCGCAGCGTGTTGATTTCGCCGTTGTGCGCGATGTAGCGGTTCGGGTGCGCGCGATTCCAGCTTGGAAATGTGTTCGTCGAAAAGCGCGAGTGAACCAGCGCCAGCGCGGAAGTCATCGCCGGGTGCGTGAGGTCCGGGTAATAAGTTCCAAGCTGCTCGGTGGTCAACATTCCTTTGTACACCACCGTCTTGAACGACAGGCTGGAAATGTAAAATGATTCGCCGCCGTTCACCTTGCCCGAATAGCGGATGGCGTTCTCGGCGCGCTTGCGAATGACGTAGAGCTTGCGCTCGAAGGCCAGGTCATCGGCCAGCTTTGCATCGCGTCCGACAAAAACCTGGCGCATGAGTGGCTCGGAAGCCTTCGCGGTGTTGCCGAGTGAGTTGTTGTCGGTAGGCACGGTGCGCCAGCCAAGAACTTTTTGCCCTTCCTCGGCCACGATACCTGCGAAAATCTTCTCGCACTCGGCGCGCTGCTTCTTGTCTTGCGGCAGGAAAATCATCCCCACGCCGTACTCGCCGGCACCGGGCAGTTTGACCTTGGCCTCCTTGGAAACCAGTTTCAGGAATTCGTGCGGCGTCTGGATCAGGATACCCGCGCCATCGCCGGTGTTGGCTTCGCAGCCGCACGCGCCCCGATGATCGAGGTTCAACAAAATCTGAAGCCCCTGTGTGATGATGGTGTGGGACTTTGCCCCCTTGATGTTGACGACGAATCCAACTCCGCACGCTTCGTGCTCGAACTGCGGATCATAAAGTCCCTGCTTGGGCGGGGGTTTGGCCCACATCGGGCCACTCGGTTTTTGCGGTTGTTGTCTGTCTGTCATTTGGTTTCGCCGTCGTTCCGGTAAAATTTAGATATTTTTTACCCGAACCACCGGCCCGCGCAATAAATCATTTCAAAAACTTCGCTGTTCGCGCTCTAGCCCAAACTCGTTTTTGCGCCCGGATCAAGCCGCGACCGCCCGGAACCCGGCTGATAACTCAACTGTCCGGGGTGAATTGAAACAACTGTGCTCCGTGGCCGGCCACATCCAGAAAAAGTCCCTGCTCCGCCAGATCGCTGCCCGCACGGACGTAAGCTTCCGCGCCCAGCGCATCGCGCATGGACCAGTTGAACTCAGTCAAGCGGGGCACGCTCAAAGGCACGTAACATTGACTCGGGTGCGGCGCGAGGTTGACCACCACCACATCAAAGTCCGGCGGCTGCACCTGCCATTGCGCCATGATGAAGTTCTGCCCGCTGGGATTTCCCGGCCAAGCCTCGCGCGGAAACAGAATTTTGCAGTCGCCCCGCCCCACTGCACTCGCGCGCAAGGTCGTCAACATCGCTTCGTACATTTTCTGCACGTCAGTTAGCGGCAGTTCGGCAGCACGACGACCGAGCTGTACCGGCGACTTGGTTCGCGCGCCGGTCAATTGTCCTTCGTGGAGAAAGCGCATTCCCGGCAAACCCAGAACCACCAACGCTCCTGCCCGATGTTCCGAAAATGAAAGCGATGCAGCTATGCGAGGTTCGTCATGATTCTCCAGAAAGTGCGCGCTGGCGGCTACAAACTTTGGCGGTAACTCCAGCAAGCGCCTCTGCGCGCCGACTGGATTGCGCCGGACTAAATCGTCGTAAAGATGTTTGTCGTATGTGAAATCGAAGCCGAGCGCTTGCAATCGCTCTTCCAGCTCCCAATAGACTTCCGCGAGGAAAATAAATTCCGGATGCAAGACTTTGACAGCGGGGATCGCCTCGGCCCAGAACTCGGCCTTGGGTGGGGCACCGCCAAACGGAAACTCTCTCCATGTCCACGCGAACACGTCGTTGAGCAATAGCATCGCCATGTCGCAGCGAACGCCGTCGCAGCGTCTGGCCACGGAGAGGAGTTGCTCCTGCATCGCGGTGCGCGTGGCGGCGTGGCGGTAATCCAACTGCGCCACATCTGTCCAGGCGGGAAAATATGGATCCTTGCCGTGGGCAATCCATCGTACGCCCACGGACATCTGTTGCGCGAATGTCCCTTCACGTTCCGTCGGACTTTGCACAAACAATTCCGGCCGTTCGCTCACCCACGAATGATCAATGCCCAGGTGGTTCGGCACGAAGTCCAAAATCAATTTCAAGCCGGCGCGGTGAAGGCGTGTGCGAAATTCCTGGAGGCCGGCTTCGCCGCCGAGCGCGGGTGGCACTTCATATTTCGCAACGGAATAAGGCGAGCCGGCAACATCCGCCTCGCGCCAGCCGGGCAGAGATTCATCGTAGGCACGGCGCAGATTTGGCTCGTTCAATGCCAGTTCGCGCGCGCGTGGACCGGTCGTCCAGACGCCCATGAGCCAGATGTGCGTGAAGCCGAGCCTTTGCCATTGGGCGAATTCCCGAGCCGGGATGTTAGCCAGCGTGACGGGATCGCCGAGTTGGTCAGACAACTCGCGCAACCAGCAGCGCGTGTTGATTTCGTAGAGGATGGGATGGTTCATATCGTGGGCTCTCCCGGCGGAATCCAAACGCGGTTCGCAGTGAAACCCGTGGCTGGTTTCATGTTCCAAGGTTTGTTCATCACGAGTTCAACACCTTCAACGCCTTCTTTGCATCCTGCACGCGCAGGATGAGCAATCCCTTTTTTGCATCCGGTGGTGTCGCGCAGTAGGCGTACTCGATGTTGACCTTCGCGCGGGACAACTGGTGCGCGATCTTTGCCAGCGAGCCCGGTTTGTTGTCGCCCTCGATCAGCAGCACGTCGTCTTCGACCACCAACGTGCCGCGCTCTTCAAACACATGCAGGGCCTTCCGGTAGTCGCCCACCACCATACGCATGACCGTGTGGTCCACGGTGTCGCTGGTCGAGATGGCGTAGATGTTGATTTTATTTTCGGCGAGCGCGTCACACACGCGCGCCATCGTGCCGGGCCGGTTTTCCAGGAAGATCGCCAGTTGTTTGGTAATGTGCATAGTTCAATTCCGGTTGAAGGTGGGGTGCCGACGAACTTACGGCGGAGCATATCACGGGCGTGCTGAATGGCAAAACTGAAACAGCGATCGCCAATCCAATCATAACGAGTCTGTGATTGTTGAATTCGATCCGACTGGGTAAGGTTGCGCGTGATCAATAACGCCTCCAACCGCCGCTGGTTTGGCGCGCTGTGCTTGCTGGCCGCGATCGCCATGCTCGTGGTGGACGAGTATTTGATCCGAGGACGGCTCGGGGATTTCGGAAAACTGGCGTATTGGCTGGTTTGTTTCGTGTTCACTTTGCTGGCGATTATTGCCGCGTTTCTTGACATTCGCGCGGTGCGGCGTTCCATCCGCGCCGAACAGCGGGCTTTGTTCGAGAGCACGCTTCAGAACGTTTCCAAGAAACAGCCAGGCAAATCGAGCGATCCCGAATAAGCCGCGCGAAAGTTGCGTGGTGGCGCCGGCCATCCCACGCTTGGGCGGACCTCAGGGGCAGTTTTCGGCTTGCGGCTTTTCCCGATTGCTTCCCGGCAGGATTTTTGCTCCATTTCCAAGTGTCTGATCATGGAAGCGGCCACGGCCAAAATTGATCGCAGCGAATTGCCTGAAAGCCAGAAGGCGGCCCTGATCAATTTGCTCGGCGATGAAGACCCCGCGGTGTACGACGTGGTGCGCGAGAAAATTCTTTCCAGCGGACCGGGTGCGCGCGATTGGCTGCGCCCAGAGGCCCTGAGCAGCAATCCCCTGGTGCGGCGGCGGGCGCAGGAAATCATCCGCCACTTCGACCGCCATCTGGCTGATGATCGCTTCCTGACCTTTTGCCTCAAGCACGGTGAGGATTTCGATATTGAGTCGGCCGCCTGGCTGCTCGCCCGGACTCAATACCCGGAAATCAACGTCGAAGCCTACTCGGCTCTGCTCGACAACTTCGCCGGAGAACTGGAACAGCGCATTGCGTCCGTCAGCCGCGCCACACCCCTGCTTACCCGCGTCAACGAATATGTGTTTGGCGAGCTCGGCTTCGCGGGCAACGAAGAGAATTATTACGATCCGGACAACAGCTATTTGAATCGCGTGCTCGACCGGCGCACGGGCAACCCGATCAACCTGACGCTGGTTTACATGTTGCTGGCGCGACGCCTTCGTCTGCCGGTGAGCGGAATTAATCTCCCCGGCCATTTCCTTTGCCGTTATCAATCCGCATCCGACGAGCTGTACATAAACGCATTCGACCGCGGCAAACTCATGACCAAGGGCGATTGCATCCACTATCTCGTGCGCGGCAATTACGATTTGCGCGAAGAATATCTTTCGCCCGTCAGCCCGCGCCGGATGCTCGGGCGCATCTGCGGTAACCTTCACCAGATTTACGCCCGCCTCGGTCACAAGGACACCGTAACACGTTTCCAACGTTACCTCGTAGCACTGTCGCGGTAACAATGGCGCAATCGTAAATCGCAGTCCCTAATCCGGAAGCGCGCGCCACTGACGTCGTGCGATGTAAGGATCAATTCGCGCCAGGAGAAAATAAGCCCAACGCTGCTTGAGCCGCTGCCACAACGTTCGCGAGCGCCGCCATTCCACCCGGTCAATCCGCCGGCAATGTTGCAATGCCTCGCGGAATATGGCCCGCGCCTCGGCCACCATTTGCGGATTCTCAAATCGGACCATCAACTCATAGTTGATGCTCAGGCTGCGCGGATCGAGGTTCGCCGAGCCAACATAGACCGCGTCGTTCAAGACAAACAGTTTTGCGTGAAGAATCTGTGGCTCGTATTCATAGACCTCGACACCAGATTTGAGCATCCGCCGATAAAGACTTTGCCCCGCCAGTTGCGACGTGGCCACGTCCGATTTCCCCGGAAGCAACAACTGGATCGAACCCCCTCGCCGAGCCACCCGCCCGAACATGCGGCGCAGCCGGCCCGTGGGCAGAAAATACGCCACCATGATTTGCACGTCGCGCGAACGGGCAAAGTCCGCCTGCAGCGCGCGGAGAATCGGGTTTCGCCCGCGTCCAGGTCCGCTCAACAAAAGTTGCTCGGTTGGCGAAGCAACCGTTCGCTTGTGCGCCGCGCGGCGAAGCCGGATAAAACGTTTATGCCGGAAATCCGCCAGCGCGAACATCTCTTCAAACGACGACGCCAGTTGTACAGCCAACGGACCTTCGAGACTCAGGCCCAGGTCGCGCCAGCCGCGCGTGATGCCGTCGCCTTCGTACTCCGGCGCGATGTTGAATCCGCCAATGAACGCGACGGACTCGTCGCACACGAGCAATTTGCGATGATTCCGAATCCCCATGCGGTTCAGCGCGACCGGATTGAAAAAGCGCGCTTCACCGCCAGCCTCGCGCAACGGAGTCCAAAAACCATCCGGCAGGCTGAATGAGCCAAGTCCATCCACCAGGACGCGCACTCGCACACCGCGCTGGCAGGCCCGGATGAGCGCATTGCGAAAACGCTCCCCCAATGGGCTGGCAGCAAAGATGTAGATTTCGAGGCAAATGGACTTACGCGCCGTTTCCATCGCAGCCAACATCGCGGGAAAGACTTCATCACCGGTTCGCAACCATTTCCATGTGGTGCTGTGCTGCGGCATTGTCGCGAGATTATGCAGCCGGACTGTAATTTGCAAACGCCCGGCGCGACTCATGAACAAAAAATGAAATAGTTCGAACTTTTGGCTGAATCTGGCATCTCTATTCGTGTGAGAACGTTAATCCAGTTCGCCGGCGCGTTGCTGCTGGCGGTGATGGTCCATGCCCAAGGCGCGACGACTCGCCCGACATTGTTGCTGGCGGCCAGCGCCTCCAAGCCCGGCGACACCGTTTTGGCCGGTGTGCGGCTGCAAATGGCGGACGGCTGGCACATCTACTGGCGCAACCCCGGCGGCCCGGGAATTCCCACGACGATCAAATGGCAGCTTCCGCCCGGCGTGACGGCGGGTGAAATCCTATGGCCGATTCCCGAGAAATTTGTTCAGGCTGCTGAAGACGATCCGCTGTCAGCGCTAATCAACTACGGCTACGGCCACGAAGTCACCCTGCTCGTTCCGCTCAAGCTGGCCAGTGAGGTCAAGCCGGGCGCACTCGAACTCCGCGCCACCGTGAGCTGGCTTGAGTGCAAGGGCACCTGCATCCCTGGCAGTAAGGATGTCACCGCCAAACTCACCGTCGGCGACACCACCATCCGCAGCGATGCGGCCGACGCACTCGAAAAGGTGCAGGCCAGTTTGCCCAAAGCGGGAGACGGCCTCGCGCCACGCGCCACCTGGGAGAAAGCCGGCAGCGGAGACACTCGGCCATTGCTCATCGAATGGACCTCCGCCCTCGCAGCCAGTGAACCTGATTTTTTCCCGGACGCGTATGAAACATTCGAGATGGCCACGGCCACAAAAATCGTGAGCGGCTCGGGCAACCAACTCAAACTGCGTAAGCTGGTCACGAAAACCGAAGGCGTATGGCCAACGGAAATCTCCGGTCTGCTCGTACAAAAAGTAAATGGGCAGGTTCAGGGATACGAAGTGAAGCTCACCATCGGAGACGGGTCAGCTTCTGCGTCCGGTGCCGCGGCCACGCCGAGCATGCAACGCTCGATTTGGTTTTACCTGCTGAACGCTTTTCTGGGCGGCTTGATTCTTAACATCATGCCGTGCGTGCTCCCGGTGATCGCACTGAAAATTCTCGGCTTCGTCCAACAGGCCAAGGATTCGCCAGGCCGCGTGCGCCAGCTTGGACTCATCTACGCCCTCGGCGTGCTGGTTTCCTTTCTCGGTCTGGCCGCGCTCGTCATCGGCATCAAAGCCGCCGGACAAAAAGCCGGGTGGGGAATGCAATTCAGCAATCCACAATTCATCATCGTTTTCACAGTGCTCGTAACCCTGGTTGCATTAAACCTGTTTGGCGTGTTTGAAGTGGTTCTCGGCGGAAACGTCATGGGGGCGGCCGGCGAACTCGCCTCGCGCCATGGTGCGAGCGGCGCATTCTTCAACGGCGTGCTCGCCACGCTGCTCGCAACGCCCTGCACCGCGCCGTTCCTGAGTATCGCGCTGGGATTCGCGTTCGTGCAAAGCGCAGGGGTGATCACGTTGATGTTTCTCACAGTCGGCGTCGGCCTTGCGTTTCCTTATGTCGTGTTGAGTTGGTATCCGGCCTGGTTGAAATTTCTGCCCAAGCCGGGCGCGTGGATGGAAAAATTCAAAATGGCCATGGGCTTCCCGATGTTGCTCACCGCCGTGTGGCTCGCTAAAATCGGCCCCGAGAAATACGGCGACCGCGCGTGGTGGCTAGGCGTGTTTCTGGTGTTGGTCGCCGCTGCGGCGTGGGTCTTTGGCGAGTTTGTGCAGCGCGGTCACAAGCGCAAAGCCGTGGGCCTCGTGGCGGTGCTTGCGCTCTTGGCACTGGCATATTTCTGGGCGCTCGAATCCAAATTGGACTGGCGCTCGCCCGTTGACGCGAAACTCGCTGCGAACGCGCCGTTGCGAAACGCACCCAAGGGCTATGCTTGGGAAAAATGGAGTACTGCCGCCGTCCAGGACGCGCGCAACGCCGGGCGCGTGGTGGTCGTGGATTTCACCGCGTGGTGGTGCGCCACCTGCAACGCGATTGTGAAACCGGCATTCGGCAAACCTGATCTTACCGCGAAGATGAAAGAACTGAACGCGGCAGCCCTGCTGGCCGACCATTCGGATTTCCCACCCGATATCGCGGCCGAGTTGGAAAAATATCAACGCGCCGGTGTGCCACTGGTTCTCGTTTATCCCCGGGACGCAAACAAGCCGCCGATTGTGTTGCCCGATCCCAATCCCGTTCTCGGCATCAGCCACTACGCCGGCCTGATCCTTGACGCCTTGAAGCAAGCCGCCCATTGACCGGCGAAAGCGCCCGGGCACAATCCCGCCATGGTGAATGTTCCCAACGCGATGAGCCTTGCGCGACTGCTCGCGGTACCGGTGTTGTTGGTCCTTGCGTGGAACGAGTGCTCCAGAATTTTCCTGCCGGTGTTGCTCCTTTCCATGTTGACGGACGCCGTGGATGGCTTTGTCGCGCGCCATTTCAACCAAAGCTCAAGTCTCGGCGCCAAGCTGGATAGTTGGGCCGACTTGAGCATGCAACTCGCCCTGCCCTTCTGCGGCTGGTGGTTGCGGCCCGACATCCTGCGGCAGGAAGCACCGTTCCTGGTGGCGGGGCTGCTGGCCTACTTCGCCGCCATCGCCATCGGCTTTTTGAAATTTCGCCGCCTCACCAGTTATCACACGCGGGGCGGAAAACTCTCCGCCATTGTCGTGGCCGCAGCCGTGATCGTGTTCTTTGCGAATGGACCGGGCTGGCCGTTTCGCGTTGCCATGCCGATCGTAATGCTGGCCTGCCTCGAAGAAATCGCCATCACCCTCGTGCTGCCGGAGCGGCGGGCCAACGTGCCTTCCCTCTGGCATGCCCGGCAAATCAGGCGATGTGCCGGAGAATAATTCTTTGCGCGCGAACGGGCGGCCGCTTCAGATGTTGTCGTTGCACAACTCACGCTGCCCGCGCACGTGCTCGAGAAATTCCTCGGCCACGATGTAGCCAACACATTCGCTTGCGCCGCACCGGCACGGATGTTCGCGGTAGTTCTCCAAGTCGTAACCGTAGTTGAACGTCAATTCCTCACCCGCCTTGATTTCGCGCAGCGCCACAATCCAGATGCGCCCATCGTCCAGTTCCGCCTCGCAGTTCGGCGCGCAACTGTGGTTGAGCAAGCGCGCCGGATTCCATGGCACGTTGCCGTCCAGATCGTGCGCGTCGTCCAAGGTAAAGATGTATTCGTTGTTGGCCTCGCAACGCCGCAGCGATTCCGCCTTCGAGATTTTTTCGCCCACGTACTCGATGAGACGCGTGCCCACGGGAATGTCTGTTCGCGCGAACCCGCCCGTCCGGTCTATGACCGAATCGCGCAAATCAACGTACCTATTCCTGTCAACGATTCCTCCATCGCTGGACGTCTGATTGACTCCAGAAATTTCCAGGTTGGGTTCATTCATTGTCAAAGCTTTGTGAGGCGGAAGCCAAATTCCCGCGCAAACTGACTCGTTGGCGCGCGGATTTCAACCCGCCGCCGCGTGAACGGATCGGTGTAGGCCAGTTCCACCGCTCTCAGTCCAAACCCTGGACCGCCCTTGGCTGGCCGCGAACCGTACAAGTCATCACCCACGATTGGCAGGCCCGCCTCGGCGAGGTGAACACGAATCTGGTGCGTCCGTCCCGTCAACGGGTGCGCTTCCACCAGCGTCAGGGTGTCACGCGTTTGCACCACGCTAAAGTGCGTTTCCGCTTCCTTGCCCCGGCTTTCGTCGGCCTTCATCCGGCCAATCTGGGCCGGATCCTGTGCCAGCTTGAGGCGGCAGGTCCACTCCCTTTGCCGCGGCAGACCTTGGACGACGGCCAGGTAGGTCTTTTCCATGCGCCGGCTCTCGAAAAGATTTCCGTAGGCATCCAACCCGCCCATGCTCTTTGCGAACAGCAGAACGCCGGTGGTGTCCGCGTCCAACCGGTGAGCGCAGCGGAGGAACTTCAGACCGCGCGACCTGGCCCAGTAGTCACCCGCCGCCATGGACGAAACCAGCGCCGCCTGAAGATTTCGGGCGGTTTTCTGCCACGAGAAAGGCACGAGCATCCAGCCGCGCGGCTTGTCAATCGCCAGCACCGACCGATCCTCGTAAAGAATCGGGATCGGCTCGACACCGGCCAGTTCGATGTGCGTGGTCTTGGGCATCAACGCTTCCCGATAGGAGTATCGAACCGTGGAGCAAGTTCCGACGGCGATCTGAAAATCTGCCAACGCTCCGCCGGAACGCCGCCGAAAACCTTTTGGTAACGTTCGGCACTCGCCGGCTCGTCAGTTACATCACGAATCCAGATGCCGGCGATCTGCCGCGGATACTTTCTCGCCAGAGCCGCGTAAACTTCGGGGTCACGTTCACCGGAATCGCCAATCAGCACGAACCGCCGATTGGGAAATCTCTTGAGCAACGGCTCGATGACAGTGGGTTTGTATTTTTCGGGATCGGCGAACAGGCTCAGGAAACTCCGGTCCTTCCAACGAAATTTCTTCAACGCAAACGTGCCGGCCGGGAATCCGTTCGAGCGAACGAATTCCGCCAACGGCGGATATAGTTGCCACGGGCTGGCCGAGACGTAGTGGAACGTGGCTCGATTTGAGTGACCAAGAGTCTGGTAGAGTTCCGCCATGCCTGGCGCTGGCTCGAATGGCCGCAAAAAAGTGTTACGCAACGTCGCGCGCCGGTCGCGCACCTGGGTGATCTTGATCGTGTCATCAATGTCGGAAATCACACTCAAGCCGGCGTCATCGAGCAAGTGGATTTCACCGGCGAACTCGCGAGCATCCCCGGATGGCAACTCGGCGGCAAACTGAATGACTATGTTACCACTGTCCGTGGGTGTCAAAAATTTCTGGACCTCGCCCTCGCTGAGCACAATTTCACCGGCAAAATAACCGTCGGCTCTTGAATTGCCGGCGTCGAAAACCTTGTCACCAATCCGGAAAACAATCCTTTTCCCTCGCTCGTGATCCACGAGGAACAGCCGCGCGCGCTCTTTGAAAATCTTCTGCTCTGCGGGTGCTGGCTCAATGTCCTTCAAGTCGAGCGCCTCCTGCAACGCAGCCAGCGTCAGGTTGCGTTTCTCCGGCTCGAACACGCATCCGTGAATCTCGAGTCGCCACACGTTCTTTCCGGGCACGCGCTGGCCGAAGGTTGGAAAGAAGACGATTTGTTCGTCGGCTTTGAGGCGCGTGAACAAGTCGCGGGCCAGTGCCACGTCGCTTATCAATAGGAACAGCGCACACAAGCCAAAGCTGCAGGGCGCCGACCAACGCGACAACTTGCTTCGGCAAGGATCAGCATTTTGAGAACGCCCGCCCTCACCCCGACCATCTCCCCCAGGAGAGGGAGAACCTTTTGCCGGCCTCTGTAACTGCCGGAACGCCTTGCCATTCGCGCGCTCCGCGTCCCGACACGAAAGAACGCGCCGATAGCCCGAGCGCTTCGCCAAAAAACAGGGGCGGCCGATTGCTGTCCCCTCTCCCCGGGGGAGAGGGTCAGGGTGAGGGCGGTCGCGCATCATTTGGCTGCCAATCTTTGCACGACTTCCTCGCAAATCGCCTCCGCCGCCTTGGGCCGTCCAAGCGCCTTTGCCGCTTTCGCCATCTCGACCAGTTTCTTCGACCCGAGCAATTGTTCGACGCGAAACGGCAAATCCTCGACTCGATTCGCCTTCGCCGCCGCGCCGCGTTCGAGCAGAAAATCGCTATTCGCGGCTTCCTGGCCGGGAATGGGATCAACAATCAACAGCGGCTTGCCCATCGCGAGCACTTCAGACGAAGTCAAACCACCCGGCTTCGTCACGATCAAGTCTGCCACGGCCATCAACTCATGCATGTTCGACGCAAAGCCGAGCACCCGCGTCGGATGCCTGCGATCCTGCCCCGCCAGTTCGCGGCGCAATTCATCATTGCGCCCGCACACGACGACCGTTTGGAACTCCGCCGGCGCTTTATCGAGTTCGGCCAGGATTTCCGCCACTGGCCCCATGCCAAAGCCGCCGCTCAGCACCAGCAACACCGGCAAATCGTCGCGGAGGCCAAGAGTTTTCCGAATCGCGCGCGCGACCGGCTTTGAAGAAAACTTCGCGCTGATGGGAATTCCGGTTGCCACTACGTTTTCCGGCGCCGCGCCGCGACTGACAATCCGCGCTTTCGTTTCCTCTGCGGCCACGCAATACAAGTCCACGCCCGGGTCCATCCACAACGCGTGCGCCTCAAAATCCGTGACGACGCTCGCGGAAAGTGGCACAGGCATCCTGCCTGTTTCCGCAGTGCCTTTGTCCGCGGACCCCTTGCTTCGCCGAAGGGAAACAGGCGGGACGCCCGTTCCGCTGATCTTCGCGCGCATCTGCCCCAACACTTCGAGCGGCGCGTAGTGGGTGCAAAGCACCGCGTCCGGTTTGAATTGTTTCACGAACCGCGCGAAGCGAACTCGCGAACGACTGGGGAACAACTGCTGAATGCGATTGATGCGCCGGGCCACCTTGGGATCGTCAGTTTTGGCGAACAACATTCCCCACAACTCCGGCGCGTGCTCGACCAGCTTCACATAACCGTCCGCGTGAATCTTCCGGTGCAACGGCGAAAAGAACTTCGACAAGTCCAACCGCTCGACCACGTCGCCCGGACGCAACGCGCGCCAGGCTTCGTCGAGCGCTGCGGCGGCAGCGAGATGTCCGCCGCCGGCAGTGACTGTGGCAATCAGGATTCGCATTCTGACGATGGTGTGTTTCCTAACACCGGCAGTCTGCCTGAAGTGACTGTAGAATGAGAAGTTCAAAACACCGAGACTTCGGAATTTTACGTTGAACAGGGCGGTGACGAACTGCAATTTGAGCCGGGTGAATAAAAAGCGTCTTGGCCGTCGTGCGTTTCTCAAAGGCTTTGGCCTCGCTGTTCCGTTGGCCGCAGTCGGACCGACGCTGCTGCTGGGACAAGCTCAACCTTCTTCTTTGGGTTCAACAACGAAAGCGCGCGCGAAAGAGCTTGCGACTGACCTGGTCATCATTGGCGGCGGACTCGGCGGATGCGCGGCGGCGCTGGCGGCGGCGCGCAACGGACTGCGCGTCATCATGACGGAGGAAACAGATTGGATCGGAGGACAACTCACGTCGCAAGCCGTGCCGCCGGATGAAAATCCGTGGATCGAAACTTTCGGTGGCACGCGCAGCTACCTGAACCTGCGCCAGCGGATTCGGGATTATTACCATCGCAATTTCCCGCTGACGGCGGACGCGCGCGCCCGGCCTTATTTGAATCCGGGCAACGGCGGGGTGTCCAAGCTTTGCCACGAACCGCGCGTGGCACTGGCCGCGCTGAACGAAATGCTGTTGTCGTTCGTTGCGAGCGGAAAAGTTCAAATCCTCCTGCGGCACAAGGCCACCTCTGCCTCGGTAAACGGCGACAAGGTCGAAGCGGTTCAAGTGCGCAACGCCGAAACTGGGCATGACCACGTCTTGCGCGCGCCAATCTTTGTTGATGCCACCGAAATGGGCGACTTGCTCCCGCTGACGAAGACCGAATACGTGACTGGCGCGGAATCACAGAAGGAAACCGGCGAGCCGCACGCGGCACGCGAGGCGCAGCCGCAAAACATGCAGGCCTTCACGGTTTGCTTTCCGGCGGAGCACGTGGAAGGCGAGGACCACACCATCGAGAAACCACGCGAATGGGAATTCTGGCGCGATTATGTGCCCAAGCTGACACCGCCGTGGACTGGCAAATTGTTGAGCCTTGTCTATTCACATCCGATCACGCTCGAACCGCGCAA
>CAZCZP010000007.1:0-36797 GCA_964502895.1 uncultured Bifidobacteriaceae bacterium
CGATGGCGTCGAAGTTCTCCAGCGAAAAGCCGATGGGGTCCATCAGATTGTGGCAGCTCGCGCAGGCGACATTGGCGCGATGTTCGGCCAGTCGCGCGCGCACGGAGAGGTTGGCCGCAACGGTGTTGTCCTTCAGCGCCGGCACGTCCGGCAACGGCGGCGGTGGCGGCGCGCCGACGAGATTTTCGAGCACCCACTTGCCGCGAATCACCGGCGACGTGCGCGTGGCATACGACGTGACCGTAAGCACGCTGCCCTGGCGCAGCAAGCCGCCACGCTCGCTGTCCTTGTCCAGCGCGACGCGCCGGAAGCGACTGCCATACACGTTCGGAATGCCGTAGTGCTTCGCGAGTCGCTCGTTCAGGAAGGTGTAATCCGCCTTGAGCAAGTCGAGCACGCTGCGGTCATCGCGCAGGACGGTTTCAAAATGCAATTCGGTTTCGCGACGGAACGCCTGGCGCAGGTTGTCGTCGAAGTCGGGAAACAGCCGCAGGTCGGGTGTGATGGATTCGAGGTTGCGCAAGTGCAGCCATTGCTCGGCGAAATTGCGGACGAGATTCTCCGCGCGCGAATCGGCGAGCATCCGGCGCACTTGTTTCTCCAGCACCCTGGGTTTACGAAGCTCGCCGCGCTCGGCCGTCGCGAGCAATTCGTCATCGGGAATACTGCTCCAGAGGAAGAACGACAGCCGTGATGCGAGTATCAGGTTGTTGACGCGATAGAAGCTGTTCGATGCAACGCCGGGCGGGTCTTGCTCGATACGGAAAAGGAATTCTGGACTGACCAACACCGCACTCAACGCCGATTCAATGCCCGCGTCGAAGCCATCCTCCGTCTCCGCTATGCGATAGAACTCCATTGGTTTCTGAAGGTCCGCGCTGGTTACGGGCCGGCGATACGCCCTGCGCATCAGAGTAGAGAGGACGCGTTCGGCTCGGGCGTCATCTTCGCCCCTCACCCCGTCCCTCTCCCCATCGGATGGGGAGAGGGACGGGGTGAGGGGTTGGCTTCCAAAAATCCGGCGGCGACTCGGCGTGTCGCCGGGACTTTTCGAATCGTAGGGTCCGTTGATCGAAACTTGGTAAACAGCCGGAGTGAGGCGCGGATGCCGGTGCATGTTAAAGCGAGCTTGATACGGCTGACGCTTGGTTTCCAACAACGAGGAGGGGTTCTTGAGGAACGTCACGCCAACCTGATGCGGTCCCGCAGTCACAGGCAGGCGCACCTTCAAGTGCGCATCCACCTTGTCGAAATTCCGATCGCTCGGCGGCGCCACGGTGAACAGCTTGATGCGCTCTCGATCCAACAACACCTCCAGTTCGTGCGGCTCACGCAACCCCTCAATTTCTTCGTTCCGGTCGCGCGTCAGCCGGATTTGAATCTCATACTCGCCATCACGCGGAAACGTGTGCGAGAGCAGCATCCCGCCGCGCGTCCCCAGCGGCAGTCCCTCGACATGCCCCTCCTGTGTAACGTCGGGCTTCATGCGAAACGTCTCGCCGCCCGGGTTGCGTCGGGGCGCGCCCACGGCCAGCCGGCTGATCTTCTGCGCGGCCAGGATGTAGCGGTCCAGGAGCGTTGGCGAAAGCGTGCCGACGGTTACGTTGTCGAAGCCGTGGCTCGCGTCGTCCTTCGGCAAAAGCGCCGCCGCGTCAATGTCCAACGCGAGCAGATCGCGAATGGCGTTTTGATATTCCGTTCGATTGAGCCGGCGGAAAGTTTCGGTTCTCCCCGGGTTTGGATTTTTCGCCGCGGCCCGGTCGAGTGTTGCGGCGAGTTGAGTGACAACGGCGTCGTAAACAGGTTCAGCCGGACGGGTTTTTCCCACCGGCGGCATCTGGCGCGCCCGCAGTTTGCGGATGACGCGCTCCCAGGCATCGGCATGTTCACGCAGGTCTTTGCCGGCGATGTTGTCGAGGTCCAGCCCGCCTTTCTGCAACTGGCCGTCGTGGCAACTGACGCAGTATTGGTCAATGACCGCTTTTGCTGAAGGAGACAATCGAGCCGGTGTCGGTTGTGCGCCCGGAGTGATGGTCGGCGCGCCTGCCAGCAACAAATAAGCGGCCAGACAGATTTCTCGATGAACACGAACTGCGTGACAACGGCGATGACCAATGGGAATGGGGCGTTGCACAACGCTCATCCGTTGAGAGTCCAGCCTTCGCGGTATTTGCGACTGAGAAATCCGTTGGCCTCCGGCGCGTTGGTTACTTTGCCTGCCTTGCCGTCGTAGGAAATCTTTTTGCCGGCGCGATAGGCCACGAGGCCGAGGCACATCATTTCACACATTTTGCCGTTGTAATCGAAATCACACGACGTTTTGAGGCTGCCTTTGCAAGCGTTGATCCATTGCTTCTGGAAATCACCGATCGGCGGAAGCAAGGCTTCTTTCGAGCGCGGTTTGTAATAAGTCATGTTGCCGCCCCGGCTGCTGGGGAAAATCATCCGGCTGCCGAAATCGGCCACGAGCGTCCCTTCCGTGCCCTCAAACATCGCGCCGTGTCCGATCCGGTTGAGGTCAATGAACGGCGAGGGAGATTCCGGCATCGCGCCGCCTTGATACCAGGAGAGCCGAATGCCGGAACGCCAATCGTTGGCGGGAATTTCAAAATGCATTTCCAGTTTCACCGGCGTGACATCTGGATTGAAAGGATCGCCCTTGGCCTCGGCGGACGTAGGCAACTCGGCGTCGAGCGCGTTCCAGGCGAGGTCCATCGTGTGCGCGCCCATGTCGCCAACCTGCCCGCTGCCGAAATCCCAATACATGTTCCATTGCAGGCAATTCATCCCCGACTTGCCGGAAAAATATCCGGGGTTGTAAGGATGCATCGGCGAAGGACCAATCCACAAATCGTAACAAAGTTTCGCGGGCGGATCGCCGTCGGGCGGCAGATAACCGGGACGGGGCAACTGACGATTGCCCCAGGCGCAAACCTCGCGCAACTCGCCGATGGCGCCGTCGCGGATCAGTTCACGGACGCGATTAAAATTCTCGATGGCATGACGCTGCGTACCGACCTGCGTGGCCAGCTTGCTCTTGTTCTTCAGATAATTGGCGCGCGACACGCGTGCCTCCTCGACGCTGATGCCCAACGGCTTTTCCATGTAAACGTGTTGCCCGCGATTCAGCGCCCAATTGGCAACGAACGCGTGCGTGTGATCGGCCGTGCAACAGACCACGGCGTTGATGTCTTTTTGGTCCAGACATTTTCGCCAGTCCGAATAGGTTTGGGCCTTCGGAAATCTCTTGGCCCCAAAGGCGAGGTGATCTTCGTCCACGTCGCAGAGCGCGACGACGTTTTCGCTGGCGATGGCGTTGAAGTGGGCTTCCCCGCGCCCCCACGTGCCGAGCAGAGCGATGTTCAGTTTGTTGTTCGGTGAATCGGCCCCGAACAGTTTGACTCGCGGCAGGATGAGCGTTCCGGCACCGGCGACGGCGGCGGACTTGAGGAATTGGCGTCGTTTCATGGTGGTGTTGGGTTTGATGGTTGCGACCGATTAAACCCTTTGTCCCTGCATTTCGCAATGTGGAAAACCGGTGCGCGCCAAACAACTTTTGTAATGCGGACCTCGAAGTTTGTGTTAGCCTGCCGGCATACCAAATGAAAATTCCGACGCTCTGCTTTATTGTCCTGTTTGTTTGTCTCCCCAAGGCAGATGCCCAGGAGTGGACGCGGTTCCGCGGGCCGAACGGCACCGGAATCAGCGACGCGAAGACGATTCCGACGCAATGGGGCGAATCGGATTTCAACTGGAAGACCGCCTTGCCGGGCGTCGGGCATTCATCGCCGGTGTTATGGGGCGAGAGAGTTTTTGTTACCAGCGCCGACGAGAAGCGGATGCAATTCACGGTGCTTTGTGTGAACGCCGCGAATGGAAAAGTCATCTGGCAAAAGGAATTTCCCTTCACACCGCACCGCAAACACGCCAACAACGCCTTTGCAACTTCGACCCCAACCGTGGACGCCGAGCGCGTGTATGTCGCCCGCACCGAACCGGCGCATAATTTTCTGTTCGCGTTGAGCCATCAGGGCGAACTGGTTTGGGAAAAAGACTTGGGTCCGTATCGGACTCAACATTCCGGCGGCCCTTCGCCGATTCTCCACGAGGGGATGGTGATTCTGGCAAACGAACAAGACGGCGAAAGTTCGCTCGTCGCCGTGGACGCGCGCACGGGTGAACCGCGCTGGAAAACGCCACGCCAAACGGCACCGTCTTCGGCGGCGTATTCCACGCCCTGTGTTTATCAACCGAAGGGCGGCAAAGCGGCGTTGATCTTCAACAGCGAAGTGCATGGCATTTCCGCGGTTGCGCCCGACACCGGCAAAGTCTTGTGGGAATTTGCGGACGCGTTCGACAAACGCAGCGTCAGTTCGCCGGTGATTGCCGGTGATCTGATCATTGGCTCGTGCGGCAGCGGTGGCGGCGGAAATTTCGTCGTCGCCGTCCGCCCCGGCGATGTTGCGTCCGGCAAGAAGCCGGAACGCGCGTACGAAGTGCGACGCTCCGCACCCTACGTGCCCACCAGTGTTTATTTGAATGACCGGCTTTTTCTCTGGAGCGACGGCGGGGTGGCGAGTTGCGTGAATGCGTCGTCCGGCGAAGTGAAATGGCAGGAGCGCGTGGGTGGAAATTTTTTCAGTTCGCCCGTGTGTGTGGATGGACGGTTGTTCTGCGTCTCGCGCACGGGTGAAGTGGCGGTGATTTCAGCCTCGGATAAGTTTGAAGTGCTCGCGCGGAATCAAGTTGGCGAGGAAACGCACAGCACGCCGGCCGTCGCGGGCGGGCGCATGTATATCCACACGAGCCGCCATCTAATCAGTGTGGGTGGAAAAGCGAAGCCCGCCGAAAAACTGGACGCCAGCGGGACTTAAGGTCGTGCGGTTCTGTTGATCGTCGTTACCATTACCCCGGCGTCTTCCTTCTTTTCATCCGGCCATTGGCGACTAAGCTGTTCGCCACACTCAGTCCTCATGCCGAGCGTTTACATCAAAACTTACGGCTGCCAGATGAACGAGCGCGACAGCGAGGCCGTCGCCGCGCAGCTTGTGGCGAAAGGCTACGCGCTGGCGGCGTCGGAACACGTCGCGGACGTGGTCCTCCTCAATACGTGCAGCGTGCGCGACAACGCCGAGCAGACCGCGCTGGGCAAGATGGCCGCGGTCATAGGCGACGCGAAGAAAAACCGGCCCGGGCAGGTGTTTGGTTTCATGGGCTGCATGGCGCAGAGCCGCGGCAAGGAATTGATTGATCGCCTGCCGGACGTTGACCTCGTGCTCGGCACGCAGAAGTTTCATCGGGCGGCGGAGTATCTCGACGAAATCCTGTCGGGCAAACGCAACCGGATCGTGGACACGACGGAAGAGCAGGGGAGTGAAGGCACCATTCGCGAGCACCTGCTCAACGGCAACACGAAAGGCAAATCGGTCAGCGCGTTCGTCAGCATCATGCAAGGGTGCAACCAATACTGCACGTTCTGCATCGTGCCCTACACGCGTGGCGAAGAACGAAGCCGCGCAATTTCTGACATTGTTGCTGAATGCCGGGAGCTTGTGGCGCAAGGCGTGAAGGAAATCACGTTGCTCGGACAGATTGTGACGAGTTATGGAAGGCGGAGACTGGGAGCGCCGGCATCTTTGCCCGCGGACGCTGCTGCCCTGACTTGTAACACGCCGGCAAGGATGCCGGCGCTCCCAGTGAAAAGCCCCTTTGTCCACCTCATCGAGGCCGTTCACGAAATCGAAGGCTTGGAACGCATTCGCTTCACCTCGCCGCACCCAAAAGGTTACGGCGACGATTTGGTGGAGGCTTACGCACGGTTGCCCAAACTGGTCGAGAGCGCGCATTTGCCAGTGCAGAGCGGCAGCGACCGTGTCCTCAAGCTCATGCACCGCGGTTACACGCGGGCGCGTTATCTGGAAATCATTCGCAAACTCCGCGCGGCCCGGCCCGGCATCGGCATCACGAGCGACATCATCGTCGGATTTCCGGGCGAGACGGAAGCGGACTTTGAAGAAACACTTTCGCTCTGTCGTGAGGTCGAATTCGACAACGCGTATCTCTTCAAATACTCGCAGCGCAAGGACACGCCGGCCGCCGCGATGCCCGGGCAATTGCCGGAAGGACTCATCGAAGAACGCCATTTGCGCCTGCTGGAACTGGTTAACGAAATCGGCAAGCGCAAATACGAAACCTTCGTGGGCCGGCGGGTGGAAATCCTGGTGGAAGGCCCGAGCAAAAGGAATTCCGCGCGCATGTCCGGGCGCACGCGTTGCAACAAGATCGTGGTCTTCGACGGCGGCGACCGTCATCGCGGTCAATTGATGGACGTAAAAGTCACCCGAACCGGTTCATTCACACTCTACGGCGACCCGGCGATTGTAAATCTGTAGCCCCGAAGCTTGCCTCGGTGAACGTTGCGGTTCCGCCTGGTGAAGGGTGAGTCCACGAAAGATATGTTCGCGTCGCAACTCGGGAACGCACTGAAAAACTCATTTCAGCGGCAACAACGCAGGCTGCGGACATTCGTTCACGAACCGGAGGGCTTCGTTGACGAAAATTTCCCCGGTTCGCTCGCCCAGGCTCGTGCGCGTGATGTAGGCGTAGCGCTTGAAGCTGTCGAAATCTTCTTTGGCCAAAATGTACCCGAACGCGTCGTTGGTCAGGCCGAAGAGCAGATTGTGTTGGCCGCGCATTTTGCGTTTGAGGTAGTAGCCGATGTTTGGGAGCGCCTCGCCGGGGATGGTGAGAATCTGCGCGTTGCCGATGTTCATCAGGTTGACCTGCGTGGTCAGCGTGATGCCATCGCGATTGGCGGGGCCGGGAATTTGTTTGAGCAACTCGCGCATCAGTGGCGAATCCACCGGGAATGTCACGGACCGGGCCGCGCAAAAAAGTCTGGGCGCCGCTTGCAGCGCACCATCCTTGACGATGCGTAGCGCCTCATCGGCGAGCAACGTGCCGATTCGCTGGCATTCATCCCAGGTCCTCGCGTCGCGCCCGCCTTGCGTGCGATTGTCCGCCGTCACCATGCCGCCTTGGGCGCCGTTCATAAAAATTCCCGTGCCGCCGCCGTTTGCGGCAATGCGGTCGTAGAGCGGCCCGATGAGGTCTGGACTGCAAATCCCCACGTCGTTGCCCAGAACCTCGGGATGGACGGCATAGTTGACGAGCGTGGCAAAGGGGCGGCCCGATTCGTCCAATGCCTGTATCACGCTGCAACGCGGGTCGTACAGTTGTTCAGCGTAATAATTGTAGGCGATTTTTCCCCTGGCCTCGCCCGTGGCAATTTTGAGTTGTGCCGGTTGCAGTTTCGCCACGGCTTCGTTGATAGCCTCGACCATTCTTGAGCAAACGAGTTCCAAATACTTTGCATCGCTCGCGGTGCCGCCTTTGCCGTCCGGGAAGCCGTAACAATCCGGCGCGCTGTGGGTGTGGGTTGCGCCGATGACAATATTCTGCGGAGGAATTCCTTTCACGCCGGCGCGGACCTTGTTGCCCAGCACGGCTGGGAAGCCCAAAAAATCCGCGCTCACAATCGCCACGCGGTTCGTTCCGTCCTCGAAAACCAGCGCGCGGACGGTCAGTTCGCCTTCCTTGCGCGTAACGGGGTGCGACGGCCCGACCCCGCCCGAAACTGGTAACAGCGGGTCGGGTGTCACGACGCGAACGGCAACGCCGGCGCGGAAGGCGGCGGTGGCATCGAGCAAGCTGGCGGACAGAACGAGGCAAAGGGCGAACAGTTTCATATAGATTGCCGGAGCGGCTTCGGCTGAGTAAGACAGAACACGGTCGCCAATGCAAACGTGAGAATTCTTTTCCACAGGCCGTTGGTGAACGAGCGCGCAATTCGCTTGGCCTGCCTCAGCCCGCGATGAATACTCCGGCTGTGCCATTGCTTTTGGAAACTCTCGCCGCCGAATTGGAACGCCCACGTGAATTGAGCGCGCAAGTCGTCAATCATCTGGTTGGCACTTACGGTATCAGCAGCGAAAACGTCGGTTCGTTCCTCACGGCCCAACTACCCGGACTGGAAGACTACGAGATTGACTTGATTCTTTCGCCGCTGTTCACGCCCACGTTGCGCGACCAGGCCGTGATTGCTGAACGGCTCGGCCGCGATTCGGTTTCAACGGAGCAATGGCCTGCCTTGATTCAACAACTCGTTGCCCGGCAAACCCAGGCGCAGTTCATCACTGGCGACGGCCAGACGCATTCCGTGCCCCTGCGCGCCGTAACGGTCGAACGCTTCGTGCATCGGCTGCGCCTGGACGCCACGATTGCCGAGCCGCTTTTCAAACTGATCAATCGTCTGCCGGCGGTTTCGGATCGGCCGTTGCTCAAAGCTGTCGCCCGTCGCGCGGTTTGGGAGAACGATGGCCGGCGGCAGATTTTCATCCACTACCTCACGACGACCGCCGGCGGAGATGGCTATCGGCTGGACGATGTGCTGGAGTTGCTCAAGCTGGTGGAAACTTATCAACCTGCCAACGTGAGGGAATTGCTGGCGCAGATTCCGCACTGGCAACAGGTGTTGCGCCAGGAAATCAACGAGTCCGGCCCAAAACCCTTTTTCAACGAGCGGGTCGAAGAGCTGCACGGTGGCGGGCGCGATCAAAGGCGACCGGATAATTCCCGGACCGCGGCCAAGGAAAGCGAGCGGGCGTTTCTTGAGCGGCTGGCAATAGTGTTGGCCATCGAGGCCGCAGCGATTTGACCGGGCCAATCACTTTCGTGAAGTGGTCCGTTCGCGAAGCCACTTCAAATCGTGATTGTTCGGCGAGGCATCGTTGTGGGAAATATACCCGTTCAGGCCGGGGAGCGCTTTTCGGGTTCGCGGATCCAGCCATTTGCGCGACTCGACGTGGCTGTCGGCAAATGCCAGGACTCCCATCCCACGATGGAGAGTGGAGGGGTAATGAACGAACGAGTCGGAAGTCATGTTGACTCCGAAGCCGGGCGTGCAAATGCTGGCCGGGTTGCCGTCAATAAAGACGAAGCGATTGGCCGGCGAGTCGGCCGCAAGTTGGGAAGTGCTCAAATAGACCCGGTAATTGGCGTTGAGGGAGAGGGGAATTTCGACGTGCGCCGGGCGCGTTCCGACGTAGGCGTTCATGCAATAGCTGCGCAATTGATGCACCTTCCGGTCGCCCACTTTCCAAAGCGACAAGTCCGCCGGGCACTTGTAAATCTCCACGCCACGCAGATAAGGCGCAAAGAGCGCGTAACCGGTGCCCACCAGATATTGCCGGTTGGTGAGTGTCTGTGAATCACCGTGGTTGCCGCCATGCACCCACAGGTAAGGCAGCGCCCCGCCGCGCGGAATAATTCCTTCAAAACTCCCGAATCGTCCTCCGTTCGGCACCAGCGCCTCCTGGTTATCCACGGAATACAACGCCCAGCCCAAGACCATTTGCTTCTCATTGTTGATACACTGAATTCGGCGCGCGCGGTCTTTCGCCTTCGCCAGCGCCGGCAGGAGCATTGCCGCAAGAATCGCGATGATGGCAATGACGACGAGAAGTTCAATCAAGGTAAACCCGCGGGGCATCACTGCCGCGGCGCCCTTGTCAAAGTGCAACTCCGAAACCGAGTCGGAGCGAATCTGCGTTGCGCCAAGGTTTCCGCTCGATTGCATTTCAACCGGCTCCATGCGTTGCCCTCGGCAAATCATTTTTTCGAGGTAGTGCGGTCGCGCAGCCATTTCAAATCCTGATTGTTCGGCGAAGGGTCATCGTGCGAAATGCCTACGGCCCCGGGCGACGGAATGGCTCCGCCGGGGAGTCCTTTCCGCGTCCGGGGGTCCAGCCACTTTCGCGATTCGACATGCCCGTCGGCAAAAGCGAGGACGCCCAGCCCGCGATGGAGGCTGGACGGGTAATGAATGAAAACGTCCAACATCATGTTCACGCCAAAGCCCGGAGTGCAGAGGCTGGCGGGATTGCCGTCGCTAAAAACGAAGCGGTTTGCCGGTGAATCGGCACTGAGTTGGGACGTGTTCAGAAAAACCCGGAATGTGGGGTGCAAAGAGAGCGGCCCCTCCACATTGTAGTTGCGCGTGCCGACATAGACGTTCATCGCGTAACTGCGAACGTGATAAACCGAAGTGGCCGGGCCCAGCCGCACCCCGGCCGGTGTGCGGTCCGCCGGGCATTTGTACGTGGCCGCGCTCCGGAGATAAGGAGCAAAGAGCGCGTAATTCGCGCCGACGAGATACTGTGTCTGGACGAGCGATTGCGGATCGCCGTGGTTGCCACCATAAACCCATAAGTACGGCATTGAAACTCCGCGGGGAACGCTCCCGGCGAATCGTCCGCCGTTGGGCACCAACGCCTCCTGGTTGTCTGCCGAATAAAGCGCCCAACTCAAAATCATCTGCTTTTCGTTGTTGATGCATTGGATGCGGCGCGCGCGGTCCTTGGCTTTCGCGAGGGCCGGCAACAACAACGCCGCGAGAATGGCTATGATGGCGACGACCACCAACAGTTCGACCAGCGTAAAGGCGCAGCAGGCGCGACCGTGCGGTCCAGGCGGCTTGGGTTGGAATCCCACCGGCGCGAAGGCAGGCGTTGGAGGAAAACGTTTGTTCCCTTCCATAGAGCGCCACCGTTCTACCCCCGCCGGATCGTTTTGTAAACTGTGCGTTTGAATGCACGGGTCGCACGTCCGAAGCGCGTTTACTCCGCGAGCATGGACGGCAGGTGTTGCTTGCGTGATGGTTGCGGCTGAATAACCTTTCCCGGCCCTCATGGATTATCACCTGATCACATTGTGGTTTGTCTCTTTCTCCTGTCTAGCGGGGTTGATTGCGATGCTCCGGCGCATTCGCTCCGGAGTCACCGGCTGGATCATTTTGTACCTCGGCATCCTGCTGCTCAACGGGGTCGGATGGGTTTGGGAACAGAACTGGTTGATTTACGCGGCCGCGCTGGTGTGGTTGTTGTTCGCCCTGTTGCCTGGCCTGCTGGCGCTTCGTTATCACCGCCTTTTCATGGAGCAGCGCTATGCGGCGGCGCGAAGGCTCACGAGCATCATCAGTTGGTTGCATCCTGCCGACGGCTGGCGGGAACAGCCGGAAATCATGCTCGCGCTCGAACTGGCGCAAAGAGGCGAGATGACCAAGGCGCTGGAAATCTTCAAACGTCACGAAGACATGGATTCGCCAACCGCGCTGGCGGCGATGGTCAATTTCTACCGGCTCACGGGCCGGTGGTCGGAATTTCTCGAATGGCAGACGCAGCACGGCGCGCAGTTCAAAATGTTTCCTCAATTCCTGCACGTCCTGCTCCGGGCGCGGGGTGAAACGGGCGATCTGACGGGCCTCATCGAGTTGTATGAATCGAACGAAACCAAAATCGCGAAGCTCGATCCGCCGGTCCAACGCGATCTCTGTCGGCTGATGCTGTTCGTCTTTTGCGGCCGAAGAGAATCTGTGGAGCGGCTCTTGCGCGGCCCTCTGCGCATCCTCCCGCCTGCCACCCGGGAATTCTGGCTCGCCACGGCTGATCTGGCCGCGGACAAACGGGAATCAGCCAAACATCAGTTCGAGGCTTTGTTGCCGAAGGCTGACCCCACGCTTCGCCTGGCCATCGAGCGACGCCTGGCACAAATCTCGTCGCCCGATCCGACGCCGGCTTCGCACGAACCCGGCATCCTTCTTCGCGTCGAAACGGAGCACGGCCAGGACGAACGGTTCGGGGCGCAACCAACACTTTTCTCCAGAATGGCTGGGGGGACTCAAACGCTCATGCTGCTTAACACGCTGATGTTCGTCGCGGAAGTCCGCCTGGGTGGCAGCACGGATGCGGACGTCTTGTATCGTCTGGGGGCGATGTTTACGCCAGCGGTGCAGTCGGGCGAGTGGTGGCGCTTGATTGCTGCAATCTTCCTGCATTTTGGCCCACTCCACTTGTTGATGAACATGCTGGCGCTGTGGGTTCTGGGACCATTCGTAGAATTCGCCTTTGGCCGGTGGCGTTTTCTGTGCATCTACCTGCTCTCGGGAATTGGTTCGATGGCTTTGGTCATGGCCCTCGCCATCGCGTCGCGCGGCGAGCAATTGACCGTGGGCGCATCCGGCTGCGTCATGGGACTGGTCGGTGCCACGGGCGCGCTGATGCTTCGCGGCTGGCTGAAGGAAAAAGCCCAAAGCGCGCGCAAACGGCTCATTTACATGGTGGCCATTCTGGTCATGCAAACCCTGTTCGATGCGCTGGTTCCACAGGTCAGCATGACTGCGCACCTTTCGGGAGCTGGAATAGGGTTCGCGTTGGGAATGATTCTGAGTCATCGGTTGAAATCCGGTCAACCGTCAGACCAAGCAGAATAGACTTCCAATCCGCCGGCAGTCTTGCGTCGCGCTCCTACCGGTTTATTTCTTCAACCGGAACAAACTGTTGGCCGCTCCTGACACGTTTAGAGCAATGCCCGTCCCGTTTGTAACGTAGGCGTAGGGAGCGTTGCTCCATGCAGCCGCGCTGTTGGGAACAGATTGCTCAAGTCGAAAATCCTGAGCGAACAGCGGCCAGGAGACGGTCGCGCTGCCGTTTGAAGCGGTGATGCTCAGTTGCGGCCGCGGCCCGGCGCTGTTGGGACCGAATGGACCGCCTGTGCTCGTGCTTTCAAATGCCCCCACGTCGCGCGCTGCCGCGCGGATGCGCCACTGGCGGTTGGTAATCTCATTGAAGAAATACTCCCGCCCCGGCAAGCCGAAGATAGTTCCGCTGGCGGCACCAATGCAAACGCTGTTCGTTTCGAGCGTGTAAGCCTGCGCCGCGACGATGCGAAAACCGGGCGATGCCGAGCGGATTGAACCGGTCAGATTGCCGCTGGTGGGGGTGCCGACGACCGCGTTGGTGCGAATCCAGTTGTTCACGCCAGTCACCGTCGCGGCGTTGGTGTTGTCAATCAGCGCGGGCCGTCCGGTGCCGGAGATGATGTTGTTCGAGATTTCCGCGTTCGCCTGCGTGGCGTCGGCGTTGGAAACGTGGATGAACGCCGCGTTGCCGCCGTTGCCGACAAAAGTGTTATAGAACGCGCGCACGTTCAGCGTCAGGTTCGCCAGGCCGCCGTCGTTGTAGAGCGCGACGATCTGCGAGTTGTTGTTTGGATTGGATTTCTGGACGATGACGTTGCCGCGCAGGGTCATCGTCTGCGTGAATGGTCCGCCGCCGCTGAAGTCGTCGTTGGACATGAGGTCGCCTTCGTAGGAATTGGCGCGGGCGAACCAGTTGTACTCGAAGGTGGATTCACGACAACGGATGTGAAAATTCTGGCCCTGCACCGGGTCATGCACGTAGCAGTAACGCATCGTCAGGTAGCCGCCATAGACGTAGAGGTTGTGCGTGGGCGCGGAGGCCTGCGTGTTGCCGTTGGCGTTGAACTCGCAGAACTCGACCGTTGCCTCGCTGTTCTGCGTGCCGCCGGTGAGGCCGTTGTCGTTCAGGTGAAACACGCAGTCCTTGATGTAGAGGTTGGTGGTCGTGTTGTAGTAACGGATGCCGGCGGAATTGCGCGAAGCGTTGCGGCAGTTGCGAAAGACGATGCCCGAGAGGCGATAATTTCGCGCGCCGCTGAATTGCCATCCACCGCGCCCGCGATCGCCGGCGGTGTAACTACCCGGCGCGTTCTCGACGAGCGTGCTGCCAAAGTCCCAGACTGGTGGATTGGCCGGGTCCAGCGCGCGGATGACGATGGGATTGGTCGGCGTCGCCTGCTTGGTGAGATGCACGCGGAAGGCATACGTGCCAGGCGCGATGATCACTTCATCGCCCGGGTTGGCGGACTCGATCTTGGTGTAGTTGTCGGCAGTGGTGACGTTGATGACGGCGGCTTGGGCGACGAGGCAGCTCACTACCGCTGCGATTGCAAACGCTGCTTTCCAAACTTGGCAAAAACTCCCGCGCTTCATGCGCGAATTTTAGCACGGGTTGTGCCGGAAGCATCGAAGGCTGCAAGCCGCATTTGGCCGCGAATCCGCCGACTCATCCTTCGGTCGCAGGCTTCGGCGGACCTTGCCAGGACCGAAATCCTCTCGCCATCGCCGGCAAGGTCCGTCACTTTCAGGACGGTTCGAGTCGCACTGTCTATTTCACGAAAGCATGAGCCGGTCAGAAATCAAACGCAGCATCCGGGTCGCCGCCGTTCAGTTTGAAAGCCAACCGGCGAACAAAGCCGCGAACTTCAAAAAGATCGAGCACTTTGTCGGTCAAGCCGTGGCGCAGGGTGTGCGGCTGATTGTCTTTCCCGAATGTTGCATCACCGGTTATTGGTTCATTCGCAATCTTTCACTCGAAGAACTGGCGGCGCTGGCCGAGCCGATTCCCGATGGGCCGAGCACGCGCAGGCTGATTGATCTGGCCCGCGAGCATGGGCTCTCGATTGGAGCAGGATTGATTGAGGATGGCGGCGGCGGCGTGTTCCATAACAGTTATGTGGTCGCGCTGCCGGATGGCACGTTTCATCGTCATCGCAAACTGCACGCCTTCGAACATCCGGCCATCGCGAGCGGTCGGGATTTTACCGTGTTCGATTTGCCCGATGGATTTCGCGCCGGTGTGTTGATCTGCTACGACTGCAATTTGATCGAGAACGTCCGCATCACGGCGTTGCAAGGTGCGGAGATTTTGATTGCGCCTCATCAGACGGGCGCGGTGCGGAGCAAGAATCCGCATTTGATGGGCTTGATTGACCGCCGGCTTTGGGAAAATCGCCATTCCGATCCGGCGGCGATTGAGGCGGAATTTCGCGGCGAGAAAGGGCGCGGCTGGCTGATGCGCTGGCTGCCCAGTCGCGCGCATGACAACGGGCTGTTCCTCATTTTTAGCAACGGCGTGGGCGTGGACGACGATGAAATCCGCACGGGCAACGCGATGATTCTCGATCCTTACGGCCGCATTCTCGCCGAGACCTGGAAAGCTGAAGACGCGATGGGGGTCGCGGATCTGGACGCCAGCCTGCTGGCCAACGCCACGGGCCGCCTGTGGATACGGGCGCGGCGTCCGGAGCTTTACTCGCCGTTGACCGTGGCAACGGGATTGGAATGCGACACGCGCAAGCTGAAGTTCGAGGAGTAAATCAATTTCTGCTTCCCGATTATTCCGGCTCTTCCACGACTTGCGGATGCCGCGTTCTGACTGAGTCAATCACGTAAACCGCAATCGCCAGCCAGCACAGGACAAAGCTCGCGAGCTTCGCGCCACCGAGCGCTTCGTGAAACAGCACGACCGCGACCAGGAACTGCAAGCTCGGCCCGGTGTATTGCAGAAAGCCCATGGTCGAAAGTTTGAGCCGGCGTAACGCAACACCGAAGAGCAGCAACGGCACCGCCGTAATAATTCCCGACAACGACAACAACCCAATCGTGCCGGCGGAAAATCCGCGCGCCCCCGGCAAGGCTAGAAACACCAAAGCGGCCGGCAGCAGGATCATGGTTTCGACCAGCAGCCCGTGCAACGAATCCACGTCCACCTCTTTCCGGACCAACCCATAGAACCCAAATGACGCGGCCAGCGAAAGCGCGATCCAGGGAAAAGTCTCGCTGCGCAACGCGAGATTGAAAACCGCGGCGGCAGCGATAAACACGGCGACCCATTGCCGGCGACGCAACCGCTCACCGAGGAACACCGTCCCCAGAAAAATTGACAGCAGCGGGTTGATGAAATAGCCCAAGCTTGCCTGCAACACTTGCCGCGTCGCCACCGCATGAATGAAAACCAGCCAGTTCACCGCTATCAACCCGGCTCCAGCCATAAGCAACAAAACGCTTCGCCGGTTTCGCAACACCGGCCAGATGCGACTCCATTCGCGGCGCGTAGAAACCACGACGACCAGGAACAGTGCCGACCAGACCACGCGGTGGCACAAAACGACCAGCGGCGGCACCTCCGACAGGACGTGAAAATAGAGTGGAATAAATCCCCAGGCGGTATAGGCCGCCAGGCCGCAGAGCAAACCCGCCCGGGCACGCTGGGTTGCAGCGATTTCAGAATTGCCAGCGCTCGCCTGTCCAGGATTCCCGTTCACGCGCCAGACGCTACCATAACCAGTCCCCGCGGCAACGAGGTGAGGATTTCCGTCGGTCGCCTTTTCAACTCTGGACTCGTCAACAACCGTCGCGGAGATAAAGTTGCGGCGTGCGGTCTTTGATGAATTCCCGCCTGGTGATCAAGGTCCAGGAGTTTTGCCGGCAACACTGGCGGCAGGTTCTGCGCTGGCGCGAAAAACTCCAATTCCGGGAAGAGGGCCTGCACCTTGCCATCGCCGGGTGCGTTGGAGTGATCGGCGGTTTGGTCAACATTTTTTTCTTCTACGCCATTGAGAACGTGAAGTTGTTTGTACTGCGCCGGCCGGGCGATCCGGTGGAAGTCGCGGAAGAAATGGCGGTCTGGCAAATCGTCCTGATCCCGGCGTTGGGCGGGTTGGTCGCGGGAATCGTGTTGCACTGGGGACTGCGCCTCATCGGCCGGCAGGGCGCGTCGAATTTGCTGGAGGTCGTTGTGGCCGGCGACGGCAAGCTTCCGTTTCGCACGAACCTGGTCAAAGCCGCTTCATCGCTGGTAAGCATCGGCACGGGTGCGTCCATTGGACGCGAGGGTGCCATCACGCAATTGTCAGCCACGCTGGCGTCGAAACTCGGGCAGGTCGCGAAATGGCCGCCGTACCGGTTGCGGCTGCTGGTGGGTTGCGGAGCATCGTCGGGCATCGCGGCGGCGTACAACGCGCCCATTGCCGGCGCGGTATTTGCGGCGTTGATCGTGCTGGGAAATTTTTCAATGAGCCTCTTCGCGCCGCTGGTGTTCTCGTCCGTGATCGCCACGATGGTTTCGCGAAGTTTCTTCGGCATCAAGCCGTGGTATCAAATTCCGCCCTTTGAGTTCACCAGCGCGCTGCAATTGCCGTGGTTCATTCTGCTGGGCGTCATCGCCGGCATGCTGGGCGCCGTCTTTCTGAAGATGATTCGCCGGAGTGAAATCCGCTTCGGGGAAACCCGCTTGCCGATCTACGCGAAGCTGGCGCTCAGCGGATTGATCGTGGGAATCATCGCGGTCGCCTTTCCCGGAGTTTGGGGAAACGGCTACGTGGTTACGAACCGGCTGTTGCACGAGGACTTCGGCCGTTTGGCCGCGCCCTGGGTGCAGGAGGGTTTGTGGGGCAGCGGCTGGGTGGTGTTGTTTCTGGGCGGGCTGCTCCTGGCGAAGCTGCTTGCAACCGCGGTTACCGTGGGTTCAGGCGCAGTCGGCGGGGTGTTTACACCGACGCTGTTCCTGGGCGCGTGTCTGGGAGCGCTCTTCGGCACGGCGCTTCGAAGCCTCGGAGGCGCGGTGGATTTACCCACGAGCGCGTTTGCGCTGGTCGGCATGGGCAGCGTGCTGGCGGCCACCACGCGTTCGCCACTGCTGGCCATGATCATGGTGTTTGAAATCTCGCTGGATTACTCGCTCATGCCGCCGCTGATGTTGGGCTGCGTCGTGTCCATTCTCGTCGCGGGCCGGCTGCATCCGGAATCCATCTACACCGAACCCCTGCGCCAGCGCGGGTTGGAGCTGGGCGATGAAACAAAACAGTCGGGCCTGGTAACGGAACAGAAGGTCGGCGACCTGATGCACGCGCCGGTTTCCCCGCTGCGGGAAGGCACGCCCTTGAAGGAAATCGCCAATCGTTTCATGACCAGCTCGAATAATTTTCTGCCCGTGGTGGATGCGGACCAGAAATTGATCGGCATGGTCGCGTTGCACGATTTGAAGGAATACCTCCAGGCGGGAGAAGAACTGCGCGCCGTGATTGCCTACGACGTGATGCGGCCGCCGCCCAAATGCGTGACGCCAAATCAGGGACTGCTCGAAGTGCTGCCGGTGGTTTTGGAAAGCGAATTGCGAAACATCCCGGTGGTCAACAGCTTCACGGAAAACCGGCTGGTGGGCGCCCTGGCGCGGGGCGAGGCCTTGAGCATTTTTGCGGAAGCCATCGCCACGGACCACAAGCCCGCGGAATGAATGGTTTCAAACACCAAGCACGGCGACGTTCCGAAATTCAGAGTAACGCCAGACTGCCGATCACGGCCGCTGCCAGCCAGATCAACACCACGGCCACCGTTGGGGTCAACCCAGACCGCACCAGCCGGTGAGAAAGGTGATTGGTGTCCCCCAGGTAAAACGGCTTGCCCATGCGCCAGCGCAACACCACGACCCACGCGAGGTCGCCCAACGGCAGAGCCAGCACGAGTAATGGCGTGATGACCGCCCAGGGACGCGGATTGGTTTCGCTGTAGAAGTGAGGCAAGATCGCCAGCACCGCGAGGAGGTAACCTGCCAGGTGACTGCCCGAGTCGCCGAGGAACGCGGTCGCCTTGGGAAAATTGTGGGGCAGGAATCCGAGCAACGCCCCGCAGGTCAGGAGCGCGATGAGCGCGACGAGGTATTGTCCATGCGAGGCCGCGATGATGGCCAGCAAACCCGCGCCGATGGCGCCCAGGCCGGCACACAGGCCATTCATGTTGTCCATGAAATTGAACGCATTGATCACGGTGAGCAGCCACAGAATCGTAACGGCATAACTGAACAACACGCTGGGAACGAACAGCGTGATGCGCACGCCGGCCGCAGCCACCAGCGCGGCGATGAAAACCTGGCCCGTGAATTTTGTCATGGGCCGCAGCGCGTGCTTATCGTCGAGCAAACCCAGAATCACGACCCCCACGGCGCCCAGGGCGATGGCAATCAATTGAACGGCTCGCACCTCCAGGCCATGAAGCAATTCGGGAGCACCCGCGATTCGGTGCCCGCCGAATTTGAGCATCACCGCCGCGGCAGCCAGCGGTAACAGCAACCCCGCCAAAACGGCCAACCCACCCGCCAGCGGAATCGGCCGGTCATGGATTTTCCGATGGCCGGGGTCGTCCACCAGGTCCGCCCGCAGACACCACTGTCGCCACAGCGGCAGCGTCCCGAACGTCACCGCGAACGCGCTGATGAACGCCGCAAGATAGGCGTTGTAGGGAAAACTCATGATGATTGAAGCTGAGTGTAAACTCGCCCGGCGGCCAGTTGTTGATAAAGCCGATGGATGCTTTCCACCATCCGCTCGACCGGAAAATTCTCCCGGACAAATTGCTGTCCGCGTCGTCCGAATTGCGCGCGCAGTCCGGGTTCATTTGCGAGACGCAGCAGCCGGTCTGTGACCGCGAGCAGGTCGCCGGTGCGAACCAGAAATCCTGTCTGGCCGTCCTGGCAAACCTCTTCCGCGCCGTCGAAATCATACGAAACGACGGGAACGCCGGCGGCGAGCGCCTGCGGCAGCGCGCGCGACAGAGCTTCACGATACGACAAGTGAACGAGGCAGTCCATGATCCCAGTGTAGCGCGCCACTTCTCCCGGCGGAATCAATCCCGTAAAGACGATCCGGTCGGAGATGCGCAGTTCGCGCGCGCGGCTTTCCAACCGGTTTCGCAGCGGACCTCCGCCTACGATCAGCAGATGCGCCCGCGGCAATTGCGAAACCAGCCGGGCGAAGGCGGCCAACAAATCGTCGTGCCCCTTAAGCGGAGCCAAACGCGCGATTTTGCCGATTACGAAAGCGTCCGGACTCAAGCCGAGTTGTTGCCGCAATGCGGGATTGTTGGTCGAGTGCAAAAACGGTTCGACATCGAAGCCGCTAAAAATTCGCGTGTACATTTCTGCCCGGCCAATCCCGGCGGCCAGATACAAACGCGCCATGGCTTGGGCCGAGCAGATGAAATGCGTGGTCGCCCGCGCGGCGTAGCGTTCGGCCGCGGTGAAAATCCAGTTGGCCAGTCGCCCCTGGAAATTGCCGAAGGACGGACCGTGGATGTGATGGATCACGACCGGGACTCCGGCGCGACGCGCGGCGAGTCGCCCCAACACGCCCGCCTTGCCGCTATGCGTGTGAACGATGTCCGGGCGCTGCCGGCGAAAATGGGAAGCAAGCGCGCGCAGCGCGACGAAATCCAGCCACGGATGCACGGGACGTACCAGGCTCGGGACGATGGTCAAAAGCCCGGGACATTCCGCGAGGTGCGATTCCATGGAACCTTCCGAACCCATGGTGGGTCCGGAAACGAGGTGAACTTCAACATCCGGCTTGCGCCTGAGGTTCAACACCGTGGCCACGGTATTTTCCTGCGCTCCGCCAATGATCAGCCGCGTGATGACATGCGTAACGCGCATGCGGACGCGCCTCAGGGTGGGATACCCTTGAGTTCTTTGAGCCGCTTTGCGACGAACTGCGCTTCAGTGGAATTTGTGACCGAGTTGCTCAGGTACGCTTCGTAGTGCTGGATGGCGCTGTTGGTTTCCTTGCGGCGATAAGCGATTTCTCCGAGGCCAAAATAAACCTGGAAGGCTTGGGGCACCTGTTGCTGAAGCGCCTCGTAATCCCTTTTGGCGTCGTCGAGCCGGTCGGTGCGCAGATAAGCAATGGCGCGGTTGAGCATGGCGGGATAATTGGTCGGTTGCAGGGTGAGCAAACGATCCAGCGTGCGAATACCCTCGTCAAATGCGCCGACGTTGATGCAAAGGTAGCTCTTGTTGATCATCGCGGTGGTGTCGTCCGGAGCGATCTGTAACTGGCGATTGACCACGGCCAGCGCGTTGGTGAACTGTCCCTGCTGCGAGTAAAGCCGGGAGGCCGAGGCCAGCAGGTACAATTCGTTGGGGTATTTTTTGAGTTCCGCCTCAACCAACCGCACCGCGGTCTCTGGTACTTTCGCGGCAAAATACGCGGACGCCTCGAGAGCCAGGAGGTCCACGTGGTTGGTGCGCGTCAGGGTGAAGCGATCCGCGGCTCCGCGGATTTCCTTGATCGTGGCGAGGACGGCATTCGTTTGTCCGGCCATCAATTGAAATTGGGCGAGCCACATGCGGCTGGCCAAATCACTCGGCGCGAGCAAGCGCACGCGGTCGAAGGCCTCAGACGCCTGGCGAAACAGCCGGCCCTGCACATACATCGAGCCTTGGGCGGAACTCAATCCCGGTTCGTCATAAGGGCCAAACTCCGTGAGCATCAGGTCCAGAAACTGTTCCTTCAAATCGTCGGGCAATTTCAAAGGGCCGGTTTGCCCCGCGCGCCGGCGCGTGTTGTATTCGAGGTTGTGCCGCGCCACAACGTTGGCGGCATTGAGCTTCTGCGCCAGTTCGAATCGCCCGGCTGCCCTTTCAAAGTCGCCGGATTTCTGGAGTTCAACGCCCCAATTGTTTGCGGAACGGGAATAGAACGTGCCCAGCAGCGCTGCCTGATTGTTCAGGGCCGGTTTCAAATGGACCGCCTTGAAAAGGCGCTCGATGAAATCCAGTTTCTGCTCCGGACTGCGCGGTGTCGCTAGGGCTATGACCGACCGTAACGATTCCTCCTCGAGCCTGGACCAGAAGGCCTCATTCTCGGAAACAATTTCAGCGGACAACGGTGGTGGCAGCAAAGCGTCGGAGGGATATTGCCGGAGTTGATGCACCAGGCCGTGGGGCACGTCGTAAAAGAACTCGAAGTAGTAGCCAAAGCTGGGATGCAGGTAGTAAACCTCCGCCTCCTTGGCCAGCTTATGCATCAGGCCGACCAGTTCCGCGTCCTCCAACCGCCGCGTCTCTTCGTCCGTCACTTGCTCGGTCCACTTTTGCGGATAGGTTTTCTGCACGTAGCGCCGGTAGCCGGGCCAGGCCAGCGACTGCGTGTCGAGCAAGATGAAATCTCCGTCCCGACCGGTTCGCGCGAGCCACGCACGAATGATTTGCAGGCGACGGGGATCGTCGCTGTAGAGCACGCCGCTCTTGGGCAATCCTTCCGCCATCGCCGAGGCGAATTGCTTCACCATGGGACCGTTGGTGACACGAATTTGGGGGAGGTTCCGGTAAACCAGCCCGATCGGAACGATGACCAGCAAGGCGACGATCAGAGCGGGAAAAATCCGGCTGGCCCATCGCATCGGTTCCGGCAGGCGGCGACCACGCATTTGCACGGTACGAAAAACGAGCAGGAAATAGCCGCTGAAGTAACCGATGCTCAACGCGCCCAAATAATAAAACGTAAGAAACGGATACCTGAAATTCTCCGGCAATTCCTTTGCGTCCATCAACCGCGGACTCAGCGGGGAATCGAACGACACCCACAGGCAAAACGCCAGAAGCGCGCCATGGACGACGTGAAACATCCACGTCGCCATGATGGTTCCTAACCGGCTGGTGTCGCCAAAATGTGAAGACCAACGAATCGCAATCAGCAGCACGGGCACCAACGAAGCCAGCCCCAGGAGCGCAAGCGTTTTTCTGGGAAAACCCAGCAGGCTGCCCTTGGTAAGCACCAGATACGTCCTGAGCGTTTCCCAGAAATCCGTGGGTTGGTTTTTTGAAAGAGTCGCCAGAACCGGCAACAACAGAATCAGCGTCAGCCCGGCCAGCCCGCAAAGCGCCATGCGACCGAGGAAACGGATGTTGAAAAAACTGAACCCCCGGATCCACACCAACGCCGCGATGAACACCGGAAAAAAACCGATCATCGCAAAGTTGTTCGTCATGCCCAACCCGTAAATGAACGCCGCGCGGAACAGGCGCGATTCCCGTTCATCAATGCGATAGGCGAGCAGGCTGTGAATCAGGTACGCAAACAACAACAGGTCGAACATCTCGTAGGATGCGATGGTGGCGTGTTCCCAAAAAGTGAGTTGCAATCCACACACTGCGGCCGCCAGCACCGGGGGAATCCACGCGCCGGGAATTGAGAGCAGGGAAAAAGGGCTTTGCTCGCGCTCGCGTTGGTCTCGCGTCCGATCATGCGGCAGCAAAGCGACCGAGCGTGCCAGCAAGGCCAAACTCACAACGCCGCATAGCATGGAGAAGCAATTCAACGCGAGCGGCACCCAGGCGTCCGGCAGCCAGCGCCCCGGGTACGTGACGAGAAAGTACAGCGGTCGCACCACTTCCGGCTGCCAGTTCCAGCCGGACGCACCGGCGACCAACGACAGGCTGTTATGCGAAGAATTCCAGAAATCAACCGAAGCCCAACGATTCAGTGAAATCCAGTGGTTGAGGGTGAAAAGGTAAACCAGCAGCGCGGCGGCTGCCACCATCCAGGGCAACTTGCTGCGAACAGAAGTTCGCTTGTCATCCCAATCTTGTCCCGTGGTCATTCGTTGAAAACAGTTGAAACGATGCGCGGAGACTTGGCAAGACCAGTTTAGCCCCGTTGACCCGCCACAATTTCTGTGGCACGAAGGTCCGCGATGCATTCGACGTGCTGGGTTTGCGGAAACATGTCCAGCGGCGCTACGCGCACGAGTTCAAAGACACCTCCGGCGCACAAAATGTTCAAGTCCCGGGCCATCGTCGCCGGGTGGCATGAAACATAAATGATCTGTGCCGGCCGCTGACTGCGTAACAATTCGAGGACCTGCGGCTGGCAGCCTTTGCGCGGCGGATCAAGTAAAACTGTGGAATCCCGGGCTGAAAAGCGCCGCAGAATTTCCGGCAAAACCGTCTCGACGGATGCGGCGATAAACTCACCATTCGTTCGCCCGCGAGTTGCCGCATTGCGGCGGGCTGCCTTGACCGCCGGCTGGTCGTATTCGACTCCCACAAATTTTTCCACCGCATCTGCCAGTTCGATGGCAAAAAACCCCACACCGCAGTAGAGGTCCACCAAATGCCGCGTCCCGCCTGCGCGGAGAATTTCACGCGCCGTTTCCACCAGTTTGGGGAGCAGGGAAAAATTGTTTTGAAAAAAAGAATCCGGCGGGACATCCCAGCCGTCGGGCGGGATTCGAAGCACCACCTTGAGGCCACCCTTGGGAGGTGGATGCGCCCAAACCTGCTTGATCTGCTCATTTATCGCCGGTTCGGCAATCTTGCATTCCTCAATGTCCTCCACAAGGCCGCAGTCGCCGCGGATGAAGCCAATGTTCAATTTTTGTGCGGGCTTGTTCCACTGGCTGCGAATCATGATCCGGTTGCGGTAGCCGTAAGGTTGCGGGCAGGCGACCACCGGCGACACTACTTCGGGACGGAAGCCGCCAATGCGTTGGAACAAATCCGCAATCTGCTTTCGCTTGATTTCCAACTGCGTGCCGTAGGCGATATGCTGGTATTGGCAACCGCCGCACGCGCCAAAATAGCGGCAGGCCGGCTCGACCCGAGCCGGCGAAGATTGCACGACACGCAGCAGACGTGCGCGCCCAAAGCTCTTTTTGACTTCTGTAAGTTCCGCTTCGACCAGTTCACCTACGATCACGAACGGCACGAATACGACAAAATCATCAATTCGGGCGACCCCCTCGCCGCCAAAGGCGATGTCCTGAATTTCGAGTTGAACGATCTGACCCGGAGACAAATGCACCCGGAAAATTAGGCGGCGATTGCGGATCGAGAAAGAAATATCGTGGCCGTCACATCCACGCGGACAAATCCGCGACCGAGTAACGGTCAAGCCGCTGACCACAAACCGGCTAGTCTAATCGAGTTGTCCCCGTGCGAACCTGGAGGAAATGCTGGTTGCGGTGGTTTCGTCGGCCGTGTCCAGTTTTTTGCCAACCCGGTCTTTTATCGGGACACTTTTGCGCGAACTCGCCCAGGAAATCACCGCGGCAGCAGAAATGCTCGAATACGGGCGCTTGGCCGAATTGGATCGAGCGTAAAACAGTTATGCTTCTGCGTAAACCATTGAGAACCGGATCTTACAGGACAAAGTCCGCAGCTTTCACACTGGCGGAAGTGACGATGTGCATCGCGGTTGCGGGAGTTATTATCAGCGGCATCTTTGCCGGTTACTTGCAGTTCACGAATCGCGCCCAACACTCTGAAGCCGCCCTTTCCGTCCTCGGATTGGTCCAAGCCAAGGACTGTGAATCTCCGGTTGAAACGCTTGAGCCGCAGGTCGCGATAGCCCTGGTAGATTGAGGTTTTCGCACGCAAGCCTCGTCGGGAGCCACTTCGCGGGCCGCGTCCAATCCAAGCACAGGTTTTTTCCGTCGGGCCGCGTCTCAACGTTCGGCTAGATCAGGCGCTTCACCAACGAGAGGATTCCCTGCTTCACCGGCGATCGGTGGTGGGAGGTGTGATGAGCGCTTGGAAGGTTTTCTCGATTGGCCAGGTACCAATCGTAACTCTGCGCGAACATCTGGTCGGTGGAAAATCGCGGATGCCAGTTCAATTCGCGACGCGCCTTGCTGATGTCGAAATAAAGCGACCGGCCATACATCAGGGCGTGGTACGCGCCCAAAGGTGAAAGACCGAGTGCGCTGGTGAACTTCATCGCACAAACCGCTGGCGACATTGGAACACTCCGGACCTTTGACCCGGTCTTTGCGTGGATGCACAGATTCTCCAATGCCGCGCGCATTGTGCCGTAGGTCGAGGCCCCACAGTTGTAGGTGGTCGGGCCGGGCCGGGCCGCTGCAAGAATGCAGGCTTCCGCCAGATCATCCGCGTGGACGAACTGATACACGTTGTCGCCGCGACCGAGCACCGGAATGTTGTAACCCTCGCGAATCCACTCGAAGAGGATTTGAAAAATCCCCAGCCGGCCATGGCCCAAGATGGTGCGCGGGCGAATTACGGTTACGTCCAAACCTTGTTGGGCAAACGCGCGACAAAGATTCTCGCCCTCCAGTTTCGCTCGACCGTAGGCTTCGCCGGGGGTTGGCAGCGTTTCTTCGCTTACCGGATTCGTTTTCGGCGCGCCGAAAACAGCACTCGACGAGATGTAAATGACTTTACGCACCTTCGCCCCGCGCGCGGCGCGCAATAGATTTTCCGTGCCGTGAACATTCACGGAGTGAAATAATTCCTTGTCCTTTGCCAACGGCACTTGGGCAACAGAGTGATAAATCGTGTCGCAGCCGGCCACCGCCTCAACAACGCGCGCCGCGTCGCGAATATCGCCTCGCACGAATTCGACTTCTCCGGGCCGATCATCCGCATCCGCGATGTCGAACACGCGCACGACCTGGCCGCGTTGCTGCAAACAATCGCGCAGCAGCGAGCCGAAGTAACCCGAGCCGCCGGTGATGAGCGCGCGTTGCTCCGTCATCATTCAGTTGAGCCTGCCGCAACCATTGTGTTCCGGGCGGCCGGCGGCGCATGTTAGCCCGCGGTGATTCTGCTTGCCAATGCGGAAGTCGCCCGCAAGCTCTGCACGGTGGTTTCCGAAGTGAAGTCTTTCGCCACTGATAATCCGCCCTGGACGCGGTGGCTCGTGCGCTTTCTTTCCGTTCTAGTTGTCGCCTATCTTGCGTGGCTGGCGGTCGTGATTGTGCTCCGCGCGCAGTTTCCATGGGACTTGTTCGTATGGCCGGAAAGTCCGTTCATGACGAACATGCTGAAGCTGGATCTCGGTCAGCCTTTGTACGGTCCTGCAGCCGACGGCAACTCTTTCGTTTATGCGCCGGGGTTGGAATACATAACGTTCTTACTGCTCAAGCCTTTCGGGCTGCATCTGGACATTCGATATTGCCGGTTGGTGAACGTTGCCGTCGGCCTGCTCGCTGGCGTTTCCGCAGGATTAGCGCTGCGCCTTGCATTGAGAATGATCGCGCCGGACAACCGCTTTCCGCGCTTCGCCTGGCTCGGAGCGGGTGTTGCCACGCTTGCGATTTTCCGGAATTTCACCGCGGACGTGACGCACCCGGATAATCTTGTGATGCTGCATACGGCAGGTGTTTTTTTTCTGACGCTTTGGGCCTGGCGGGAAAAGCAATTTAGCATCGCCGTGCTGGTGATGCTGTTCGCAGGTTGGGGCGTGTTCGCCAAGCAAATTTTAGCGCTATCCTTTCTCGGACCCGCCATCGTTTTCGCGCGGTTCAATCCATGGGGTTGGCGGTGGTGGTGGTTGCTGCTGGCCGTGGGCCTTCTGTCCACCGCGACCGCTGTTGCCTTGTTGGCGCGGTCCCCCGAGGCCAGATTCTTTCTCGTCGAATTGCTCCCCAGCCAGGGCATTCACCTGACACGATTCTACTGGATGACGATTGATTTGGTCACGGCGGACCGGGCTTTCTTGTTTGTGCTGGGCTTGATCAGCATGGGTTTGCTGTGGCGCTCGGGCCAAACGGGCCGCGAATATGTTCAGTTCTGTGCGGCCATCGGGATGTTCTCTGTTTGTCCCAACGTGACCGCCTATGTGAAGGCGATGGGAGTGTGGAACAACCTCATTATCTTCCAACTCTGGCTGGTGCTGCTCACCTGGCCGGCAATCGCACTCTGGCTGAACCGATCCGCGAACCGTGCGCCGCCGGGAGAAGAGGCGAAATCATTTGACTGGACCGTGGCAACCTTGCTGATCGTGTTTGTGGGCTTCTTATTTCCCCCGAAGATGCCTCCACATCCAGCGATGTATTCGGTGTGTGGGGACATCCAACAGCGGATCAACGACGATCTCAAAGCGGGCCGCAAAGTCCTCGTCGGTCACGGGATGATGTATCTGTTGCGGGCCGGCTCGCGCGAAGTACCACTGGATCGCACCAATACGCTCCTCGAACTTCGAATGGCTGGTATGAGCGAGCGGTCACGGTTTGGCGAGCGGATACGCCAGCATTACTACGACCGGATGTATTTGACCGTCGAGCACTGGTATCCCGCCTCGATCAACGAAGACATAGCGAAATACTATGAGGTTGAGACGGTGATTCCGAAAATCGTGGCTGCGAGTCATCTCGACACAGGCCGCGACTTGCTGCTGACTGCGGAATGCAGAATCCTCGTTCCACGCGGGTCTTTTCCCGCGAAGGATGGGACGTCAATGGAGAGAACGAATTGATTGCGTTGCCGGTCCAAGGGGCGTGCTCGCTGCAGCGGCTCAGAAGATCCTGGGATTACTCCAAAATCTTGATGCGTGCGTTTCGAATCAAAACGTGATCGCCACCCCGGCTCAGTTCCTGAAAGCCGATATGGCCTTTTCGGGGCCGGGCTTTGATCGGCGGAGCGAGTGACTCGTCGTGGCGTTTCACTTCCTGCGCCTGATCGTCGAGGTTGATGTCCTGAATAATCTCGCCGTTGAGCACGACTTTCAGCCGCGGCCCTTTGAGAGTGACTTCATAGCGATTCCACTCCGTCGGTTTGTAGATTTGTTTGGAGGGAGCAACGGCGCGATAGATGCCCCCGGTCAGTTCGGAATCCTTTGCCTGAGGATTGTAGCGCAAATCGGCCATCTGCAATTCCATGCCGTCGAACGCCGGATCGCCATTCATGGGCGACCGCAAAGCCAGGCCGCTGTTGCCCATGGGGCCGAGCTTGAATTCAAACTCGAGGACGAAATCGCCGTATTCCTTCTCGCTCACCAACCACGTGCCGCGGGGTTCACTGCCATGCAGGACTCCGTTCTCAACCTTCCATACGCTGGCCTGCGCGGGCGGCTTGCTGATATCGTTCCAGGCGCGCACGACCCAGCCTTCGGGAATTCCTTCCTTGGGGAACAACGGGGTAAAACTGGCGTCGGCTTTTTCCTCAGCTTGAGTTTGCGGCACGGCAAACAGGCCGAGCAAGAGCAGCGGTGCGAGCGTGCCGGCAGGGCGAGGTTTTTTCATGTGGACAGCCTAGCACGTTCGGCTTTCCCGTCGCCAGAATGTTTCGGGAGCGAGGGTGCTGAAAAGAACAAGGGCCGGATTTTCATCCGGCCCGAGACTGAGAACAAATTTTTCTCCGGGATGCGGCGTCGCAGACTTACGCCTTAACTCACACACACGGTAACTGCGTTTTGCATCCCAACTATGCATCCAGCCTAACACGGCTACGGCTGGCCAACAGTCACCAGTTCTGGGGACGCGGCAGAAACGGGCTTGCATCCTTGGCAGAAGGAGGTTCGAAGCGCCTGACTTCTTGACGCCAGTTACTTCGGCGCGATGAGCTTCTGATACTCGGGCAAGTGGCGCATCGAATTGAAGCGCGCGTCGGTGCGGTTGGTGTGAAGCAAGTTGGGCGCTTGCGGATTTGTGGCCAGCCGTTTGCCGTTCAACTCCAGCGCTTGCTTGAAGGGCTCCATGGCTTCGCCGGTTTTGCCGAGGGAAGCTTTGAAAGCGGCGAGGTCATACCAGGCTTCGGGCGACTCGGGCATGACCTTGACCAGTTGTTCGAGTGTCGTTTCCAGTTTGGCCCAATTGCCCATTTCAACGTAGGCCCGGGCGATCGTGAGGATGATCGTGGGATTCGCCTGGGAGTTGGTGATGAGTTGATCGAAGATGGCAATCGCGCGTTCCGTTTGCTGCATCTGGTAGTAGGCTTGCGCCAGACTGAACGCTGCCTGGAAGTTCGTGGGATTGTTCCGCACGTTGGCTTCCAATTGCGCCAGATTCGCGCGCGACCTTTCAAAATCGGCCTGCTGTTTGCCGATGCCTCGCAGGTTTTGCACAAGCCCGAGAACCTGGCCGTTGTAGGGGTCGAGCTTCAAGCAAGTCTCGGCGATGAGCAGCGCGTCGTCAAACCGCTGCACCTGTGGGCTGGTAAGAAGTTGGACGTAACGGAAGACCGCTTCCGGACTGTAAGGGCAAAACGCGAACGCCTGCCGGAACGTAAAGTCCGCCTCTTTCTGAATGCGCTGATATTCGGCGGGAGTGGGTCTGAACTCGGCGGGAATGCCGGGATTCAACCGCCAGGCATAGACGCCGCCAATGGAACTGCGCAGTTTTGAAAACGCCTTTTGGGCCTGGTCGTCCCGCACGAATTTGCGGTCGCCCTTGAAATCGCTCAGGTCGCGCCGCAGATAGACCTTCTCCACCCAGGCAACGATGTCCTTCACCGGCGTGTCGTAGGTGATCCAATTGCCAATCAACCGCTCGGAATATTTCGACCAGAATTCGTGGTCCCGCTCCAGCACCTCTTCCGGCAGCGTCGGCAGCGTCTGCCGGTTGATCTTCATGATGATCCCGAACGGCGTGAGATGCGGATACATCCAGTCGAGGGGGAAACTTTCCTCGACAAAAAACTCGTTGGTCGGGTTCTTGTCGAACATGACTTTCGTGATGAGTCCGTTGATGGTCATGACGGCGACCTGGCCGGAAACCTGAACGCGATTGTCAATGATCTTGACGTCCTCACCGGGCCGGATTTGGCGGGGCGCATTGGGAAATTGCTGGTCGTGCGCGAGCCGTTTCTGCGCGTCCATCAGGTATTCGTGGAAGCAACGCTGCGAATCGTCGGGCGTGGCGATGCACATTTCCCGTTGCGGATATACGCCCTCACGGCGGCGGCGGGCTTCGATGGAAGCGCCCAGCGCCGTCAGCGGCTTGTCGAGCAGCGTCGTCGCGATGCGCGCCAGGAAATTCGTTTTGTAATTCTGTTCGCGTTCCTTTGGCCCGCGCAACAACTCCTGGAAGAAGGGAGGATCAATCTGCGTGCTGCGGTTGTAATGCGCGCGGATGTAATTGAGATAAGTGCCGTCGGCCAGGGCGTTTTGCGTGATGACATAAACGTCGCGCCGGTCGAAGTTCGGGTCGGTGTCCATCTTGCAGCGCGGTGGAATGAAGCTCTCGCAGAAAACCATGTAGGTGGGGCAGAAACGCCCGGGGTCCGTTCCCCCGTAGAGGATGGCGTCCCGGGTCATCTCGGGGTAAATGGATTTTGCCTTCTCCGGGTCTTTCATCATCTGCTCGCGCACTTTGGGATCGTAAGAAAATTTCCCGTCCGGCCCCTCGAATGGCGGCGTGAACATGTCGTGACCGAACCAGTAGCCGAACATGTGGCCGCGCTGTTCGTTCTCGAACCAATGGGACATGATGGGATGCAGCGGCATGATTGCAAACACGGCGAGCGCGATTCCGAGCGGCGCGCGGGCGCGAAAGAGCCACGACGCGATGACGAAGGCGATCGCCATGCCGAGCAAAATCAAATTGGCAAACACGGGCATGGCGTATTGGCCAGGCTGAAACGCTTCCGCAAGCGTGCTGACAAATGTGCTGATGCTCGGCTTGTCGCCCAGCATGGTCATCACGGTCATTCCGGCCGAAAGCAACGCCAGCAAGCCGCCCACCGCCAGCATGATGGTGCGGTCATCGCCGCGCTTTGGCCGTTGCGCAAGGTAAAGGCAGCCGGCGGCCAGCAACCAGCAAAGTACTTTCGCGAAACCGACCAGCGAAGCCTGCTCCACTCCGGTATCGAGATTGCGCGAGTAAACAATGCCCATGAGAAAACAAATCAAACCAATGGCGCTCAACCCAATCAGGGTTGGCCGTTCTTCATTCATCGCGTTGGGAGACAGAAACAGGCGATAAGCCAGCAGTACCAGACTCGTGGCGCATAAGGCGAAGAAGACAAAGATGAGAAATTTTTTGACCCCAGGTTCATCACCGGGTTCATTGTCGCCCAACTGTGAGTAAGTAACCACTGCGAGAGAAAACAAAGCCAGGTCCACGGCCACGGCTCCGCCGAGCGTGGCCGCGCGTCGGAAGCGATCGTAATGCGTGGCCAGCGACGCCATGATGAGCGACAACCCGTAACCGACCCCCATCGCCACCAGAACGTGCGACGCCGTGAAAAATACGCGGATCAGTTCGCGGGCCTGCCGGTCAGGCGGCGGGTTGAACAAAACGATCAGGAACGGCCCGAGGCAAAGAAAAATTGCCGTCACACCCAGCGTCCATGCCCGCTCGCGGGCCTGCATGCGCCGGTAGTAGAGAAACATCAAGAGCGCGATGACGACATAGATGAGGTTAAACTCCTCATTCAACCCTTCAAGGAACATCCAGACTTGCTTGGTATAGGTGGAGATGAAGCTGCCGAAAACTTCCAGGGGAGTTTCTCCCACGCCAGTTGTGGGGCGAATCCGTTCGTACTGGCCGCGGGTGAAGGCGTGGACGAACCCTTCCACCGTACGGGGATAACCCCATTGCATCGGTGGATTGGTCGCACCTGCCAGCGGCATGTAGAGGTAGAATGCCGCCCCCAGAAACCAACTGCCACCCGCAGCCAATGCCACCAGCCATTCCCGGGTCAGCTTGCTCGTCAATTGGCACAGCCGAATGAATCCCACGACACACGCGATGCCCACCACATTCACCAGAAAGAACGCGCCTTTGGATTTTTCGAAAGTTGTTATCCAGCCGGTTAAGACGAGGAAGATCACGCCGGCATAACCCAGGGTGCCGAGCATGCAGAAGTCGCGGCCGAGTTCCACAAGGCGCTTTTTTGTGGAGACGGCCAACCACAACCACAGGCCCAGCGATTTCAAGCCGATGATCCAGAAAATCGTCAGCAGCGCGTTGTTGCCGGTCAGGATTGATGGATTCAATGCCAGCACCACCACGAAGAGAATGGTGTTCCAAAAGTAAAATTCCCGGGCCAGCTTGCGTTCGACGACCAGCACCAGGATTTCCATTCCCAGCGCGATGACGAGCAAAGATTGGTGATTGTTGAAACAGATGCCGAACATGAAGAACGCCAGATACAGATAGCGATGTTGGTGTGGCGCATAGGTCCACCGCAGCAAGCCGAGCATCACTGCCATCAGCGAAAGGACCGTCAATGCGTAAACTTCCACGATTATGGATTGACTCCACATGTAACCGTCGAAGGCCAACAGCATGCCGGCCACGAATCCCGACACGATGCAAATGGCGCTTTCCCAACGCCGGTCAATGTTTTTCAAGTCCGCGATGCCCTCCATCATCATGCTGCTGCCGCGCGAAACGAGCATGCCTAGCATTCCGCAAGCGAGCGCTCCGGCAACCGCCGACGAAACCGCCACCCGCCAGGCGATGTTCGAGACCGGCAAAATGACCGTGAAGAACCAACTGTAAAGCGTCCACACCGGATAGCCCGGCGGATGCGGAATGCCCGCGTAATAAGACGCCACGGCCATTTCACCCGAATCCTCCAGCGTCAGGTCCGGCGCCAGCGTCAGATAATACCCGATGAACACCAGCAGCGTGGTGACGATGAATGTGAACCAGTCAATCTTGCGAAAGAGCGGGGGCACATGAACCGGACCCTCCGGGGGCGCTGGCGTTTTGACGGGAGAAACGGGGACGCCCTGGCCCTGGGCGGGCGGCGTCCCGCTTCGCGGGGATTTTTCCATGCTCATTCTTAATCGTTTGTCCTACCGGGCGACAAAGAGCCCACAAAAGAAGTGGAACGCCTCCCGTTTGTCCATTCAAAAGTGTCCAGCCGGTTGGCCGATTGCTGAAAGCTGCCGGGCAGAAAGGCCGCGTAACTTTGATTGCTGAGAATCATGGCGACGAATTCGTCATCCCGTGGAACCACGGCAAAGTTCGCGGAATCCCGCAGCGCGGGGCTGAGGATCACCCCAATCATCAGCAGACAAGCCGTGACCGGGCCGAGCCAAAAGATATTTCCTGCCGGGCGCCGGGTATCCGCCGGGTGGCCGAACAGTTTTCGCTGAAGTTTAGCCGACGGGCGGCGCGGGGTCCAGGAACGCAATTGCGTCTCCAATGGGTTCGTCTCGTTCATAATTCTCTCCTTTCAAGCAGGCCCTCATTTTTTCCAGGCCATACCGGTAGCGGCCCGCTGCGGTGTTGGGCGATATATCGAGCAGTTCGCCGATTTCCTCGAATGTGTAGTCATGCCAGATCTTCAATACGATCACCTCGCGCTGTGCCACGGGCAATTCTCTCAAGCAACGCATGGCCGCGCGTTCCTCGCGGCTCTCGGAAGACGACCGCTCAAACCAGCGAACCGACTCCATTTCGCGCGTCAGCCGCCGCCAGAAGGAACGATGGTAATTCATCGCGCGATTGCGAAAGCTGCGCACGCAATACCGCTCGGGCTCTTCCGGAGTCCGGTCCGTTTGCAGCAACGAAAGGAAAGTCTCCTGCAAAACGTCCTCAGCCTCGCTGTGGCCAAGGCCCAACGCGCGGCCGTAGAGAATCAACTCGGCCGCTTTCGCTTTGTAAATCCTTTCGCACCAAGGCGGTGTATGACCCAAATTCACAGTTCTACCAGCATAGACACCTAGTTGGCTGGATTTGTATAAAGATTTTTCAACCATTGGCCTGCGATTTTCACTGATGGGAAGATCTGTTGGCCACACGAAAAAGGAAAAAGGCCGGACGTTTTGGGTCCGGCCTTTTGATAGCTGCTGAATTCTGTCAATCAACCAGACGGAAGAATCTGGTCGGTTCAGTAAATGTATTGGTGTACGGCCCGAGGAATGTGTTGGTGGTGGCCGAGAGCCCTTGCTGAATGTTGGTGTACGTGCCGCCAACATCCACGGAAGTCTGGAGCCGATGTCCACCCTGCCAGTTCAACACAGGCTGGCCACCGACAGAACTGATGGACAACGTTGGCGCCGGTGGAGTCGCTGGAGTGGGTGCGCCGACTGGCTGCAACAAGAATCGAATAGACGTAGGATTCTCCAGGTTGATCTGCGGATTGCCCACGCCGGAAGTCGTCAATCGCAACCACCGCGAGCCGGTGAGATCAATCCACTGAAAGCGCACGCGCAACGATTTGCTTCCAGTGTCGGCCACGTTGTTGGCTACTGCGGCGACATTCGGCGCTGGCAGAAGATTGCCGCTGGTAGTCCCCGAAAAGTTCGGCGCGCGGAACGCAAAATCTGTGAGGCCCGCTGGTGCGCTCTCGAAGGTCTGCCAGTTTGTCGAGCTGTTCTGGAGGTTGTCTATGTAAAGGTCGTAGGGCCCGGTATCTTCAAGATCATCAATCGCAAAGGCAATGGCCTCGAGGATGCCCCAGCGGGTGGCGATATCATTCAACGTGCCGACAGGCGAGCCCGCACCCAGATTCCATTTGATCGAAGGCGTGGGTCCGATTTGCGTATTCGTGGGAGTAACCGTGGTCGGGGAGCCCCAGGAGGTATTCTGATCTGCGAAAAAGTTCGTGCCCGTAACGTCCGTGGCATCGACAATTGTGGTGAGATGATTTGTGCGCAAGAGGCGATAACCATCGGCACCTGGAACGGCATCCCAAGTCCAATTCACCGCAAACGTATCATTGCTCGTGACGATTGCGGATGCCGCACCCGACGGTGAATAGATCGTCGCTCCATTTTCGCTGAACGTTCGGAAGGCAAAGGCCCGGATGGAAACGGAATCGTTGGGACTGTATCCGCTGGACGCCACCAAGGCGCCATTAACGTTGGCCGGATTGCTGAGCGACCGCCATCCGGCATCAAAAGTCAAAGTCTGCCAGTTGTTGCTTGGATAAAGGACCGGCCCATCTCCGGGAGCACCGCCGATGCGAGTGGTAGCCCCGAGGAAATGAATGTCACCATCTGTCGAAACACCGCCCGAGCCAACCGGACCTGTGCTGGTCGTTTCGCGAATGCTCAGTGCCACGCGGACTCGCGGGTTTGCGCCACCGCCCACGAGCGTGCCTGTGGTCGGGACACAACCTTCCTGACCACCCACAGTTTGCGTGGCGGCGACGCGAGCGCCCTTTACCAGCCCGCTCACGGTTACGCTGTTATTGCCTCCCACGATGTCGCTCGTTTTGGAGCCTATTTGAACCATGCCTGAACCCGTGTCCTGATAAACGGTGATTTTAGTGGCGGCGTTGCTGACCCCGGTGACTGCTACCGTTGTCGAATTGCTTCCCAATGGGCCGGTAACACCGACGGTTGGAACATACAGGCAGGGCTCGTCAAACGTGAACCGGATACAATCAAAAATGAACCGCGCTGTGCTCGCGTTGATGTTGGTTGCGCTCTTCAGATAAAGATCAATTGTTGGCGTGGTGCTTCCAGGATCGTTGGTCAGGTATCCGAGAAACTGCCACTGTTGCGGGGCGGGCTGTCCGAACCTGCGTTGGAACTTGTCGGTTTCCGTGAAGGACAGTGTGCAATTCGCTGCGTTGCTAAACCCGGTGATGGCGTCCTGCGTTGTGTTGTTGGCGGTCGAGCTGTGAGTGTAGTGGATTTGATAAGTTGCACCCGCGATGCCCAAGGTCGGAGTCAACCGCAGAAACGGCTCGCCTGTGACTATGGTGTTCGTGAACACCGTGCTCGAAAAAAATCGAGCCCCGGAACGAGATGGCGAGCCGATCGCGCTGCTGGCCGCACCCACATCCGAGCCACTGATGAGTTCGGAATACGTTCCATCGTTGTTGGGTCCTCCAGGTGAGGGGTTCCCGGCAGGGCGACCTGTGATATAAACAATATCAGCAAATGAGCCGCTGTTGATTGCTGCCAAAGCCAGAACGGTCAGGAGACTTCTTTTCATAATGCTACTTTGAGTTTCAGGTGTCACCCTCAATGAATCATGTTCCCGGTTTTGAGAGTTGATCCGGAACCGCGTTCCTGCGAACGCGACTCGCACATGTATTTTGACTTTAGGTCCGGTTTCAGCAATTGGCAACGCTCGCAGACAAATCCAACATCACATAATCATGTAACCACCCGCGCGGTTGGTGTCATCCGCATCGCCCACTCGGGCGAGCCGAGTTTAGCGTTTCTTCCCCTCGCGAAACCGGTATAGATTGCGGGCGAATCGTTCATGAAACGTGGCGGGCAAGATTTTTTTCATGCGTTCCCTTATTGGAACGCTGTCTGGTGTGCGCTTGCGCTCGGACATGGCACGCTCCTGGCAGCTACTGCCACAAACGCAATCATCCCCTTTGGTGTCCGCATTTGGCAAACCGACGAGGGCCTGCCCCAGAATTCGGTCTATGCCATCGCGCAAACCGGCGATGGCTACTTGTGGGTTGGCACGCACGAGGGATTGGCTCGATTCGATGGCGTGCGTTTCACGGTGGTTGACGAATCTTCCGCCCCCGAGTTGAAACAAGGTTGGATCACAGCGCTGCTCGCGGCGAGCGACGGGAGTTTGTGGATCGGGTGCGACGGTTTCGGAGTGACGCGACTGAAAGACCGGAAGTTTACTCACTTCGCCGAAACCAACGGCTTGC